>DHIQ01000187.1:7279-9109 GCA_002403895.1 Candidatus Neomicrothrix sp. UBA4742
CGGTGCGCGCCCTCGTGCAGCGCCTCGGGCCCCACGTCGAAGACACCGAGCCGATCGTGATCGGCCACGGTGACCAGCTCGACCCGACGGCGCTGGTGGCCGAGCTGGTGGCGGCCGGCTATCGCCGTGAGGAACTCGTCGAACATCGCGGCGAAGTGGCGGTGCGAGGGTCGATCGTGGACGTGTTCCCGTCGACCGCCGACGCCCCGGTGCGCATCGACCTGTGGGGCGACGAGGTCGACCGCCTCACCGAGTTCTCCGTCGCCGACCAGCGTTCCACCATCGACCGGGCCGAGGTCGAGTTGTTCCCGTGCCGGGAGCTGCTGGCCACCGAGGAGGTGCGCCAGCGGGCCGAGGCGCTGGTGGGCCGCGAGCCGTGGGGCCGGGAGCAGTGGGAGCGACTCAGTGGCGGGCTCACCTTCGACGGGATGGAGTCGTGGTTGCCGTGGCTCACCGAGGGCGAGCACACCTTGTTCGACCTGCTCGAGCCCGACGCCCAGGTGCTGCTGGTCGACCCCCGCCGCATGCGCGACCGGGCCGCCGACATCCTGGCCGAGGAGGCCGACCTGGCCGGCACCCTCGCCGTCACCTGGGGGGCGGAGGGGTTGACGTTCCCGTCTCTGCACCTGCCCTTCGACCAGTTGCTGGCCCACACCCAGGCCCCGGCGTGGACCATCACCACCGCCCCCGAGGGACCGGACGTGGCCACGGTGGCCGCCGCCGGGTGGCCGCCGGTGGTCGGCGACGGCAGCGGTCTGGTCCGCCAGCTCAATGAGATGCTGGCCGACGGCTACCGGGTGGTGGTGGCCGCTGACGGCGCCGGCACCGCCGGGCGTATCGCCACCCTGTTGGGTGACGAGGACGTCCACCTGGCGCTGGATTCGACGGGTGAGCGGGACCTCACCCAGCCCGGCGGCTCGATCGTGGTGCAGCCGCTCGAGCGGGGCTTCTTGTTGCCGACGGTGAAGCTGGCCGTACTGGCCGAATCCGACGTGACCGGCCGCCGCCGTGCGCATCGCCGGGCCCGGCCCCGCCGCCGTGAGGCCCAGGGCTTCTTCGAAGATCTCAAGCCGGGCGACTATGTCGTGCACTACCAGCACGGGGTGGCCCGCTACGGCGGCATGGTGAAGCGGGCCATCGGTGGCGTCGAGCGGGACTATCTGCTGCTCGAGTACCGCGGCGACGACAAGCTGTACGTCCCGTCCGACCAGATCGACGCGGTGCGCCACTACACCGGCGGCGAGTCGCCCAGCCTCAGCCGCATGGGCGGGGGGGACTGGTCCAAGGCCAAGGCCAAAGTCCGCTCGGCGGTGGCCGAGATCGCCCAGGAACTGGTGGTGCTCTACCAGACCCGGGTGCACACTCCGGGACACGCCTTCGCGCCCGACACGCCGTGGCAGCACGAGCTGGAGGAGGCCTTCCCCTTCGAGCTGACCCCCGACCAGGGCGTCGCCATCGACGACGTCAAAGGCGACATGGAACGCACCGTGCCCATGGACCGCCTGGTATGCGGCGATGTTGGTTTCGGCAAGACCGAGGTGGCGTTGCGGGCCGTGTTCAAGGCGGTGCAGGACGGGCGCCAGGCGGCGGTGCTGGTGCCCACCACGCTGTTGGCCCAGCAGCACTACCAGACGTTCGGCGACCGCTTCGCCGGTTACCCGGTGCGGGTCGAGGTACTGAGCCGCTTCCTCACCAACGCCCAGGCCCGCAAGGTGGCCGAGGGACTGACCAGCGGTGAGGTCGATGTGGTCATCGGCACCCACCGGCTGCTGTCAGCCGACATCGCCTTCAAGGACCTGGGTCTGTTGGTGGTGGACGAGGAGCAGCGCT
>DHIQ01000218.1:0-2433 GCA_002403895.1 Candidatus Neomicrothrix sp. UBA4742
ACAGGTTGGCCGGGTGGCCATCGAACCAGCCCAGGTAGCGCTGGTAGATGGCCTTCACGTTGTGGCTGACGCTGCCGTAGTAGCCCCGACACGACCACGTCTGGGCCAGCGCGGGCGGCAGCTCGAGCTGTTCGGCGATCTCGATGCCGGTGTACCCCTGGTTCATGAGCCGCAGGGTCTGGTCGTGCAGGTAGCGGTAGACGTCGCGCTGGCGGGACAGGAATGTGACGATGCGGTCCCCGCCCCAGCACGGCCAGTGGTGCTGGGCGAACAGGACGTCGGTGTCGGCGGCGTAGAGCTCGATCATCTCATCGAGGTACTTCGACCACACCAGGGCATCGCGGACCAACGCGCCGCGCAGGGTCACCACGTTGTGCAGATTGTGGGTGGCGTTCTCCGCCGCGCACATGGCCCGGTGGTCCGGCAGGTGGATGTTCATCTCGGCCGGGGCCTCGGTGCCGGGGGTGAGTTGGAACACCATGCGCACGCCGTCGATGACGTGTTCCTCGCCGGTCCGGGTGATCGACAGCGTCGGTGCGATGAGCGAGATGCGCCCCAGCGAGGTGGTCTTGCCCAACCCGGCGTCGACCTGGCCCTGGGGGCCTTTGTCGAGCAGCGCGCCGTACATGTACTGGGCCCGACGGGACATGGCCGTCCCGGCGTACACGTTCTCGGCCACCGCGTGCTCGAGGAAACCCTCGGGGGCGATCACCGGGATGGCGCCGGCGGCGACCTCGGCCTCGTCGACGATGCCCTTTACCCCGCCGAAATGGTCGACATGGCTGTGGGTGTACAGCACTGCCGTCACCGGTCGGTCCCCCCGATTGGCCCGGTACAGGGCCAGGGCAGCGGCGGCCGTCTCACACGAGATGAGGGGATCGAAGACGATGATCCCGGTGGCGCCCTCGATGATCGTCATGTTCGACAGGTCCAGGCCGCGGACCTGGTAGATCCCGTCGGTGACCTCGAAGAGGCCGTGGATGGAGTTCAGCTGTGCTTGGCGCCACAGGCTCGGGTTCACCGTCGAGGGGCAGTCGGCGTCGAGGGATTGGTAGGCGTAGGGGGTGAGGTCCCACACAACCCGGCCGGAGGTGGCGCGGATCACGGGTTCATCGAGGGTGGCGACCAAGCCGCGCCGGGCGTCGGCGAAGTCGGCCCGGTCCTGGAACGGCAGCGTCAGGCGCATCGCCTCGTTGGCTGCCTGCGTGGCCGCGCTCGCCTCTCTGGGCTCGGATCCCATGGTTCCCCCCTGTCGGCGTCGGAGCGTAGCCCTGCCGTGCTACGCCGGTTCGGTTCGGAAAACTGGCAGTGTGACTGTCAGTTTCTGCTCGGGCGGTGGACTAGATTCCCGGGGGTCGATCGCAACCCCGGGGAGTGCAGCGCCATGGCCCATGATCCAGTAGTGGCCGAGACTGTGCGAACGGCCGAGAACCTCGAGCCGAGGTTCGTGCTCGAGGGCCAGGAGAAACGGGCTCAGGCTGCGCTCGACGCCTACCGGGCCGGTGGCGGCGGGAGTGGCAAGAAGCCCAACGTGCTGGTCATCCTCTTCGACGACGTCGGTTGGGGGGACTTCGGTTGCTACGGCGGTGGCGTGGCGGTGGGCGCGCCGACCCCCAACATCGACAAGCTTGCTCGGCGTGGCCTGATGCTCACGTCGTGTTACTCGGAGCCGTCTTGCACCCCGTCGCGGGCGTCGCTCATGACCGGGCGGTTGCCCATGCGCCACGGCTTGTTGCGCCCTCCGATGTACGGCCAGCCGGGCGGGCTCGATGGCGAGGTGACCCTCCCCGAGTTGTTGTCGGACGCCGGGTACATCACCCAGGCCGTGGGAAAGTGGCACATGGGCGAGAACGTCGAGAGTCAGCCGCAGAACGTGGGCTTCGATGACTTCTACGGATTCCTATCCGTGTCGGACATGTACACGGAGTGGCGCGACCCGAACTTCTTCCCGGAGATCGTCTACAGCGAGGAGCGGACCCGCTGGGTGGAGAACCTGCCGTTCAACAAGTGCTTTGTTCACGCCACCCGGGGCGGGGAGACCGAGAACGTGGAGGAGGTCACCATCCCGGTGCTCTCGCTGCTGGACGACAAGTGGGCCGACTACTCCCTCGACTTCATCCGGCGCATGGCCCAGCCCGAGCCGGCCGCGCGCAAGCCCTGGCTGCTCTACCACTGCACCCGCGGTGCCCACTTCGACAACTACCCCCACGAGCGATTCCTTGGCTCGTCGCCGGCCAAGCACCCCTACAAGGACACGATCATCGAGCTCGACGACATCGTGGGGCGCCTGGTGGCCGAGCTGGAGGCGACCGGCCAGATGGACGACACGCTGATCTTCATCTCCTCGGACAACGGTCCGGAGATGGAGACCTGGCCCGACTCCGCCTACTCCCCGTTCCGCAGCGCCAAAGGCTCCACCTGGGAGGGCGGCCA
>DHIQ01000218.1:2757-3661 GCA_002403895.1 Candidatus Neomicrothrix sp. UBA4742
GTGTTCTCGCAGATGGACCTGTTCAACACCATCCTCAACCTGGCCGGTGCCGCCGATGCCATGCCCTCCGACCGCTACATCGACGGGGTGGACCAGACCTCGTTCCTGCTCGACCCCGATGGCGAGTCGAACCGGAAGTACCTCTATTACTGGCTGACGAACGTGTTCTCGGCGCTGCGGGTGGGGGAGTGGAAGTTCATGGTGGCGTCGACGTCGGACGACGATCGTGACTGCCTCAACCTGGGCGGCTTCACCGGCGTGACCCAGAAGTACACCCACGGACGGCTCTACAACCTCTACCTCGATCCCAAGGAGAGCCGCAGCTACATGATCCGCAAGCTGGCCTACATCGACAGTTTCACCAGCGGCATCGCCAACCACTTCCGTACGTACGGCAAGTACCCGCCCAAGCAACCCATCGCCGCCATGAGCTGACCCGGGCGACCGCGGGCCTCGGCTCACCATCTCTGCAAGGTTTCCGACGACTGGTGTCGTTTTGGCTTCAGAGATCCCGGCCCGCCTCGACCCGGCTTCAGAGTTCTCGGGCGTCCCGGGCCATGGCGGGGGATTGCTACCGTCACCCGATGCCTGCCGCCGCGAACCCCCCCGCGTCTCGCCATCGTCAGCTCGTCGTGGCCGTCCTGTTCGGTGTCGCCGTCCTGGCCGGTTGGGTGGGCTCGGCTCATTCGGCCGCGGCCGCGGCCGCGGTGGCCCGGGCGCAGGCCTCGTCCTCGTCGTCCGATACGCCGAACGAGCTCAACGTCCCCAAGGCGGTGGTGCTGGGCCTGGTCGAAGGCGTCACCGAGTTCCTCCCCGTGAGCTCGACCGGGCACCTTCTGGTGGTGCAGCGGGCCATGGGCATCGGCCAGACCTCGGAGACCAAGGACGCCGCCGACACCTACGC
>DHIQ01000218.1:3820-6346 GCA_002403895.1 Candidatus Neomicrothrix sp. UBA4742
ACGCCGCCGACACCTACGCCATCACCATCCAGGCCGGCGCCATCCTGGCCGTGGTGCTGCTCTATCACCGTCGGCTCCGCTCCATGGCCGAGGGGATCCTGGGTCGTGACCCTCACGGTCGCCAGGTGGCCATCGGCGTGCTGATCGCCTTCCTGCCCGCCGCCGTGTTGGGGGTGGGCCTGGAACACCCGATCCGGGATCATCTGCTCGGCGTGTGGCCGGTGATCATCGCCTGGTTGATCGGCGGATCTCTGCTCGTGGGGTTCAGCAGCCGGCGCCGCCTGGAAGAGGAGCGTCGCGGCCGCGTCCTCGACACCATCACCATCCGCCAGGCCCTCATCGTCGGCGCCGCCCAGTGCCTGGCGCTGTGGCCGGGCACCAGTCGATCGCTGGTCACCATCATCGCCGCCCTGGCCGTCGGGCTGAGCCTGTCGGCGGCCATCGAGTTCAGCTTCCTGCTCGGCTTGCTGACCCTCGGCGCCGGCACGATCTACGAGGGACTCAAGAACGGCGGTGAGGTCATCAGCACGTTCGGGGTGCTGGCCCCCCTGGTGGGGCTGGTGGTGGCTTTCGTCTCGGCGGTGGTGGCCATCCGCTGGATGGTGACCTACCTCGAGCACCACAGCCTGGCCATCTTCGGTTGGTACCGGATCGGCATCGCGGCGGTCACCGCGGGCCTGGTGCTGACCAGCGTCATCTGACCCGACGTACGGCGGACGTAAGAAAGGCGACGAGACCAACGTCACAATACGGAACGGGAGTGTTTCGGAATAGGGGCGGATAGGTTCCGGTTCCTACGTATCGAGACACTCCCGTATCGAAAAGGTGACCGGAAGATGACCGACGCCAATCTCGCCACCCAGACGTCCGCTTACGCGCCTACCACCGTTGACGACCACGTGTACCGCCGTCGCTGGTGGACCCTGGCCGTGCTGTGCATGAGCCTCGTCGTCATCGGCGTCGACAACACCATCCTCAACGTGGCGCTCCCCACGCTGGTGTCCGACCTGCACGCCACCACCAGCCAGCTGCAGTGGATCGTGGACGGCTACACCCTCGTGTTCGCCGGCTTGCTCCTCACCGCCGGCAGCCTGGGTGACCGGTTCGGCCGCCGGGGGGCGCTGTCCATCGGCCTGCTCATCTTCGGCTTCGGCTCGGTACTGTCCGCCACGGCGGGGTCCGCCAGCCAGCTGATCGCCACCCGCTGCGTCATGGGCATCGGCGCCGCCCTGATCATGCCGGCGACCCTGTCCATCGTCACCAACGTCTTCACCGTGCCCACCGAGCGGGCCCGGGCCATCGCCATCTGGGCCGGCTTCTCGGCCATGGGCATCGCCATCGGCCCGCTGGCCGGCGGCTACCTGCTGGGGCACTTCTACTGGGGCTCAGTGTTCCTGGTGAACGTCCCGATCGTGATCCTCGCCCTTATCGGCGGCCGCCTGTTCGTCCCCACCTCCAAGGATCCCTCGGCCCCCAAGCTCGACCCGCTGGGCGCGCTCCTCTCCATCGCCGGGCTCACCGCCCTGCTGTGGACGATCATCGAGGCTCCCTCCAAGGGCTGGGCCTCGCCGGCCACGCTGGTCGGGTTCGGCGTCGCCATCGTCGTCCTCGGGGCGTTCATCGCCTGGGAGTTGCACAGCGACCACCCGATGCTCAACGTGTCGTTCTTCTCCAACCCCCGCTTCACCGCCGCCAGTCTGGCCGTGACCCTCACTTTCTTCGCCCTGTTCGGTTCGCTGTTCCTGCTCACCCAGTACCTGCAGTCGGTGCTGGGCTACTCCGCCCTGGCCGCCGGCGTGCGCATCATCCCCTTCGCGGTGGTGATGATGGCCGTGGCCCCCCAGAGCGCCAAGCTGGCCGAGCGTTTCGGTACCAAGCTCGTTGTCGCCGCCGGCCTGCTGACGGTGGCCACCGGCCTCTGGGTCATCACCCAGGTCGAGCCTTCGGCCGGGTACACGCCGGTGTTCTTCGCCTTCGTCATCATGGCCACCGGCATGGCCCTGACCATGGCCCCGGCCACCGAGTCGATCATGGGCTCGCTGCCGCGGGACAAGGCCGGGGTGGGGTCCGCCGTCAACGACACCACCCGCCAGGTGGGTGGCGCCCTTGGCGTCGCCATCATCGGCAGCGTGTACTCGTCGGTCTTCGCCAGCTCGATGGCCGCGTCGGTCAGGGCCTCGGGCGCCTCGGTCCCCGCTGATGTGGCGGCCAGGGTCTCCGACTCGATCGGCGCCGCCATGGGGACGGCCAAGGCTATCGGGGGTGTCCAGGGCCAGGCCCTGGGTGACGCAGCCCGGAGCGCCTTCGTCGACGGGATGCACCGTGGCGTCGTGGTCGGGGCCGTGATCGCCCTGACGGGTGCCCTGGTGGCGCTCTTCTTCCTGCCCGCTCGGGCTCCCGAGTCGGCCGACGAAGGAATCGAGCCCGGCACCCCGAACGTGTTCGACGGGACCGCGTCGGTGGATCTCACCGATGCCCGTCCGGTGGTGGACGACACCGACGACGACGCCGACGACGCCGACGACG
>DHIQ01000218.1:6469-22634 GCA_002403895.1 Candidatus Neomicrothrix sp. UBA4742
CCGGCGCCCCGGCCGCCCCCGCAGCGCGGAAGCGGACGCCGCCATCCTCGATGCCACCCTCGACTTGCTGGTCGACGTCGGCTACGCCCGGCTCACCATGGAGGGCGTGGCCGCCCAAGCCGGGGTGGGCAAGGCGACGCTCTACCGGCGCTGGTCGTCCAAGGCCGAGCTGATCCTCGACGCCATCCGCACGGTGAAGGCGTCGGTGCCCCATCCCGACACCGGCGACACCCGCGCCGATCTGGTGGCGATCCTGCGAGGCGCCGTCAGCCGGGGGCTCGAGCCCCGCAGCGCCGAGATCGGGGCGACGCTACTGGCTGAGGTCCAACGTGATCCGGAGCTGGCCGAATTGTTCCGCCAGCAGTTCCTGGCCCCCCGCCGTCTCGAGGCCGAACAAGTGCTGCGACGGGGCATCGCCCGGGGGGACCTGCGGCCCGACATCGACTGCTCGCTCGCCCTGGATCAAGTCATGGGCGTGGTGTTCTACCGCCAGTTGATCATGGGCAAGCCGCTGCGCCCCGCCGACGCCGAGACCCTGGTGGATCAGGTCCTCGCCGGCATCGCCTCCCGCTGAACAACGGTTTCGGCGCCGAGTTCTTGCCTACCGCGCAAGATTCTGGCGGACAGACACCGCCTGACTCGCGTCAGGATCTCGTCAAGATCGACCCAATCGCCTTCCGGCAGGACCCGGCGGGCGATACAAGTCGGATATGCATGCTCGCCTCGACCGATGGGCCATCGTCGCCGCGTTGGTCGGTGTACCGCTGGTGGCCGCCGCGCTGATCCCGCTGCGCGGCCACGTCGAGAACACCAACATCGCGCTCATCATGGTGGTGGTCGTAGTGGCGGTGGCGTGCTCGGGGAGTCGGCTGGCCGCCATCCTTGCCGCCTTGTCGGCGGCGTTCTGGTACGAGTTCTTCTTCACCGTGCCGTTCAACTCGCCCTCCATCAACCGGGGCGACGACGCCCTGTCGGCCGTGTTGCTGCTGGTGGTCGGCCTCACCGTCGGCCAGCTTTCGGTCTGGGCCCGGCGCCAGGCCGACGAGGCCCGTCAGAGTCGGGCCGACATCGGCCGCATCCACCGCGCCGCCGACCTCGCCTCACGGGGGGAGTCCGCCGAGCGGGTGGTGGCCGCCGTCGCCGCCCAGCTGCGCGAGGTTCTCGTCCTGCGGGACTGCCGATTCGATCCCGGCCCTGCCGATCCGCTGCTGGCCCGCATCGATCCCCGCGGCGAAGTGCGGTGGGGTGACCTGGCCTGGGCGACCGAGAGCATGGGCCTGCCCGCCAAGGGCGTGACCCTCGAGGTCTCGGGTGGGGGTCGGGTGCTGGGTACCTACACCCTTGTCCCCACACCGGGAGAGTTGATCGAGCCCGACCGTCTGGTGGTGGCGGTGGCGTTGGCGCATCAGGCCGGTGCCGCGCTGAGCGGGTTCCAGACGACCTGAGCAGTGACCGACGATGATGGAGGCGATAAGGCCACGTCAAGAGGCGAAGGGCCGTCGCTAAACCCTCGCTAAGGCCCTTCTCGCTGCCGACCGCGGTGGATAGAACCGCATCCATGGCAGATGTGATCTTCCTCTTCGTGGTGGTCGCCTTCTTCGGGCTGATGGTCCTGCTGGTGAAGGCCTGCGACCACATCATCGGGCCCGACGACACGGTTGACTCCGCGCCCGCGGCCGCCACGGCGTCCGGTGACGCGCCGTCCGAGCTGGTCGGCGCCCAAGCCGACGAGGCCGGGAGCGAGCTGCCATGACCGCCGACAACATCATCGGCCTCGTGCTCGCCGTCGCCCTGGCGGCGTACCTGGTGGCCGCCCTCGTCTTCCCGGAGAAGTTCTGATGACCCTCGCTGGTTGGCTCCAACTCGGCGCCCTCATCCTGTTCATCGTCATCGGGACACGGGTGCTCGGGCCCTACCTCGCCGGCATCTACTCGACCGGCGTCGACGCCCCCGAGAAGCCACCCTTCGGAGATCGCTTCTTCAGCCCCATCGAGCGGTTCGTCTACCGGGTGTGCGGCGTGGACGAGAAGCGCGAGCAGCGGTGGACCACCTACGCGCTGTCGATGCTGGCCTTCAGCCTGGTGTCGATCCTGACCGTGTACCTGTTCCAGCGCCTCCAGCAGTGGCTCCCGGCCAACCCCAACGCCATCCAGAACGTGAAGCCAGGGCTGGCCTTCAACACCGCGGTCAGCTTCGTCACCAACACCAACTGGCAGGCCTACATCCCTGAGGCGGGGGTGAGCTTCCTCACCCAGATGGCGGCGCTCGCCGTGCAGAACTTCGCCTCCGCCGCCGTCGGCCTGTGTGTGGTGGTGGCGCTCATCCGGGGCCTCACCCGCAGCCGAAGGGGAACCATCGGTAACTTCTGGGTGGACCTGGTGCGCAGCATCGTCCGGGTGCTGCTCCCGCTCGCCTTCCTCATCGCCATCGTCTACGCCAGCCAGGGTGTGGTGCAGAACCTGCACGCCAACACGACGGCCACCACGGTCGAGGGCTCCACCCAGGTCATCCCCGGCGGCCCCGCGGCCAGCCAGGAGGCCATCAAGGAGTTGGGCACCAACGGCGGTGGCTTCCTCAACGCCAACTCGGCTCATCCCTTCGAGAACCCCAACGGCTTCACCAACTGGCTGCAGATGGCCAGCATCCTGCTCATCCCCTTCGCCCTCACCTACGCCTTCGGGCGGATGGCCAAGGATCAGAAACAGGGCTGGGTGGTGTTCGCCGCCATGTTCACGCTGTGGATCGCGGTGGCCGCCCTGGCCATGGGCATGGAGATCCACGGCAACCCGGAGCTCACGTCGCGCGGGGCCAACCAGTCGGTCACCAGCACCCAGGCCGGCGGCAACATGGAGGGCAAGGAGACGCGCTTCGGCCCCGATGCCAGCGGGCTCTACGCGGGGGTCACCACCAGCACCTCCACCGGTGCGGTGAACAGCATGCACGACAGCTTCACGCCGCTCGGCGGCATGGCGCCCCTCACCAACATCATGCTGGGTGAGGTCAGCCCCGGTGGCGTGGGCGCCGGCCTCTACGGCATGTTGATCTTCGTCCTGCTCGGGGTGTTCATCGCCGGCCTGATGGTCGGCCGCACGCCGGAGTACCTGGGCAAGAAGATCCAGGCCGCCGAGATGAAGATCGTGGTGATCTACATCCTGGCGGTCCCCCTCGCCATTCTCGGCTTCTCCGCCACCGCCATCTTGTTGAAGGGCTCGGTGGCCGGGTTGCTCAACGCGCCCGGGCCCCACGGGCTCACCGAGATGGTGTACGCCTACACCTCGGCTGGCAACAACAACGGCTCAGCCTTCACCGGCCTGAGTGCCAATACGGACTGGTACAACACCACGCTGGGTCTCGCGATGCTGGTCGGCCGGTTCGTGCTCATGGTGGCCGCCTTGGCCATCGCCGGATCGCTGGTCCGCAAGCAGCCGGTCCCCGAATCGGCGGGCACGTTCCCGACCGGCACGCCGCTGTTCGCCGGCCTGCTGGTGGGCGTGGTCGTGATCGTCGTCGGTCTGACCTACTTCCCCGTCCTCGCGCTCGGCCCCATCGTCGAGCACCTGAGCATCTAGGAGACGACGTGACTGCCGTCCAGCACGTGGAGCAGCCCGAGCATCCGGATCATCCGGCCCAGCCGTCGCTCAAGAAGGAGAAGAAGAGCCTCTTCGATCCGGCCATCCTCAAGGTCGCCATCATCGACAGCTTCAAGAAGCTCGACCCGCGACTCATGGCCAAGAATCCGGTCATGTTCGTGGTCGAGGTCGGGTCGGTATTGACCACCTTCCTGTTCGTCCGGGATTTCGGGAAGTCGACCGGCACCGAGAACCTCTTTGCCGGCATGGTCGCAGTGTGGCTGTGGTTCACCGTCCTGTTCGCCAACCTGGCCGAGGCCATGGCCGAGGGCCGGGGCAAGGCCCAGGCCGACTCGCTGCGCCGGGCCCGGGCGGACACCGTGGCCAACGTCCGCCGGACCGACGGCTCGATCGAGCCGGTGGCCAGCCCGCTGCTCCAGGTGGGTGACGAGTGCATCGTGGTGGCCGGCGAGCTGATCCCGGGCGACGGCGAGATCATCGAGGGCATCGCCTCTGTCGACGAGTCGGCCATCACCGGCGAGTCGGCCCCCGTCATCCGTGAGTCCGGGGGTGATCGCTCCGCTGTCACCGGCGGGACCCGGGTGCTGTCGGACCAGATCATCGTGAGCATCACGGCCAAGCCCGGCGAGACGTTCCTCGATCGGATGATCGCCCTGGTCGAGGGGGCCAGCCGGCAGAAGACCCCCAATGAGATCGCCCTCAACATCTTGCTGTCGGGCCTGACCATCATCTTCCTGTTGGCCACAGTCACCCTGCAGCCGTTCGCCATCTACTCCGGCGCCGAGCAGCAGATCATCGTCCTGGTGGCGCTGCTGGTGTGCCTCATCCCCACCACCATCGGGGCGTTGCTCTCGGCCATCGGCATCGCCGGCATGGATCGCCTGGTGCAGCGCAACGTGCTGGCCATGTCGGGCCGGGCCGTCGAGGCGGCGGGGGACTGCTCGACCCTGCTGCTGGACAAGACCGGCACCATCACCCTGGGCAACCGCCAAGCTGCCGCCTTCATCACCCTGTCCGGGGTGAGCGAGGCGGAACTGGCCGACGCCGCGCAGCTCTCGTCGCTGGCCGACGAGACCCCGGAGGGGCGCTCCATCGTGGTGCTGGCCAAGGAGCGCTACGGCCTGCGCGAGCGGGAGCTGGTCGGGGCCGAGCTCATCCCGTTCACGGCTCAGACCCGCATGAGCGGCGTGGTGATCGAGGGCCGCGACGTGCGCAAGGGAGCGGCCGATTCGGTCAAGCGCTACGTCGAAGAGCTGGGCGGCTCCGTTCCCCCCGAGCTCGACATCGAGGTCGAGGCCATCGCCACCCAGGGCGGCACGCCCCTGACCGTGGTGGAGAACGGCCGCGTCCTCGGCGTGATCCAGCTGAAGGACGTCGTGAAGTCGGGCATGCGCGAGCGCTTCGACGAGCTGCGGGCCATGGGCATCCGCACGGTGATGATCACCGGCGACAACCCCATGACGGCCCGGGCCATCGCCGAGGAGGCCGGGGTCGACGACTTCCTGGCCGAGGCCACGCCCGAGGACAAGATGGCCCTCATCAAGAAGGAGCAGGCCGGCGGCTTCCTGGTGGCCATGACGGGGGACGGCACCAACGACGCGCCCGCCCTGGCCCAGGCCGACGTGGGGGTGGCCATGAACACCGGCACCCAGGCGGCCAAGGAAGCCGGGAACATGGTCGACCTCGACTCGAACCCGACGAAGCTGATCGAGATCGTCGAGATCGGCAAGCAGCTGCTGATCACCCGGGGCTCGCTGACCACGTTCTCCATCGCCAACGACGTGGCCAAGTACTTCGCCATCATCCCGGCCATGTTCGTCGGGGTGTTCCCCGAGTTGAACACCCTCAACATCATGCACCTGTCATCGCCGAAGTCGGCCATCTTGTCGGCCGTCATCTTCAACGCCCTCATCATCGTGATGTTGATCCCGTTGGCCCTGCGGGGCGTGAAGTTCCGGGCGGCCGGGGCCGCCGCGGTGCTCCGCCGCAACATCCTCATCTACGGCGTCGGCGGGCTGATCGCCCCATTCGTGGGGATAAAGCTCATCGACCTCGTGATCGCCGCCATTGGAGTCAAGTGATGCGCCGCCAACTGCTGCCCGCCCTTCGCATGATGGTCGTCTTCACCGTCGTCCTGGGTCTGGGCTATCCGGTCGTGACTCTGGCGGCCGCCCAGCTCGGCTTCAAGCATCAGGCTGACGGGTCCCTGGTGACCAGAAACGGGCAGGTCGTCGGCTCGTCGCTGCTGGGCCAGACCTTCACCAGCGACAAGTACTTTCAGGGCCGGCCTTCGGCCGCCGGCATCACGGCCAGCGGGTCGACCGACGCCAGCGGCCAAGCCGGTGACGGTTCGGACCTGTCGCTCTCGTCTTCGGGCGGTTCGAACCTGGGCCCCACCAACTCGACGTTGCTGGACGGCGTGGCCGACGATCCGTCGACGCCCGATGTGGACGAGTCGAGCCCCGGGGTGGCCCAGCGGGTGCAGGCTTACCGCCAGGCCAACGGCCTGAGCACCGACCAACCGGTCCCCGTCGATGCCGTCACCTCGTCGGGTTCGGGTGTGGATCCGCAGATCTCGGTGGCCAACGCCCGGCTGCAGGCCAACCGGGTGGCCAAGGCTCGAGGGATCGACGTGTCGGTGGTGAACCAGCTGATCGACCAGCACACGCAGGGTCGGTCGTTGGGCTTCCTCGGCGAAGAGGGCGTGAACGTCTTGGCGCTCAACCTCGCCCTCGACCAGCAGCCATGAGTCGTCTCACCGTGCCCACTCGACCCGGGGTTTGCTCCTCCGACCGGTTGTTGGGCACGGTGGGCGAGCACGCAGTTCGTAGACTTCGGTCATGAGCCGCGGCCACCTGCGCATCTACCTGGGCGCGGCGCCGGGCGTGGGCAAGACCTTCGCCATGCTCGACGAGGGCTACCGGCGCCATGAGCGCGGCACTGACGTCGTGGTCGGTTTCGTCGAGACCCACGGCCGACCGAAGACCGCAGCGCAGCTCCGCGATCTCGAGATCGTGCCCCGCCGGCTGCTGACCCATCGCGGCGCCATGTTCGAGGAGATGGATGTCGATGGCGTCCTGGCCCGCCGGCCCCCCGTGGTGCTGGTGGACGAGCTGGCCCACACCAACGTCCCCGGCTCCCGCAACCCCAAGCGTCACCAGGACGTCGAGGAGTTGCTGGCGGCCGGCATCGACGTGATCACCACGGTCAATGTCCAGCACCTCGAGTCGATGAACGACGTCGTTGAGCAGATCACCGGCGTGAAGCAGCACGAGACGGTGCCCGATGCCGTGGTGCGCGCCGCCGACCAGGTCGAGCTGGTGGACATGACCCCCGAGGCGCTGCGGCGGCGCATGGCCCACGGCAACATCTACGGGGCCGAGAAGGTCGACGCCGCCCTCGGCAACTACTTCCGCGTCGGCAACCTCACCGCCCTGCGGGAACTCGCCCTGCTGTGGGTGGCCGACAAGGTCGACGCCGGCCTGCAGGAGTACCTGGAGGCGCAAGGGATCTCCGGCACCTGGGAGACCCGCGAGCGGGTGGTGGTGGCGGTGACGGGCTCCCCCAGCGGTGACCACCTCATCCGTCGCGCGGCCCGGATCGCCCGCCGGACGAAGGCCGACCTGCTCGGAGTGCATGTGCAGGCCACCGACGGGCTCGTTGACGCACCGCCCGAGTTGCTCGAGCGTCATCGCCAGCTCCTGGCCGACCTGGACGGGGACTACCACGAGGTCGTCGGGCCGGACGTGGCCAAGGCACTCACCCAGTTCGCCCGTGGCGAGCACGCCACCCAGCTCGTCCTCGGTGCCACCCGACGGAGCCGCTGGTCCGAGCTCACCCGGGGCTCCGTCATCAACGCCGTCCTGCGAGAAGCGTTCGACATCGACGTCCATATCATCGGTGACGAGGAGCACCGCGACGGCACGAGCGATGGCCGCGGCCAACCGCTGCGCCGGCGCAGGCTGCCCCACCTGTCGACCCGCCGTCAGGCCGCCGGGTGGTTGCTGACCATCATCGGTATCCCGGTGCTGACCGTGTTGCTGTCGCAGTTCGACGGGCGCCTGAACCTCTCGACCGAGATGTTGCTGTTCTTGGTGCTCGTCGTGGTCGTGGCCATCGTGGGCGGGTTCTTGCCGGCCATCGTCGCCGCGGTGGTGGCGTCCCTGGTAGTCAATTGGTACTTCACCGAACCGCTCCACACGTTCACCATCGCCGAAGGTGAGAACCTCGTCGCCCTGGTCACGTTCTTGGTCGTGGCTGGTTTGGTGAGCGCGCTGGTGACGCAGGTGTCGCGTCGTTCGGCTGATGCGGTTCGGGCCCGGGCTGAGGCCGAGGCACTCGCCCGGGTCGCCGGCGGGCTGGCCGGCGATGACGACGCCGTGGCGGAGATGGTGGCCCACCTGCGATCGACGTTCGATCGTGATGCCGTCGCCTTGCTGGTGCCGGCCGACGGTGGTTGGATGGTCGAGGCGGTCGCCGGTGAGGATCCTCCGCTTGTCCCGGACGGCCATGCCACGGTGCCCCTGGGTGACGGTGCTCAACTCGTGCATGTCGGACCGCCCCTCAACGCCGATGACCAGCGGGTGCTTCAGGTTTTCGCTGCTCAACTGGCGGCCGCGCTCGAGCGGCGTCACCTGAAAGCGGAGGCCGCGGAGGCGGAGGCCCTGGCGGAGGCCGACCTGCTGCGCACGGCGATCCTCCGGGCGGTGTCGCACGATCTGCGCACGCCGCTCGCCTCCATCAAGGCATCGGCCACCAGCCTGCTGCAAGACGACGTGGACTGGACGCCGGTCGCCCGTCACGAGTTCCTGGCCACCATCGACGAAGAGGCCGACCGCCTCAACGACCTCGTCGGGAGCCTGCTCGACATGAGCCGACTCGAGACCGGTGCCCTGTCGTTCGCAGTGCGGCCGGTGGCCCTCGAAGAGGCAGTGGCCCTGGCCCTGGCCAGCTTGAGCGAGTCGACCGAGCACGTGCTGGTTGATGTCTCCGAGCGGCTGCCGGCGGCCGCCGCCGATCCCATCTTGTTGGAGCGAGTGGTGGCCAACGTGGTGTCCAACGCCTTGCGTTATGCCCCTCCTGACGAGCCGGTGCGGATCCAGGCGGGCGAGGCCGGCGGGCGACTCGATCTGCGGATCATCGATCGAGGCCCGGGCGTGCCGCCGGCCGATCGCGAGCGGATCTTCGAGCCCTTCCAACGGCTGGGCGACCGAGCCCGGGGGAGTGGGGTTGGTCTCGGCCTGGCCGTGGCGCGGGGGTTCACCGTGGCGATGGGCGGCGAGCTCGTACTGGAGGACACCCCCGGTGGTGGCCTCACCGCGGTCATCTCCCTCAAACCCGCGGGGGTGCCGGCCACCCCTGAGGCGGAACGCGATGCCCAACTGATCCCCGATTGGGGAGAACCTGAAGGCCGGGGATGACTCGAGTCCTGGTGGTCGATGACGAGCCCCAGATACGGCGCGCGCTGGCCACCAACCTGCGCGCCCGTGACTACGTGGTGGACCTGGCCGCCACCGGCGAGGACGCCCTGCGTCTAGCCGCCGAGCGTCACCCCGATGTGGTCATCCTCGACATCGGGCTCCCGGGGATCGACGGCATCGAGGTGGTCCGCGGCCTACGGGGTTGGACCAAGGTCCCCATTGTCATGTTGTCGGTACGCGAGGACGAAGCCGACAAGGTCGACGCCCTCGACGCTGGCGCCGATGACTACCTGACCAAGCCGTTCGGGATGAACGAGCTTTTGGCCCGTATGCGAGCCGCATTGCGGCGGGCGGCCCCGGTGGAGGAGCTGCCCGTCATCGAATCGGCGGACTTCTCGATCGATCTGGCCGCCAAACGGGTGAGTCGTGACGGGAGCGAGGTCCACCTCACGCCGACCGAGTGGGGTCTGGTCGAACAACTCGTGCGCAATCGGGGCAAGCTCGTCACCCAACGGCAGCTGTTGCAGGAAGTGTGGGGTCCGGAGTATTCGACTGAGGCCAACTACCTGCGGGTGTACCTGGCGGGCCTGCGCCGCAAGCTCGAGCCGAATCCCAGCCAGCCCCGGTATTTCATCACCGAGCCGGGCATGGGCTACCGCTTCGAGATGGACTGACCCGTCCGGAACCGGCTCCAACTCCCGAACCGGCGTGGGAAGTGGCCTCCAGGGCGACCACTTCCTACGACGGTTCGTACTCGTTTTGGGGGGATGGCGGGTCGGAGTGGCACCATCGCGGCGTGACGGCGAGCGACGAGGACATCGACCGCGCTGCTGCGCTGCTGGTCGAGGGGGGCCTGGTGGCGTTCCCCACCGAGACCGTCTATGGCCTGGGGGCTGACGCCAGCAACCAGGTGGCCGTGGCCCGGGTCTTCGCCGTCAAGGGCCGCCCGGCCGATCACCCGCTGATCGTGCACCTGGCCGACGCGGCCGGCCTCGATCAGTGGGCCGCCGCCGTGCCCACCGAGGCTCGCCTGCTGGCTGACGCATTCTGGCCGGGCCCCATCACGCTGCTGTTGGAGCGGGGACCGGCCGCCCTCGATGAGGTCACGGGCGGTCGCTCCACCATCGGCCTGCGAGTGCCCGACCATCCCGTGGCCCGCGCCCTGCTGCGCAATTTCTCGGCCCGTCGGGGTGGCCGGCCGGCCGGCATCGCCGCGCCGTCAGCCAATCGCTTCGGGCGCGTCAGCCCCACCAGCGCGGCCCACGTCGCCGCTGATCTGGGCGACGACGTCGACGCCATCCTCGATGGTGGTTCCAGCGTGATCGGGGTGGAGTCCACCATCGTCGACTGCACTGGCCCCGAGCCGCTCGTGCTGCGCCTGGGTGGGGTGAGCGTGGAACGCCTGAGCGATGTGCTTGGCTATGCGCCCGGCCTGGCGGTGGACACGCCCACGGATGGGCGGACGGGAGTCAACGAGCCGACCGTCGGGGCCCGGGCCCCGGGCATGCTCGAGGTGCACTACGCCCCCCAGGCTCGGGTCGACGTCGTCGAGCCGGTAGCTCTGGCGGTGGCCCGGGTGGCCGAGTTGTTGGCCGAGGGCCAGCGGGTGGCGGTGCTGGCCCCAACCGTCGTGGACGGCCTGCACCCTGACGCCATCGAGCTGGAGCCGGCGGGCACTGCCGAGGACTATGCCCGCGTGCTCTACGACCGACTCCGGCAGGTCGACCGGCTGGGAGCCGACGTGGTGGTGGTCGTGCCGCCGCCTCCGGGTGGTCTCGGTGACGCCGTGCGCGACCGACTCCGGCGGGCGGCGGCGGCTCACCAGCCGCGGTAGTCGGGTTTCCGTCGCTCTACCAAGCTGGCCACCCCCTCCTGGGCATCGGCCGTCGTCATGCTGAGGGCTTGGGCTCCGCTCCCTGGTTTGACCGGCCGTGAACTCAGCTGACCTTGACCCGGTGCGAGTCCCAGCCGGTGGCGCCGTTGGGCTCGGGCGGGGCGTGCTCCTCGGTCTGGGTCTCCCCGGTGCCGTCGGTGGCCCGAACCTGCAGTGTGTGGGTGCCGGGCGTGGCTTCCCATTCGAGCATCCACTGGCGCCAGGTGTTGCCTGACAGCACCTCGCCCAGCTTGGCCTCGCGCCATGGCTCGTCGTCGACCTGGACCTCGACCTTGGTGATGCCCCGGCCCGGTCCGGGCGCCCACGCCACCCCGGCAATGGGGATGGTGCCGGCGTTCAGCAGGCCGCCGGATCGGGGAACATCGATGCGCGACTCGGTCTTGATCGGCGCCTCCTTGGACCATCCCCGGGGAATCCAGTAGCCGTCGAAGTCGTCCAGGGTGGTGACGTGGATCTCGCTCAGCCACTTGGTGGCGGACACGTACCCGTAGAGCCCGGCCACCACCAGGCGGGCCGGAAAGCCATGGAGCACCGGCAACGGCTCACCGTTCATGCCGACGGCCACCATCGCCGTGCGATCGGCGGTGAGCGCGGCGGTGGGGAACCCGGCGGTGAAGCCGTCGACCGATCGGCCCACCACCTGGCTGGCGTCGGCCTGGACCCCGGCACGGTCCAACAGCGTCGTGAGCGACACGCCCTGCCACAGCGCGTTGCCCACCAGGTTGCCGCCCACCTCGTTGGAGACGCACGACAGGGTGACCGCTGCTTCGATCTGGGGCATGGCCAACAACTCGTCGAAGCTGATCTGGAAGGGGTGGTCGACCATGCCCGTCACCTTGAGGCTCCACGAGCCGGGGTTGACGTTGGGCACGACCAGCGCGGTGTCGATCCGGTAGAAGTCGCGGTTGGCCACGAGATAGGGGGTCAAGCCGTCCACCTCGAACGAGGCCACCCCCGGACCTTGCAACGCGGTCGATGCCCCGGGCGGAACGGCCCGGTTGGTGGGCACCGGGAGTCGGATTGCCGCTCGGGCGGCGTTGGACGTGCCTTGCATCGCGGCGCGCCCGGCCACGACCGCGGTGGCGGCGAACGCGCCGGCTGCCGCGGTCCAGCCGAAGAACGCCCGGCGGGAGGCGTGCGGGCTGGTTGGTGTGTCGCGACGCACCGGCTGGTTGCTGCGGTGAGACGGTCGGGTCGGACGGGCCACCGGCCGGGCAGCGACATGGGAGGAAGCGGCCAGATGCAGTAGCAGGCTGAGCGTGGCCAATCCGGCGACCACCCCGATGGTTCCGCCGATGGCGGCCCGCAGCACCGAGGCCAGGGGATCGGTTGCGGCGGCGACCACGCCCACCAGCCCGAAGGCGGCGAAGCCGACCGCCCCGACCCACGGTCGCCGTCGGCTGGCCACGCCGAGGGCGGCGCCGATGAGCAGGGAGATGACCACGATCCCGAAGATCAGGGTCGGCTTGTCTGCCGTCTGGAACAGCCGGATGGCGGTGCGGGCCAAATCGCCACCGCTCTGTCGGATGAAGGCGTTCCCCACTGAGCCGATCAAGGATTGGCTCGACCCGCCCAGGCCGGTGACCAACTCGCCGACGCCGAGGGCCATGGCCGCGGCCACCGCTCCCACCAGACGAGCCTCACCCACCGAGGCGCGAGGGATAATGGTCGGAACCGGCGCGGGTTCGGCGATCAGGTCGGTCACAGCAGTTCTCCGGTGCCGAGTGGCTCCCGGGATGGGTCGGTCGAGCAGTTCGACCGACGAATCAGGGTCGGCGACCGAGCGTAGCGAGTAACCGCGCCTCGCCCGACGCGCCCGCATCGGCGTCGAGGCGGTTCCCGAACATACCGCTGGCCTCCAGCATCGCCATCTGTGGTTCGATGATCTCCCAGCATTGGTCGACCAACTCCGGGTTGAGGGCGGTGTCCTGGCCTGAGGCCTTGGCGATGTCCCACCCGTGGATGACCACGTCGAGCACCCGGTGACCGACGTACACCTCCCCGGGCACGGGACCGTACGACACGGCGCACGGCGCGCTCATGGCTCCCGGGGCCAGGCCTGCGACCCGGGCCTCACTGGCCGAGCGGTCATAGGCGGCGACCGGGTCGGAACCGAGGATGTCCCCGTCATAGCGAGCGCCCACGTCCTCGATGGTCTGGCCTCCGAGGAGGGGCGCCACCCAGAAGTTTCCGGCGACCAGGTGGTTGACCAGCGAGTGCAGGTCCCAATCCTCGCAGGGGGTGGGCTGGTTCCATTGGTCGGGTCCCACGCCGGCCACGACGCGCCGGGTCTCGGCCAGCGCCCGGGCATGGGCTTCAGGCAGATCTGTGATCATGGCGTTCCCCTTGTCGTCGCAGATGCGTCCCTTCGAGTGCAGCCCGAGGCGGCGACGCTGTCAATGATGGGCGCGGGGCGACGGTGTCGAGAACATCGGGGTCGTGTCATTGACCACCGTGGCGGTGGTCAACCGCACAACCCCACCTAGTCATCACGACCCGGTGCGTCTTTTTTGCCTTTGGCGAGCTCCCTACCTACTGGTCGGTAGGCTACGGTTTGCCGGTTCTTCATCCCGCCCAGAAAGACCCTGATGCCAACCTCGCCTCTGGTTCTCGACCAGCCGGAATCCGCTGCTCTTCTGCCGTCGCCCCCCAATGGCCGTGGTCCGGACGAACAGGTCAACAAGCTCACGTCGATCCCGTTCGTGCTGCTGCATCTGCTCCCGCTTCTCGCCATCTTCACGGGGGTGAGCGTGCGGGCGGTCGTGCTCTGCGTCGCGCTGTATGTCGGCCGGATGTTCTGCATCACCGCCGGCTTCCACCGCTACTTCGCACACCGCAGCTACCGGCTCAACCGGTTCTGGCAGTTCCTGCTGGCCTTTGGGGGCACGACCGCAGCCCAGAAGGGTCCCCTGTGGTGGGCGGCGCACCACCGCAACCACCATCGCTACAGCGACGGCCCGCTGGACGTCCACTCGCCCACCCAGAAGGGCTTCTGGTGGAGCCACGTGGGCTGGATCCTGTGCGACAAGTACGCAACCACCGACTACGACCGCATCCGTGACTTCGCCAAGTATCCCGAGCTGGTGTTCCTCAACAAGAAGGACTGGATCGGCCCATGGGCGCTGGGCCTCGCCTCCTACCTGATCGCCGGGTGGAGCGGGGTGCTCATCGGTTTCTTCCTGTCCACCGTGCTGCTGTGGCACGCCACCTTCACGGTCAACTCGCTGGCCCACGTGTTCGGTCGGCGTCGCTACGCCACCACCGATACCAGCCGCAACTCCGCCATGATCGCCGTGGTGACCATGGGCGAGGGCTGGCACAACAACCACCACTACTACCAGGCGTCGGCCCGGCAGGGGTTCTTCTGGTGGGAGTTCGACCCGACCTTCTACGTGCTCAAGGCGGCCAGTTGGCTGGGCATCGTGAAGGGCTTGCGCACTCCTCCGGCCCGGTTGCGCGCCGCCAACCGCGTCTCGCTCGGCACCTTCGATGTCGGCATGTTCAAGGCCTACTGGGGCAAGGCCAGCAGCGCCGTCGCCCGCTCGCATGTCTCCCAGGTCGTGCACGACAGCAAGATCAGCGCCTCCGAAGCCTTGGCCTCGACCCGCGAGTCAGCGTCTCAGAGCATGGTGGAACGCAAGCAGGCCCTCGAGGGATTCGTGCACTCGTCGCTGGAGTCAGCCGAGGAGCTGGCTCGACTCACGCGCCTGGGCCAGCGCGACCTCGGCCTCGAAGGCTAGGTTCGGCGGCGTTGTGAGCGACGCTCCCCGAGATACCAGCGGCGTGTTCGGCGGATCCGACGAGTTCGGGCCCTACGACTGGAACGATCCGTGGCCCACCTATGACCGGTTGCGCAAGGAGACCCCCGTCTGGCGCAACCCGGAAGGCGTCTGGGTCCTCACCCGCCACGTCGACTGTGAGGCGGTCCTGCGTGACCAGCGGTTCTCCTCCAACCCGAGGCATGCCGATCCGCCCCGTGTCTATGCGGAGGGCGACCCTCGCTCCCTGGTCGAGGCGGAGGACCAGCGGACCTTGCTGTTCATGGACCCGCCAGACCACACCCGCCTGCGCAAGCTGGTGAGCAAGGGCTTCACTCCGCGCACGGTCGAGCGACTCCGGCCCCGCATCCAGCAGTTGGTCGACGGCATCCTCGACGACGCGGCTGACGCCGGCGGGCTCGACGTGGTGGCCGACCTCGGATTCGAACTCCCGGTCACCGTCATCTGCGAGATGCTCGGTGTGCCCCTGGCGGACCGGGACCAATTCTCGGGGTGGTCCTCCGACGCGTCGAGACTCCTCGACGCCGACATCGACGATGAGCTGTTGCAGCGAGGCCTGCTGGCCGCATTCAACTTCATCCGGTACTTCCAGGAGCTGTTCGCCGAACGCCGCGTCCGGCCTGCCGATGACCTGGTCAGTGCGCTCATCGCGGTGGAGGAGGAGGGTGATCGGCTCTCGGAGGAGGAGCTCACGAGCATCGTGATGCTGCTGTTCATCGCCGGCCACGAGACCACCATGAACCTCATCGGGAACGGCACCTACGCCCTGCTCCGATCACCCGACCAGCGCGCCCGTTGGGGCCACGACCCTTCACTCGACGTACCCGGCGTCGAGGAGTTGTTGCGCTTCGACGGTCCCGTTCACGTGACCGCACGGATCGCCACCGAAGAACTCGAGGTCGACGGCCACCGCTTCGCCAAGGGCAACACGGTGGTCACCCTCGTGTCGGCGGCCAACCGCGACCCGGCTCGCTTTGCCGACCCTGCCCACCTCGACCTCAGCCGGAGCGACAACCACCACCTCGCCTTCTCCCAGGGTCTGCACTACTGCCTCGGTGCCGCCCTGGCCCGGCTCGAGGGGCAGATCGCGGTGGGGAGCCTCATCCGGCGCTTCCCCGATCTCGAGCTTGCGAGCCAACCGGTGTATCGGGACCATTTCGTGCTGCGGGGACTGACTGCGCTCGATGTCACCGTCTGACCGACGTAGGACGGCCCCACATTTGTGGTAGAACGAGCGCTCGTTTTCAATCGCTCATTCTGTGGTCGGGCGCGGGCAATGAGCGACTTCTACGGAGGTGAAGGCCTTGAACAAGCTGTCGGAACGTAGGCGTGCGCCAAAGCGGGCGCGGCTCGCGGCTGCACTCTCCGTGCCGGTCATGTTGGTCAGCTCGGTGTTCTTCGCCGGCTCGGCCTGGGCCGGTGCCGGCGATGTCGTGAACAACCCGGGCTCGTCGACGTTCACCGCCAACGGCGGGGGGGTCC
>DHIQ01000218.1:22809-30226 GCA_002403895.1 Candidatus Neomicrothrix sp. UBA4742
CGCGGGGGGTTCCTCGACCTCGCCGGCAAGAACACCGTGCTGCCGTCGACGGCCACGCCCACCCAGTGCAACGACGGCGTGAACAACGACGTCGCGGTGGACGATCCGACCAAGGCGCAGGACACCAACATCGACTTCGACGGTGGTGCCAGCCACGGGGTGATCCCGGCCACACCGGTCGATGCCCAGTGCAACGCCGGTGGCGGGTTCACCGCGGCCCAGGACGACAGCGAGATCGCGGCCGGCAACCAGCCGCGGGCCTACATCACCGGTACCGGAACGGTCGACAAGGACGGCAACGTCGCCATCCCGGCGGCCAGCTTCGTGTTCCCCAAGTCCTACGTGTACGCGGCGACCGGCGGCGCCCTCACGATCGTCCCGGCCGCCACCAGCCCGGTCACCGGCACGCTGAACCCGGCGACGGGCCTGGTCAACCTGCACGTCAACTGGCAGCTTGAGCTCCAGCAGGCGTTCTTCCACATCGACTGCGCCTCCCAGATCTCCATGGATCTGAGCTCGGACGCGGCGAACGCGACGAACGGTGGCGCCATCTCCGTGGCGCCGGTGGCCTACAACACCAGCACCGGAGCGGTGACCCTCACCTCCAACATCTACGCGGTGCCCGCCATGGTGCCCGTCGGCGTGGTCACCCGCACGACCGGCGCCGCAACATCCGGTTCGGCGGTCTTCACCGACTCCAGCGCCCCGTTCAAGTCGACTGACGTCGGCCGCTCGGTGACGATCTTCGGGGCGGGCCCCAGCGGCACCGACCTGACGGCGCAGATCAAGACGTTCACGAACACGTCCACCGTCACGCTCAGCGCGGCGGCGGGGACGACCGTGTCGCCCGCCACCTGGACGCTGGCTGACAGCAGCCAGACGCTGTGCAACGCGGTCAACACCGGCTTCGGCCTCCCGGCCGCGTCGGGCGCCAGCGCCGTCCAGCTGAGCTTCAACTCGTCCACGGTGTTCATCCCCGGCGCGGTCGTCGCCAACACCGACACCGGGAGCACCCCGTTCAACACCGCGCTGGTCGTCCCGGCACCGGGCGTCCTGGCCAACGACACCGGGACGGGTAACCACGTCACCGGCCACACGAACCCGAGCCACGGCTCGGTCTCCATCGCGTCGGACGGGTCGTACACCTACACTCCGGCCTCGACGTACTGGGGCGAGGACAGCTTCACCTACACCGTCACCGACGGCTTCGGCCACACGGCCACCGCGACGGTGGCCCTCACCGTCGGGCTGCCGCCCGCCCCGGTGGCCACCGATGACTCCTACAGCACCGCCTACAACACGCCGCTGTCGGTCGCCGCACCCGGTGTGCTGGGCAACGACACGGGGACGGGCCTCACGGTGACGAGCTTCACCCAGCCGACCCCGTGGGCCACGGTCAACGTCGCCGTTGATGGATCGCTGACATTCACCCCCAGCTCCAGCTATGCGGGTCCGCTGTCGTTCACCTACACCGTCACCGACGCGTTGGCCCGGACCTCGACGGCCACGGTGCACGTGAAGGTGAACTTCCCGCAGAAGCCGACGGGCTGCGTGGGCGCCTGGCAGCTCAACGGCTCGGCCACGGCCGGGTCCTTCTGCGAGGCGGCCCTCACCCAGGCCGGTCCGACCCAACAGGCCGGCACGGCGTTCTTCCCGGTGGCCCAGCCATCGACGAACATCCGCAAGATCAGCTTCGACGTCAAGATGGGCCTGGGAACCGGCGCAGACGGCGTCGTCCTCTTCTTCGGGGACGCGTCCAAGGGCGCGACGGCGACCTCGGTCGGCCAGTTCGGCGGCTACCTGGGCGTCGGCGGTGACGCCCTCCAGGCCATTCCCGGTGTCGGGGTCAGCCTCGACACGTACAAGAACGGGGGCGACATCTCGAGCAACTTCGTCGGCTTCGTCAACGGTTCCCATCTCACCGGGCCGGTGCCCGGCGTGTACTACACGAAGCAGGCCGATCTGCCCTCGACGCCGCTGCGCAACTCCAGCGCCAAGGTCATCACCCACGTCGAGGTGACCGTGGCCGGCGGCTGGGTCACGTCGGTGGCCGTCAACGGCACCACGGTGCTCACCGGCACCTTGGCCCTCCCGCCCAGCGTGTTCATCGGGTTCGGTTCGTCGACCGGGCTCCTGACCGACTTCCACTCGGTCTACAACGTCGTCACCACCATCAACTGAGCCTGACGGCCAGTCGAACGCAACAGGAGCGGGCCGGCCCAACCGGCCCGCCCTTGGCGCGTCGGGAGCACGCGACTCAGACCCAAGGCCCTCCGGCGCCGGTTGGGACGGATCTGTGGGCACAATGAGAGGTATGGGACAACCCATGGGCTATGCCATTCAGGGGGGTCGGTCCGTGATCGCCGTGCTCCAGCGGCTGGTGCCGTTGGCTCGGCGCCTGGTCGGCGCAGTCCGGGTCTTGGCCGTCGCGTCGGTTATCGCCATCGTGGTCATCGTTGCCACCGTGCTGAGCCACGGGGTGCCGTCGGCCGCCGCCGGCGTGTTCCTGGTGGTGGTGGTGGCCGTGCTCGTCCCGGCGCCGGTCATGTTGTGGTTGTTCCAGGGTGCGCTGCGCGAGGCACTGGCGCTGCCCGAGTGGCTGCGCCGCTCACCCGACGTGGCCAAGGGTCATGCCTCGGAGCTTGCCGATCTGGTGGCAGAGTCGCGGCGCACCGGTCCGACCGAGGGCCGCCACGGCTTTATCCGCGACAGTGGGAAGGCGGGTCGGTTGCTGCTCGAGACCCACCGAGACCTGCCCGGCTACGGCTCGCTGCTGCGACTGGTCAGCGTCCCGTTCCTCATCGCCGTGGGTCTCGCGGTGTTCGCCGCCATCTTCGAGGTCGGCTTGGCATTTTCGATCGTGGTGCTCGACGTGGTGGTGCGGCTTCTCAGCTGAGTCCCTTTCGACCCTGCGGGCATCACTAGCGTGCAGGCATGACTCTGCCTGACGGCCTGCCTTGGGACTCCGCACTCGTCACCGGCGCCTCGAGCGGCATCGGGGAGGCCGTCGCCCGGCTGCTGGGTGGCCACGGCGTCGGTCATCTCGTGCTGGTGGCCCGCCGGGCGGACAGGCTCGGTCGCCTGGCCGCCGAGCTGGGCCGGGCCCACGGGACCGAGGTGGAGGTGCTTGCCGCCGACCTCGCCGATGGGAGTGAGCTGGCCCGCGTCGAGCAGCGGCTGGCTGATTCGGATCGACCGGTCGACCTGTTGGTGAACAACGCCGGCCTCGGTACCAGCGGAGCGTTTGCCACCCTGCCCAGCGACGGCGAGGAGCACGAGATCCTTGTCAACGTGGTGGCCCTGGTTCGCCTCACCCGGGCCGTGCTGCCCGGCCAGATCGATCGGGAACGCGGGGCAGTGCTCAACGTCTCGTCGATGGCGAGCTACCAGCCCTCACCGGGCAACGCCACCTATGGTGCCTCCAAGGCGTTCGTCACCAGCTTCAGCGAGGCGGTGCACGAGGAGGTCCGCGGGTCGGGGGTCACCGTCACCGCGCTGTGCCCGGGCTACACCCGCACCGAGTTCCAGGGGGCCACCGGCGGGAGTCAAGACCGAGTCCCCGGCTTCGCCTGGACCTCGGCTGAGTCGGTGGCCGAGGCCGGGTTGGCGGGGGCCGCCGCCGGCCGTGCGCTGGTGGTGCCCGGGCTGGGCTACAAGCTCATCGCCGGGGTGACTACGCCGTTGCCCCGCAGTGCGAAGCGCTGGATCATGGGCCGGGCGGCGGGCACTCTCAGCGACCGCGGACGATTGTCGGGCGTCAATCGAACTCGATGGCGCTGAAGGCGCCCAGCTTCGACAGGTTGTGGCGGGCGTTGATCATGCGCACGGTGCCGGACCGCGACCGCATCACCAGCGACTGGGTGGTGGCGCCGTGGCGGTCGTAGTGGACACCTTTGAGTAGCTCGCCGTCGGTGATGCCGGTGCCGGCGAAGAAACAGTTGTCCCCGCCCACGAGATCGTCGGTGGTGAGCACCCGATCGAGGTCGTAGCCGGCGGCGATGGCGGCGGCCCGCTCCTCGTCATGGCGGGGCCAAAGCCGGCCGAGGATCTCCCCGCCCATGCACTTGAGCGCCGCCGCGCTGATCACGCCCTCGGGCGTGCCCCCGATGCCGAACAGGATGTCGGCGCCGGAGTCGGGCCAGGCCGTGGAGATGGCGCCGGCGACGTCACCGTCGGGGATCAGTCGAATGCGCGCCCCGGCCTCACGCACCTCGGCGATGAGGTCGTCGTGGCGATCTCGCTCGAGGATCACTGCCGTCACGTTGCGAACCGACTCGCCCTTGGCCTCGGCCACGGCCAGCAGGTTCTCGGTGGCGGACTTGTTGAGGTCGACGACCCCGGCGCATTCGGGACCAACGGCGATCTTCTCCATGTAGACGCACGGACCCGGGTCGAACATGGTCCCCCGGTCGCTCACCGCGATGACGGCCAGGGCGTTGCCCCGTCCCTTGGCGGTGAGGGTGGTTCCGTCCACCGGGTCCACCGCGATGTCGGTGGCGGGGCCCGCGCCGTCACCCACGAACTCGCCGTTGAACAGCATGGGGGCTTCGTCCTTCTCGCCCTCACCGATCACCACGATGCCGTCCATGGGCACGCTCTGGAGGGTGATGCGCATGGCGTCCACCGCGGCCCCGTCGGCGCCTTCCTTGTCACCCCGCCCCATCCACCGGGACGCGGCCATGGCCGCCGCTTCGGTCACCCGGACGATGTCGAGGGCGAGGTTGCGGTCGGGCTGAGAGGTCGTCATGGCCGCACAAGCTACTAGTGGTGTGTCTGGCAGACGCTCCGGGAGGTGCGAGCAGATCGGCAGATATGGCGCGCTTCCGTCGTGGCGTCTCCTAGAAGTATGGCCGTAGTCGCGGTTCTGGGGGCCGACCGAAGCCGAGCCCCGAAAATCCGGCTCAGTCCAAGACGATGGTCGCGCACCCGGTCTGGTAGTCGGGCGAACTGCCTGCGGAGACGGTCCATAACCCGCCCACGGTGGCGCCGTGCAGGCCGTTAGCGTCGGCGGGGGTGAACACGTGGTACGCGACTCCATTGCCAGCGGCGTTCGTTTGAATTGTCGCTGTCGGAATCGTGACCGCCGGTGTGCCCGAACACGTCGTGTCGCCGGGGAAGATCATCAGGACCACGTGGTACGTCGTATTCGGCGCGGCCCCGTTCAGGACGTACTGCTCATGGGCGTAAACGGTTGGCCCGTTCGCGTGGATGTTCTCGACGAAGCCGCTGCGAAGCGGAGCTGCGTTGACGGCCGTGAGGTTGTAGTGGCTCGAGTGGTAGACGCCGTCGGCGACCGCCGGTCCGGCGAGAACGACTGGCGCGCCCACGATCATGGCGGTGAGTGCAAGCATCCCGACGCGTGACTTCAACGATCTCAACATTTCCCTCCCGATGTCGCAGGGCCGTCCTGGCCCGAAGGTGCTCAATTTCCCACGGCGCCCGAACGAACACAAATCCGGTGGTTCAGATTGCCCGATCCGCGCTCGTTATGGGCGACGCCGCGACCGGGCAGTACCTCCCTCGCTGTTTGAGCGACGGACCACTAGCGCAGCGAAAGCCCGCTGGCACCCGAAGGTCGAGGGGCGGTATCAGCTGGGCGGGCAGTACGTCGGGTACTTCGTGTGCCAGTACGCCAAGTGCATGCACTGGTCGTAGAAGGTCAGCCTCACGATGTTGTACAGCACCCCGGCGGGCAGGGCGGGGGTGTTGACGTAGCCCGGCGCGCCGGCGCTGGCCACCACCCCGAGACCGGCGACCTCCAGGGTCGCCGTGGCCGACAGGTGCATGAGGGCGGCGTCGGCCCGGCCGTCGCCGGTGTAGTCAGCCGGGACGGGAACGGGGGGGTCGACGTCCGTCACGGTGAACGTCTGGAACGGGACGATCGACCCGGCCCGGTACCAGCGGGTGCCGTCGACGGAAGCGATGGCGGGGTCGGCCTTGTGGTCGCCGTCGTAGTCGGCCGGTACCGGGAGGCCCGCCGACGGGCCGACCTGGGTGACCTGCTCCGGGCCGCCGCTGCTGGGCAGCACGTGGAACGTCGAGTCGGTGGGTCGGTAGATGGCCACGTCGGCCTTGCCGTCGCCGTCGTAGTCGGCCGGGACGGGCACGTCCCAGTCGAGGTTGCCGGTCGCCGTGGGCGGGATGCCGAAGCTGACCGGCGAGGGCTGGGTCGAGAGCCACCAGGTGCCGTCGACCACGGAGTAGTAGGCCGGGTCGGTCTTGCCGTCACCGTCGTAGTCGGCCGGAACGGGCAGCACGCCGTTTGATGGTCCCTGGCCGAAGGGAGGCCAGGTGGGGTAGGCGGGTGCCGCGCTGGGAAAACCGGCGGGGCGGTAGGTGATGGGAGCGGCGAGCTTCGACGATTGCCAGGTCCACCCGTTCAAGACGGCCGGCTCCCATTTGCCGTCGCCGTCGTAGTCTCCCGCGACCCAGGCGTCGCTGGAGGTGCCGGTATAGATCGGCGTGGCGACCCCCGCCTCATGCAGGAGATCATCGGTCATGGGGCCGAGACCTTGAGGACAAGGATCCCGGTGCAGCCGGAACGAGTTGCGACGATACTGGCACGATGGGCGTCCAGGAGTGGCAGGAGGCCTTTGCGGCTGCCGAGCAGCGCGAGGTCCCGTTCGAGACGATGTCGGGCATGCCGGTCGACGCGCTCTACGGACCGCCCGGCGGTGACACCGCCGACGCGAGTGACTTCGTCGAGCGCATCGGATGGCCCGGGCAGTACCCGTACACCCGGGGCCCGTACGCCTCGATGTACCGATCCAAGTTGTGGACCATGCGGATGTTCGCCGGCTTCGGGACGGCCACCGACACGAACCAGCGGTTCCGGGATCTGCTTGCGGCCGGCGGGGACGGGCTCTCGACGGCGTTCGACCTGCCCACCCTGATGGGGCGCGACAGTGACGATCCGGTGGCCGAGGGCGAGGTGGGCAAGTGCGGGGTGGCGATCGACACGATGGCCGACATGGAGGACCTCTACGCCGACATCGACCTCGGGTCGGTCACCACCTCGATGACGATCAACTCTCCGGCTGCCGTCATCTTTGCCATGTACGTGGCCGTGGCCGAACAGACCGGCGTGCCCCGAGCCCGACTCGGCGGGACCCTCCAGAACGACATCTTGAAGGAGTACCAGGCCCAGAAGGAGTTCGTGTTCCCACCTCGCCCGTCGATGCGGCTGGTGGCCGACACCATCCGCTTCTGCGCCGCCGAGATGCCCCGATGGCACCCGGTGTCGATCTCGGGCTACCACATCCGGGAGGCGGGTTCGACGGCAGCGCAGGAGCTCGCCTTCACTCTGGCCAACGCTTTCGCCTACGTGGAACTGGCCCAGGCGGCCGGTCTGGCGGTGGACGACTTCGCCCCCCGGCTCAGCTTCTTCTTCAACGCCCACATCGACTTCTTCGAGGAG
>DHIQ01000218.1:30465-38648 GCA_002403895.1 Candidatus Neomicrothrix sp. UBA4742
CTTCGAGGAGATCGCCAAGTACCGGGCCGCCCGGCGCATCTGGGCCCGCTGGATGCGGGACCGCTACGGAGCTACCGACGAGCGCTCCCTCACCCTGCGGTTCCATACCCAGACCGCGGGCGTGTCGCTCACCGCGCAGCAGCCGGAGGTCAACATCGCCCGCACCGCCATCGAGGCCCTGGCCGGCGTGCTCGGCGGGACCCAGAGCCTGCACACGAACTCGATGGACGAGGCTCTCGCCTTGCCCACCGAGAAGGCGGCCCGCATAGCGCTGCGCACCCAACAGGTCATCGCCTTCGAGACCGGGGTGACCAACGTGGCCGATCCTCTGGGTGGGTCCTGGTTCGTCGAGTCGCTCACCGACGAGCTCGAGGCCCAGGCCGAGGTGATCTTCGCCCACCTGCTCGGCCTTGGCGACGGGTCCGTCCTCGAAGGGGTGCACGCCGGGATCGACAACGGATGGTTCCAAGGCGAGATCGCCGATTCGGCCTACCAGTTCGAGCGCCAGCTCAACCGCGGGGAGCGGGTGTTGGTGGGGGCAAATACCTTCACCGACGGCAACGAGGACTCGTCACTCGAGACCCTGCAGATCACCGCCGAGCAGGAGCAGCAGCAGATCAAGCGGCTTGGCATGGTCAAGGCCGACCGCGACGACGCCGCGGTGCGGGCCTCACTGGCCCGCGTGCAGGCCGATGCCGCCCAGCCCGACGTGAATCTCATGCCTGCGCTCATCGACGCGGTCCGCACCTACGCCACTGAGGGCGAGATCATGGCGACGCTGGCCGAGGTCTTCGGCCGCTACATCGAGACCCCCGTCATCTAGGCCCGCCCGCCCCCCCGCCCGGTTTCCCGTTCCGGCAGGGAAATGTGTCCACAGGGGTCACCTGAGACTGGCACAACCGTGAGAACCATCTGGCGTGCAAGGATGCGCCCATGGCAGACGTAGATGACCTCGACGAGGCCGAGGACGAAGCGGGCGAGGAGGTGACGCCGTCCGGCGAGGTGACCTACGAGCTCCATGACTGGTCGCGCGAAGCTCGGGCGATGCTCGAGCAGTTGCTGGCCGGGTCCGACATCGCTCGGGCCTGGTCCGGCACCACGCTTGCCGTTGATGCGGCCGAGGAGGCCCGTGTCGATGAACTGGTCGACGAGGTGGACACCACCATGGGTGCCGCCCTCGATCCTGAGGCCGAGAAGACCGTGTACGAGGTCAACGAGTGGACGATGGACCAACTCGGTGTGTTGACTGCCGCGCTGGGAGAGGCGGGGGTCCCCTACGAGTTCGACATCGAGGGTGATCTGGCGGTGCTGGCCGAGGATGAGGAGCGGGTGGAGGCGCTACTCGATTCTCTCGAATTCGGGCCGGTGGACAGCGCCTTCGACGACGGCGACCCCGACGACGGCCTGGAGACCGCCGAGATCTTGTCGGACATGTTCGTGGCCTGCGATCGGTTGCACAACAACCCGCAGGACGCCGACGGCATCCTGGGCGCGGTGGCTGCCGCTGAGCGGATCGAGGGGCGTTCCCTACCCTTCGGCTACGAGCCGCGGGTCTGGAACGGCCTCATCGAGCGCTCTCTGCGGCTGAAGTCCATGCTCGAGGACGACGCCGTCTCCGATGAGCTCATCACCGCGGACGCCACCGAGTTCCGGGCGCTGTTGCGCCAGTACATCTGAGGTCGCCGTTCCGGGGCCGCGCGGAGGTGTGCGAAGGCAGACTGAAGGGTTCGGGTGACTGCCGGTTAGCGTGTCAGCCATGGTCGTGGCCGAGCTGGAGGTCTATCACTCGCGCCCGATAGCGCCGACCAGGCGGGTCTCGCTGGGCAAGATGAACCTCCCTGCTGACCCCCCTCCAGGCTTCGGCGGGATCCTCCTGGGCGGCATCGTCGCCAACAACATCGCCGAGATCGATCCGGACCTGGTGCCAGACCTGATGCGCCTGACCACGGAGCTGGAAGAGGGGCGTCGCGTCCCTCAGCCCCGGCTGCGCTACCGCTATCAGGAAGACAAGATCGGCCTCCAGCCCAGCCGACACCGACTGCTCGGCCACGGCGAGGAGCTGTCGTTCGACTTCGACGACGACAACGGACTACCGGCTCAACAGGTGCTGGGCGCGGTGTACGCCGCCGGCCGACTGGACCGCTCGGTGCGCTCAGCCGTGATGCAGGTGGTGCGGCGGGCGGTGCGCTGGGAGGGCGACATCGACGGTGAGCTGATCGCCACCCTGGCCGGCGTCGGCCGAGGGCGACCGCTGTCGGCGTTCGCCTTCGAGAACCCCGTCTCGTGGGCCATCGGTGTGCTCGGACTCGACCCAGCCGTGCGGGGGAAAGGCAACGGGGGACGGGTACCCCGGGGTGAGGTGCAACGAAAGTTCCGTGAGGAGCTCATGTCCGCCCACCCTGACCACGGAGGCTCGTCGGACGATGCGGCCCAACGCATCGCCGAGCTGACCGAGGCCCGCCGGGTCCTCCTCGGCTGATGGTTTCTTCTGCCTCGGCGGCCCCTCCCCGTCGGCGTTCCCGACCTGGAGCGCTGTTGTTGGCCCCCGGAGCCGGTGCCGACCGGACCCATCACACGCTCACCGCGGTGGCCGATTCGGTGGCGCCCCTGCCGGCGGTCTGTTTCGACTTCCCCTACCGCAAGGCCGGCAAGCGAGCGCCCGACAAGGCGCCGGTGGCGGTGGCCGCGGTGCGCGACGAGGCCGCGGCCCTGGTGGCCGACGCCCACATCGCCGCTCGTCGGCTGGTGCTGGGCGGGCGGTCGTTCGGCGGGCGCATGTGCTCGATGGCCGTGGCCGAGGGTCTGCCGGCCGCCGGCCTCGTCCTGCTCAGCTATCCGCTCCACCCGCCGGGTAAGCCCGAGCGGTTGCGCACCGAGCACTTCGGTGCCCTTGATCTCCCCGTCCTGTTCGTCTCGGGGCGCAAGGACCCGTTCGGTTCGCCGGCCGAATTCGAGTGGGAGGTGGTGGCCATTCCCGGGCCGGTCACCATGGTGTGGCTCGACGGCGGCCACGACCCCCGCAACGCCGATGAGACCATCGCCCGCACGGTGGTGGACTGGCTGGCCAGCCTTCGCTGAGCGCGGCGACCCTGCGATGGTCGTGGCCCGCCGTGCTCTTTCGTCGCCGGCGGGGCAGAATAGCGGGTTGTGACTGGCTCACCATTACCCCGTGCCCTGTGGCCTGCGCTGCTCGTGGCTGGCGCGCTCGTGCTGTCGGCGTGTGGCGGGTTGGGCATCGACGGGGGTGAGAGGGCGGCCACCACCGCGACCGTGTTGCCCGTGAATCTCACGGCCGTTCCCATCCCGGGGGCCACTGAGGCATCCCTCGATAAGCCGGTGACGATCTCGGTGACGGAGGGGACGCTCTCGGCGGTGTCGGTGAGCGCCCCCGATGGACCGCTGGCCGGCAAGCTCACCCCGGACGCGACGTCATGGGCCAGCACCGGCACGCTGGTTCCGTCCACGACCTACCAGGTGGCCGCCACCGTGGTCGACACGTCCGGTGGCACCACCCCCCAGCAGTGGGAGTTCACCACCGGGGGTCCGTCCATCGTGTTCAAGGCCACCCTGTCGCCGGGCGACAACGCCACCGTGGGCGTGGGGATGCCGGTCGTGGTCAAGCTCAGCGTCGCGGTGGCGCCCGCCGATCGGGCTGCGTTCGTCAAGCATCTGACCGTCACCTCGAGCCCGGCCCAGAACGGCGCGTGGCGGTGGTTCTCCGACAAGGAACTGCACTGGCGGCCAGCCGTGTACTGGACTGCCGGCACCAAGGTGACGGTGAAGGCCGCGGTGGCTGGATACAACGCGGGGGGTGGCGCGTGGGGGGTCAAGGATGTCACCACCAACTACAGCATCGGTGACGCCCACGTCAGCAAGGTCGACACCCAGACGCACCAGATGGCCGTCACCAACAACGGCGCCGTGGTGAAGATGTTCCCGGTCTCGACCGGCAACACCAAGTACCCGACCAAGAGCGGCATTCACGTCACCAACGAGAAACTCAGGACCACGACGATGGATTCGGCCACGGTCGGGATCCCCCGCAACTCGCCCGACGGGTACTACGAGACGGTGGAATGGAACGTGCGCATCTCCAACAGCGGCGAGTTCGTGCACGCCGCGCCGTGGTCGGTCGACTCGCAGGGCCGGGCCAACGTCTCGCACGGCTGCGTCAATGCCTCGCCTACCGATGCCGAGTGGTTCTACAACTTCTCGTGGACCGGCGACGTGGTGGAGGTGGTGGGTTCACCCGAGCAGCTGGAGCCCACGAACGGCATCGGCGACTGGCAGATCCCCTGGGCCAACTGGGCGAACTGACCGTCCCTCCTCCGAGTTGTTCGCCGTGCGCTTAGGTGCTGACTTGGACTGGGGTGCCGAGGGGGAGCATCTGAGCCAGGGCAGTGATGTTCTCGTTGCTCATGCGGATGCAGCCGTGGCTGACCTTCGTCCCGAGGGCGTTGGGCTGGTTGGTGCCATGGATGCCGAGCTGGCCCGGCCCGCCGTTGAACGTGGTCAGCTTGTCCGAGAAGCCCGACAGTCCGAATGCATAGGGCCCGTAGGCGCCTGACGGGTCCGGGGTCTTGATCAGCTCGGTCGTGTAGTAGAGGCCACCGGGGGTCGGCGTGTTGTCCTTGGCCACTCCGATGGCGATCTCGTTGATCTGCTGGTCGTCCTTGAACACCATCAGCTTGAACTCGTTGAGCATCACCTGGATCCGGTACGGGTTGCTGGCCCGGGTCACGTCGGTGGCCTTGACCCACCCGGTGCTGCCGTTGGGGCGCTCGGGGAGATACACCTGAACCCACAGGCAGTTCTGGTCGTCGGGGATGTCCTTGACCAGGAAGACCACCGGCACCTTGGCGTTCGGATCGTTGTTGATGAGCCGGGGGTTGGTCATGGTCTTGACCGGGGTTGTCGCACCGGCCTGGTCGTAGATGGCGAGCTGCCCTTCGTTGGCGGCGGTGACCACCGCACTCTCGCCGGCCGGCAGCTGGTTGCAGTTCGCCTTCGCTGATGGATCGGACGGTTGGTCCGGCGTGATGGCACCGTCCGGAGTCGTAGCCGCGCTGGCCCCCAGGCTGGGGCTGTCCTTGGTACCACAGCCAGCGAGGGCGATGGCGGCGACGACAACCAGGGCGGACAAGAAGCGGGCTCGGCTACGCACGAACGTTGATGCTACCGGCCCCGACCTCTCGCTCTGGGGTCGCCCCCCGCGTTGCCCGGCTCTGGGCCGCGCGTCGCTACTCATTGGTGTGGGGTGGGTAGCGCTGGGGCAACAGGTCGAGGCCGTCGAGGGCCAGCAGTTCGCGCGACAGCGGCGCGTCGTCGGGGTTGAGGTGCTCGAGCTCTACCGATGCCGTCTCCGGGTAGCGCAGGAGCACCAGGCCGATCACCACGAGCGGCCCGAGGGCGAGCACGGCCATGGCCGGCCCCAATGACGACATCTGGTCGGCCAGGCGACCGGCCAGGAGCAACCCGACGGCGCTGCCCACCACGCTGGCCAGGTTGATGATGCCGTTGGCCGAGCCCCGCAGGTGAGTGGGGAACAGCTCCGGGCCATACACCGCCAACGCGGGGATGGCCATGGCGCCGATCAGTGAGGCCAGCAGGGAGAACAGCCAGATCGACCAGCCCGCCACCAGGTAGGTGGCCAGCGAGAAGCCGACGCCGGCGGCCAGCCCCACCGCCCCCACGAGCCGGCGGCCACGGCGATCGGCCAGCTTGCCGCCGACCACGATGCCGACTCCGCCCGGGGTGTTGGTGGCCAGCTGGAACACGATGATGGCGCCGGTCGAGAAATGACGTTCGGTACGCAGGTACTCGTTGAGGAACGCCGACGCCGGAATGGCGAACACGGCGAGCGCCAGACCCGATACCGACAACAGCGCGAGCCGGCCCCGGTCGAGACCCTTGGGGATGCGCCACCACCTCCTCGGCGCGGCGCCGTCGCCGGGGCTGTCGGCGCCACCGCCGGTCGACCCTCGGGCATCGGCGGTGGTGAAACGGTGCGTCTCGGGGATGCGCCGCCCGAGGCGGACGACGGCGGGGATGGCCGCCAGGGGCACAACGAACAGCACCCGCCAGGCCGCCTCACCGAGGCCGGCGACGCTCAGCAACATCACGCACATCCCGCCACCCAGCGCGGCGCTGGCGGTGAGTAGCGACACCGCGAAGGCACGCGAGCCCGCCGGCATCTCTTCCACCGCCATGATGCTGATGACGAGGATCAGCGCGGTGGCGAAGGCCCGGGCGAGCGTCTGGCTGATCCCCAGCCACACCAGACTGGGGGCGAGCGCCCCGGTGGCGGTGATGACGCACCCGGCCAACGCGGAGCCCAACAGCACCCAGCGTCGCCCCCGGCGGTCAGCCAGGGCGACCACGGCCAGCGCCAGCAGGGCCCCGATCCGGACCACCGCCAACATGGTGCCGATTTGGCCGTCGGTGCTGCCGAACTCCTCCTTGAAGAACGTGTTGGTCTGGGAGAGCAACGTCCCCAGGTAGCCCCCCAGGACGGAGAACACACACAGCAACGACAATCCGCTGGCCGCTCGGGCATCGAGGTGGTCGGGAGGCATCCACCACGCTCGTCGCGGGGTAGGGCTGGGGTTGCGCAGCGCCCGGCGCACCGGACGAGCGAACAGGAAGCCCCAGATCGGCACCGCGATCCGGTAGACGATGGTCTCGGTCACGGTGACCTGACCGTCGTGGTCTCCCCGCTCGCCGTCAACGTCCGCGGACCCGATGGAGACGATCCGCTCGTACTCGGTGAACGGGCCGCGGCCCAGGACGAAATGCCCGTCGCCGGCCGCCGCTTCGACGACGAGGCCGTCGCGGGGCTGTAGGTAGTCGGCGACGGCGTCCGGGGGCACGACGTGGGTGGTCACGACCTTGGACACGAGAGCGGTTCCTTGATCCGATCGACTTCGCCGGGCTGACCAGGCGGAGCATACTGAGCGGCATGGACAGCCCCGGGTCGGCCGATCGCATCGTGGTGCGGCCCGGTGGACCGTTGTCGGGCATCGTGACCATCGGCGGGGCCAAGAACTCGGTGCTCAAGCTGATGGCCGCCACCTGCCTGGCCGAGGGCACGTACGTCCTGCGCAACGTGCCGGCCATCTCCGATGTCGAACACATGGGCGATCTGCTGGCGTCGATGGGCATGACGGTGACCCGTAGTGATGCCCACGAGCTCACCATCCACCATCCCCCCGGCATCGTGCCCGAGGCCCCCTACGAGCTGGTCGAGCGGATGCGGGCCTCCATCGTGGTGCTCGGCCCGCTGCTGGCCCGATTCGGCCGGGCGCGGGTGGCCCTCCCCGGCGGCGACGACTTCGGGCCACGACCCATCGACATGCACCTGCGCGGGCTCGAACAGTTGGGTGCCCGATTCGAGTCGGCGCACGGGTACATCGAGGCAACGACCGACGGGCTCAACGGCACCCGGATCCTGCTCGAGTTCCCCAGCGTGGGTGCCACGGAGAACGCGCTCATGGCCGCGGTCCTGGCCAAGGGGACCACGGTCATCGACAACGCCGCCCGCGAGCCCGAGATCGCCGACCTGGCCGCTTTCCTCGACCGTATGGGGGCACACGTGCTGGGGGCGGGGAGCTCGACGATCACTATCGAGGGCGTCGAGCGCCTGGCCCCTGTCGAACACCGCGTGGTGCCCGACCGAATCGAGGCGGCGACGTTCCTGGCCGCACTTGGGTCGGCCGGAGGCGAGATCACCCTGGCCGGCGCTCGGGCTGACCACATGGACATGCTCGTGCAGAAGCTGGGGGAGATGGGGATGCGTATCTCCCCCGTGACTGACGGGGTGTGGGCTATGGCCCCGGGCCGTCTCCGCTCCGTCGACGTGTCGACGCTGCCGTATCCGGGCCTGGCCACTGACTACAAGCCCTTCTTCGTGTCGCTGCTCACCACCGCCGACGGGGTGGGGATCGTCACCGAGAACATCTTTTCCGGTCGCTTCCGCTACATCGACGAGCTGGTGCGGATGGGAGCCGACATCCGCACCGAGGGCCATCACGCCGTCGTTCGCGGTTTGAATCGGCTCTCGGGCGCTCCGGTGCGAGCCCATGACATCCGGGCGGGTGCTGCCTTGGTGGTAGCCGCTCTGCGAGCCGACGGCGAGACGGTGGTGTCCGATGCCCACCACATCGATCGCGGCTACGAGTGCTTCG
>DHIQ01000218.1:38947-43888 GCA_002403895.1 Candidatus Neomicrothrix sp. UBA4742
TCACGAAATCTGAAGCTGGAACCCACGAGGAGGTGGTTTTGGCTTCAGATCTGGGGGCTCTCTCGGGAACTGTCCGGGTCGGGCTGGGCCGCCGATTGTGTCGCCGGCTGGCCCGCCGCCTCGCGGGCGGCCTGGGCCGCTTTCGCCCGGGAGTTCGCCAGCTTCAGGAGCAGGGCGAACACGGCGATGGGGGTGAGCACCATCAGTATCTCGTCCCAGCCGCCCTGATGGGCGAGCACGATGAAGGCGGTGGTCAGCACCGACCCAGTGTCGCGCGATCGGGTCGCCCCGGGCCTGCGCGGGAGCGGGGGTGGGCGGCCCTCGGTCGGGGACGCGGTCGGGAACACCGGCGGGGTCTTCGGGGTTGACCATCGGTGCCGGGTGACCGGCGAGCTTTACCCGAAGCCGGCGTTGCGCGACCATGCGACGTCCCGGCACCACCGATATTCACGCACAGGAGACCCACGTTGCGGGCTCAGGTAGAGCAGACCATCGAGGCGATCCGCCCGGCCATCCAGGCCGACAACGGCGACATCATGCTGATCGACGTGGACGAGCCCTCGGGCGTCGTCACCGTGGAACTCATCGGCGCATGTGTCTCGTGCCCCGCTTCGACGGTGACGCTCAAGGCGGGCATCGAGCGGATCCTCAAGGACCGGGTCCCCGGGGTCACCGAGGTGGTCAACGTCGGCGACCCCGTCGGTCAGGTCGGCGAGACCGCCGTCTCCCTCTGATCGGCAGCGATCCTCGCGATCAGCCGGGATCGCCCGTCATCAGCTCCAGGAACGCCTCTCGCCGCCGATTCGCTTCGGCCACCCATGGCTCGAAGGCCAGCGCCGGCAGGAGCTCCTCATGCAGGGCCCGCAGGGCAGCACGACGGTCCTGTTCGATCTCGTCGTCGGAGGGCGTGGTCGTTCCGTTGCCGGCCGACCCCCGCGCCCGCCGCATGGCGTCGTCCAGATCGACGAACGCTCCGTCGAGGTCGAGCCACAGCTGGGATCCCCGCCGGTGCAGGCGCCAGGCCTCGGACCCGAGGGCCTGGCGCGCGTCATAGGTGGCGGTGGACAGGTTGCTGGCCACCTTGGTCCCGGCGCCCTCGGGCCACAGGGCGGCAGCCACCTGGCCGGCATCGATGGCCCGACCTCCCGCCACCGTCAACATCAACACGAGCAACTCGGCCCGGGTCGTTCGGAAGCGCACGGGAACCGAGCCCACGCACACCACGGCCCGGCCGAGGACCTGCATCCGCAGATTCGGCCGCGCCGCCCACAAGCGGGCGTAGGCGGTGTCATCGGTGCTGAGCTCTCGGGCCCGCTCGATCGCGTCGGGCGCCCGGAGTGGGTCGCAGTCAGCCAGCAGCAGGAGCGCCTCGCACAGCAGGAAGCTGGCTCCAGTGGGCTCGAGCGATCGCACCGCTTCGTCCGCTCGTTGGGCGGCGCCGTTCTGATCGTCGCTGGCGAGCAGCGCCCGGCTCAGCGAGACGAGGCAACGACCGCGCTCCACCGGATTCTCGAGCCGTTCGAGGGCGCCGAGGGCCAGCTGTCGACTGGCCTCGACCTCACCGGCCGCCAAGGCCGCATCGGCCCGGACCCGCAGGACGATCGTGCCCCACCAGCGGTCGCTCACGTCCTCGAATTCGTGCAGTGCCCAGCGGCAATCGACATGCGCTCGGCGGGAATCGAAATGCATGGTGTGGTCGGCGCGCAATGTGCGCACGATGGCCTCGTACCAGGGGTTCTCCAGGTGCCGGGCGAGCAACACGCCGCGGAGGAATTCGGTGTCGGCCTGTTCGGGGAGTCCTCGTAGACCCGCCAGCGCGCCGATGCCGGCATAGACCAGGGGCCACTCGTAGGGCGGGCCATCGTCCTGGTTGGCGCGGCCAAAGGCCTCATCGGCCGTGGCCAAGGCCTCCTCGGCCTGGGCGAAGCGGCCGGACATGATCTGGAGGTAGGCCGTGTAGACGAGGGCCAAGCCCTCGCCCCGCCCGTGGTCGCGTGCTCGGGCGGAACCAACGGCGGCGGCAGCGAGGTGCAACGCCTCGTCGACGTTCCCGCTCACGCCGTACGAGGCGTACGCCAGGTTGGCGAGCGACATGTCCTCGACGAGGTCGGTGGTGGGGTCGAGGTCGGCGGCTCGCTTCCAGGCCCGGGCGGCGCCGGCTACATCGCCCAAGCCGAGCAGGACGTTGCCCCGGACCCAGGCAGCGATGGCCTCGCCGTCGGCGTCGGGACGAGCCGAGAACGTGGCCGTGGCCTCGTCGAGCATGGCAAACGTGAGCTGGGTCCGCTTGGGTACATCGGCGTTGGCCACCAGAGCGACGAGCAACTGGGCGAAGGGGAGGTCGCTGAGGTCGAGCGTGATGAGGTGGTGGAGCAGGGGCAGGAGGGTCTCGGCCCGACTCTCAACCACCATTGTTCGCGCCTCGCGATCAAGCGCCTCCTCGAACGTCTCGCCCTCTCGGACGATCTGGGTGATGAGTTGGCCCAGCAGCATGCAGTGTCCTACATCCGCTCGATGGAGTGAACAGCGTTCACACTAAAGTACGACACGGAGATCGGACGCTCCGCGAGCGACAGCACCCGCCGACGCGCCTCCGTTCACGGTTTCGTGGCGATCTGTGCCCCGAAGGCGACGAAGACAAACAGGGGGCCATCTCGACGGAGACGCCATCCCTCCGATCCCAGGCGGCCACGTACGAGGCTGGTGAGGCTGGTGAGGCGGCTCTTGATGCGGTCGTGATTGGTGTCCTCGGGCCATAGCGCGGCGGCCGCCTGTTCCCAGTGCAGGCCGGCCTCGCCGCGGCGCACGGCCTCGGCCACCAGTTGCTCGCCTTTGTCACCCAGGCGCAACTCCTGGTGGTCGAGGTTGAATCGGCAGTCATCGGCGGGGCCCAGAGTGACCAGGAACGGCGGGCGCTGGGCCCACAGCCGTTGGAAGGCCACATCGGGGCCGGTCCGGTCGAAGGCGAGTCCCAGGTACTCCGGCGCCCGCTCGGGGTCGGCGGTGGCCAGGGCGAGGAGTGCCTCGACCGCCCGCAGAGAGGTGCCTCGTGACAGAAACGTGGTGGCCGCTTCGTTGAGGGCCACGACGGCATTGGCCGTGTTGTCCCGGGCCAGGTCGATCCTCCCGGCGATCATCAGGCACTTGGCCCGCAGCAGCGGGTTGCCCGCGCGCGCGACACAGTTCGAGGCTTGACATGCCGCCGCGTCGAACTCGCCGTTGGCCAGGTAGGCCTCGGCGAGGGCCCGGTCGGCCAGTTGACGGGCGAACCAGTGGGCATCGCGGTCGTCGGCCACGGCGACGATTTCGGTGGCCTGGGCCAGTGCGCCCACCGGATCCTCTCCGCTCAAGTGGAGTGGCACCATGGCGCGGGCGGCGATCGCCAGGCCCGGTCGGCCCATCCGCGTCGCCATCTCCAGGCCCTGATCGAACAGGGTCCGGGCTTCAATGGGCTCACCGCGCCGGGCCGCGACCTCACCCAGGCCGAGGGGGACGAGTGGCCACATGGCTGCGTCAGGTTCGGACCGGATCTCCCTGAACAGGTCGTTGGCTCGCTGGAGCGCGTCGCTGGCCCGATCCAGGTCACCCGTGTCCATGACCAGCAAGCCGCCCAGCAGGGTGGCCATGGCCTCGTCGACCTCGGTGCCGTCCAGCACGGTGGCGGCGTAGGCTTCGTGCACCCGGGGCATCGATCGGTCGACGTCGCCGATGGTCAGGAAGTCGGCGGCCGCCCGCAGCGTCAACAACCCGGCGGAGGAGGAACCGGCGGCCTCGTGTCCCATGGCGGCAGACCAATGGGTGTCGGCGCCGGCGACGTTTCCGCGTTGCCAGGCCAGATCTCCGAGCACGGTCTCGGCCGCACCCAGGCCCTCGACGTCACCCGCCGCCGCGAAGGTCTCGTGCGCGCTGGAGGCCAGTCCCAACGCGTGCTCAGGGGAGCGGAGACTGCGCTGGAGGACCCTGGCCACGAGCAGGGCGGCGTTGGGATATCCGACGAGATCGAGCGTCACGAGGTCATCGATGCAAGGCAGGAACTCGTCGACGTCACCGACCAGGACGCGTTGGCGGCCCTGCTTCTCGAGCACATCCTCGACTGGACCCTCGCCACCCTCGCCACCCTCGAGTCCGAGCGTCAGCCACAGCCGCCCCCGAGCCATCGAGCCTCCCCTTTTGCGGTGTTGATGACCGTCGCCCTCACGCCGTCCAAACCGTTTCCAGGGGTGACGGTAGTTCCCGCGGTCGGTGGCTGTCTCGCGGTCTTGGTTCTCCACACGACTCAACGCCGGGGCGGCAACGGGAACGCCGGCTCAAGCGGTGACCGGGCGTAGTGTCTCCGAGTGCCCCGGCTCCGCTCGACTGACCCCGCTGAGCTCCTGGATCTCGCCCGGTCCGGTGATCGAGTCGCGCTCGCTCGGCTGCTCACCGTCGTCGAAAAGGGCGGCGACGAGGCCGCCGCCGTCGATCGGGTCGTGTTCCCCGCCGGGAGCACTGCCCTCACCATCGGGCTGACCGGCTCGCCCGGTTCGGGCAAGTCGACGCTGACCAGCGCGCTCATCGGCCACGCTCGCGCCGCCGGCCGAGGCGTGGGCGTGCTTGCCATCGATCCGTCTTCGCCGTTCACCGGCGGGGCCATCCTGGGCGACCGGGTCCGCATGGGCGAACACGCCCTGGACGAAGGAGTGTTCATCCGGTCTATGGCCACCCGTGGTCATCTGGGCGGGCTGGCCGTTGCCACCCCGCAGGCGGCTCGGGTACTCGGCGCGGCGGGATGCGACATCGTGTTGATCGAGACGGTCGGGGTGGGTCAGGTCGAGGTCGAGATCGCCGGCGAGGCGGATTCGACCGTTGTGGTGGTCAACCCGGGCTGGGGTGATGCCGTCCAGGCCAATAAGGCAGGGCTGATGGAGATCGCTGATCTCTTCGTGATCAACAAGGCCGACC
>DHIQ01000218.1:44104-44501 GCA_002403895.1 Candidatus Neomicrothrix sp. UBA4742
TCTTCGTGATCAACAAGGCCGACCGTCCCGGCGTGGCCGACACCCGTCGCGACCTGGACCAGATGTTGGAACTGTCGGCCGTCGGTCCCGGCCCGGACCCGTGGCGACCGCCGATCATGGCCACCGTCGCTTCGACGGGCGACGGCACGGCTGAGTTGTGGGCCGAGCTGTCCCGCCACCGGCACCATCTCGAAGTCTCCGGCACGCTCGCCACGCGCCGAGCCGACCGCCTGGCCGCCGAGTTCGAGCGGGTGGTGGGTGCTCGACTGGCCGAGCGGGTCGCGGGGCTGTCGGCGTCGGAGCTGTATGCGGAGCTGCGCGACCAGGTCACCGGCCGACAGCTCGACCCGTGGTCGGCAGCCGATCGGCTCCTGGCCGCGTCGCTCGAGTCCTGACG
>DHIQ01000157.1:0-1030 GCA_002403895.1 Candidatus Neomicrothrix sp. UBA4742
GCCAAGGTCGACCCCTACCTGCGTCCCCTCTACGACGCGCTCTACGACATGGTCGAAGCTGAGGGGGCCCAGCGCCTGCTCGAGCGGGGCACCGTGGAGGTGGCGCCGCTCGCCTTCATGCGGGGACGCACCCTGAACGGCAGCTTCATCATCCTCGACGAGGCGCAGAACACCACGCCTGAGCAGATGAAGATGTTCCTCACCCGCATCGGGTTCGGATCCAAGGCGGTCATCACCGGTGACACCACCCAGGTCGACGTGCCCGGCGGGCGCAGCGGGCTGTCAGGCCTCGAGCCCATGCTCGGTGATATCGACGGGCTGAGTTTCGTGCGGCTGTCGAGCCGCGACGTCGTCCGACATCGCATCGTGGCGGACATCGTGAACGCCTACGAGCGCGCCTCGGTTCCCGGCCCGGCGGGCGTCGCCGCTGCCGAACCGGCCAGCTCGTGACCGCGGGGCCACCACGGGTCCCCGCTTCCCGACGCGCCGGCGGGGAGGGTGAGCTCACGGTGTTCGTCGCCGATGAGCAGCAGGCGTGTTCCGTCGACGTGGCGCGCTGGGGCCTGCTGGCCGAGCAGGTGTTGGCGGCCGAGGGAGTCACCGGCGATGTCGAGTTGTCCATTCTGTTCGTGGACGCCATCACCATTGCCGGACTCAACCGCGACTTCATGGCCTCCGACGGCCCCACCGACGTGTTGTCGTTCCCTATCGACGGCGAGCTCGCCCAGAGCGGCCGGTGGCCCGACGAAGGTAGGGCCGGCCCTGAGCGACGCGGCCCCGATGGCGAAGACCTCCCGCTGTTGCTGGGCGACCTCGTGGTCTGTCCCGAAGTGGCGGCAGCCAACGCGCCTGACCACGCCGGCTCGTTCGATGACGAGATCGCCCTGCTCGTCGTGCACGGCATCTTGCATTTGCTCGGCCTCGACCATGCCACCGACGCCGACCGGGTGGCCATGCAGGCCCGGGAGCGGCAGCTGGTCGAACAGTTCCACGGCATCCCGGCCCGAGATCCGTGGGCGGCGGGCCCGGC
>DHIQ01000157.1:1241-5595 GCA_002403895.1 Candidatus Neomicrothrix sp. UBA4742
GCACCGTCATCGTCGTGTTGCTGATCGCCTCACTGTTCCTGGCCCTGGCCGAGACCGCGCTCACCCGCATGACCCGGGCCCGGGCCGAAGCGCTGGTCGAGGACAGCCGGCCCGGCTCACGCCAGCTCACCTGGCTGGTGGCCCATCCCGAGCGCTTCTTGAACCCCGTGCTGTTGGTCGTGTTGCTGTGCCAATTGGTGCAGGCCGCACTTACCGGCATCCTGGCCTACCGGCTGTTCGGCGGGTGGGGGGTGGCCGTGGCTGTGTTCGTGAACGTGATGATCGTGTTCGTGCTGGCCGAGGCCGCGCCCAAGACCTGGGCCATCCAGCATCCCGAGCGCTCGGCCCTGCTCGTCGCCCGGCCGGTGGCGGCATTGGCCCACTTCCCGCCCGTGGTGTGGCTCTCGCGAGGCTTGATCGGCATGGCCAACGTGGTGCTCCCCGGCAAGGGTCTGAAAGAGGGGCCCTTCGTCTCCGAGGAGGAGCTGATGGCCCTCGTCGACGTCGCCGTCGAAGAGGACGTGATCGAAGAAGAAGAACGCGACCTCATCTCGCAGATCATCGAGTTCGGCGACACCATCGTGCGCGAGGTCATGGTGCCCCGCCCGGACATGGTCACCGTGTCCGCTGAGTTCCGGGTGGACGATGTCATGGAGGTCATGATCATGAACGGCATGAGTCGGGTACCGGCCTGCGGTGAGGGGATCGACGACGTAGTGGGGATCGTCTACGCCAAGGACCTCATGCGGGCCGAGCGCGACGGCAAGGGTGACCGCATCGTTGCCGAGCTCATGCGCCCCGCCCGCTTCGTGCCCGAGACCAAGCGGATCGCCTCGTTGCTGGCCGAGATGCAGGCCGACCATGTGCATCTGGCCATCGTGGTCGACGAGTACGGCGGCACCGCCGGGCTGGTCACGCTGGAGGACCTCATCGAGGAGCTGGTGGGGGAGATCCACGACGAGTACGACCGGGAAGAGGCCATGGTCGAGCGGTTGCCCGGTGGCGAGTTGCGGGTCAACGCGGCGATGCCGGTGGACGAGGTCAACGAGCTGTTGGGGGCCACGATGCCGGAGGGGGACTGGGACACCATCGGTGGGCTCATGTTCCACGTGCTCGGCCACGTGCCCGTCGAGGGTGAACTGGCGATCTGCGAGGGATTCGCCCTGCGAGCTGAACGGGTACAGCGGCGTCGCATCGGCCGAGTCCGCATCAGCGTGGCGACCGCCGCCGATCTCCCCGACACCGAGCCAACGGAGCACGCCGAGGGCGTCGAGAGCCGGGAGGTCTCGTCGTGAGGTCCGGGTTCGTCACCCTGGTGGGGCGGCCCAACGTGGGCAAGTCCACATTGTTGAACGCGGTGCTCGGCCGCAAGGTCAGCATCGTGTCGGACAAACCGCAGACCACCCGCACGCAGGTACGCGGTGTGCTCAACCGGCCCGACACGCAGATCGTGTTCGTCGACACGCCCGGGATCCACAAACCGCGCACGCTGCTCGGCGAGCGTCTCAACAGCTCGGCGACCGGCGCCATCGGCGACGTCGACGTGGTGTGCCTGGTGGTGGACGCCACCGGAGCCATCGGGCCGGGTGATCGATTCGTCGCGTCGCGGGTGCCGGCTGACGCGGTGGTGGTGGTCAACAAGGTCGACGTGGCTTCGCCCACCGAGGTGCTGGCCCAGCTGGCTCGGGCGGCAGAGCAGCTCGATCTCGGCCAGTACTTCGCCGTCTCGGCCCGCACTGGTGACGGCGTCGAGGATCTGGTGGCCCATCTCATCGAGCGACTCCCGGAGGGGCCGCAGTACTACCCCGATGACATGGTCACCGACGTGCCTGAGGCGTTCTGGGTCGCGGAGTTGGTGCGCGAGCAACTGCTGGCGGTGGCACGCGACGAGGTCCCTCACTCCATCGCCACGCGGGTGACCGAATGGGAATGGCCACGGATCCGCTGCGAGATCCTGGTCGAGCGCGACTCGCAGAAGGGCATTGTCATCGGACGCAAAGGGGCGATCCTCAAAGAGGTGGGCATCGCCGTGCGCCAACAGCTCCCACCCGGCGCCTTTCTGGAGCTGTTCGTAAAGGTGGACAAGGACTGGCAACGCCGACCCAAGGCGCTGGAGCGTCTGGGGTACTGACTCAGGCGGAGCAGGCCGGTCAGGCCTGCCGGGCCAGGTGCGCGAACATGACCGGGGACCCATCTGGAGGGCGTCGGATGTCGATGAGGTGCCTCGCTTGCGGAACTGAGCTAGGTTTGACGTGATCTTGATCACCAGATCCACGCCGACACTTCCGGGAGCGACCCCAATGGCTGAAGAGCGCCGCGCCATCCATGCCTATCTCAGTGCCGAGAGCCACGACGTCTGGCAGACCATCGCCGACGAGGAGGGCATCAGCCTGTCTGGCTTCCTCGAGGCGCTTGCTGCCGATATGGGCGAGCACCCGCCCGAACAAGGCGGGCATCCCCGCTGGGACGAAGTGATCCGCCGCGCCCGGCGGGTCGACGCCGCTCGTCGACGCCGCGGCGGCGCAGCCGCCTGATCACTCGGGGCGCAGCCGCCTGATGGGCGGGCGCGCCGCGACCTGATCCGCCAGAGCTGAGCCACCGGTCAGCTCGGGGTGTCGCGGCCATCGCGGATGGCCCGCAGAAACGTTTCGGCCTCGGCCCGGTCGCGGGTGCGTCGCATGGGTGGCAGACCCCGCACCAGATCCCACCGGTAGGTGGCGCTGGTGGCGAGACGGGGGTCGAGAACGGCGACCACGCCCCGGTCGGTCGTCGAGCGGATGAGCCGCCCCGCGCCCTGGGCCAGCATCGTCGCTGCCCGGGGCAGGTCCACCACCCGGAAGGCGTCGGCGCGCGCCCGGTCGCGCCGTGCCTGCAGGAGCGGCTCGTCCGGACGCGGGAAGGGCAGGCGGTCGATGATGACCAGACTGAGCGACGGACCGGGCACGTCGATGCCCTGCCAGAAGCCCATCGTGGCGAACAGGGAGGTTGGTTCGTCCTCACTGAAGCGGGTGATGAGCGCCGGCTTGGGCAGATCGTTCTGGGTCAGAATCGGCCACGGAAGTCGCGGCCGTAGGGCGTCGGCCGCGGCGTGCATGGCTCGGTAGCTCGTGAACAGGGCCAGGGTGCGCCCGCCGGCGGCGACGACAAGGGCCTCGATCTCGGCGTGGGATGCGTCCTCGTAGGCCGCGTTGCGGGGGTCGGGGAGATGGGCGGCGCAATAGAGCAGGGCGTGGTGCTCGAAGTCGAATGGGCTGCCGACATCGAGCTCGTCGAAGGCGCCCGCTTCGAGCCCCAGCCGTTCCCCCAGGGTGGCCGGGATGGTGGCGCTGGTCAGCACTGCGGTCGGCCCGTCCCACAAGGCGTCGCGCAGCACGTCGGCCACGTCGACGGGAGCCACCCGCAGCACCGGGCTGTCGGCGCTGCCTTCCACCCAGGCCACGTGGGTGGTCGGCACGTTGCTGACGTAGTCCAGGTCATCGATGAGGGTGCCGGCAGCCTTCAGTGCCCGTTGCCGGCGCGCCCCGACGTCGCCCGGGCCGTCGTCGGGGACGGCGCGCACCAGAGCGAGCACGGCCTCGACCCGCACCCGGCCGAAGTCGAGGGCGTCGGCGAGGTCGTCGTCCATCACGCCCCGCAGTCGCCGGCCCACCTGCTCGGCGAGCGCATCAGAGAGATGGGCGGAGGCCTGCTCGAGGCCGGCCACCGTGGCCGGGTCGGCGAGGATGGCGGCGGTGATCCGGGCCAGGTTGGTGAACCGCCCACCGAACAATTCGAGGCCGAACGTGGCCGACACCACGTCTTCGAACTGATGGGCCTCGTCGATGACCACCAGGTCGTGCTCGGGCAGCAGCGCTCCACCGGCTTCGAGGTTGAGCCCGTAGAGATGGGTGTTGACCACCACCACGTCGGCGGTAGCGGCGGCAGCGCGGGCCTGCTCGGTGAAGCACACCTCACCCCGGGGGCAGTTGGCCGCGCTGGGGCACTCCCTCGGTCCGACGCTCACGACCGACCAGGCCCGGGGAGACGGTTCGATGTCCAGCTCGGCCCGATCTCCCGTGGACGACGTGGCGGCCCACTCGGCCAGGCGTCGCACCTCCTCGCTCACCGCCGTGTCCGACGTGCCCTCGAGCGTGCCCTGGGCGACGTCCGTCTCGGCCTCGTGCACCCGCTGGAGGCACACGTAGTTGGAGCGACCCTTCAGCACCGAGAACGTGAACGGGCGATCCAGGTGCTCGGTCAGGAAGGGCAGGTCCTTTCCCGCCAGCTGATCCTGGAGGGCCTTGGTGGCGGTGGCGATCACCACCTTCACCCCACTCATGATGGCGGGGACGAGATAGGCCAGCGACTTGCCGGT
>DHIQ01000135.1 GCA_002403895.1 Candidatus Neomicrothrix sp. UBA4742
CGTGTCGGCGTCGCGGATCGTGGACAGCCGGTGGGCGATGACGAAACTGGTCCGGTTCGAACGCAGGGCAGCCATGGCGTGTTGGATGAGGACCTCGGTGCGGGTGTCCACGGAGCTCGTGGCCTCGTCGAGGATCAGGATGGTGGGATTGGCGAGGAAGGCGCGGGCGATCGTGAGCAACTGCTTCTCGCCGGCGCTCACCGTGCCACCTTCGTCGTCGATGATGGTGTCGTACCCGTGCGGGAGCGAGTGCACGAAGCGGTCGACGTAGGTGGCGCGGGCGGCGGCGAGGATGTCCTCCTCGGTGACGTCGAGGTTGCCGTAGGCGATGTTCTCCCGGATCGTCCCGCTGAACAGCCAGGTGTCCTGGAGGACCATCCCCATGTTCGATCGAAGCTCCCGACGCCGCATCTTCGAGATGTCGTGGCCATCGAGGGAGATGACGCCCTCTTCGATGTCGTAGAACCGCATGAGCAGGTTCACCAGGGTCGTCTTTCCCGCCCCGGTGGGCCCGACGATGGCGACAGTCTGACCAGGCTCGGCCACCAGGGAGAGGTCCTTGATGAGCAGGTTCGCGGGGTCGTAGGAGAACGACACGTGCTCGAAGGCCACCCGGCCACGGGGCTCGAGGTCCTCCAGCGGGACCAGATCGTCCTCGACCTCCTCAGGGGCATCGAGCAGTTCGAACACCCGCTCGGCCGAGGCGATCCCCGACTGCATGACGTTGATCATCGAGGCGAGCTGGGTGAGCGGTTGGGTGAACAGGCGTGAGTACTGGATGAAGGCCTGGATGTCGCCGATGGACATCTGGCCCGACGACACCCGCAGCCCGCCGATCAGGGCGATCGCCACGTAGTTCAGGTTGCCGAAGAACATCATCGCCGGCTGGATGATCCCCGAGATGAACTGCGCGCTGTAGCTGGCGCCGAACAACTCCTCGTTCTTGTCGTTGAACCGCTTCTCGACCTCGGCCTGGCGACCGAACACCTTGACGAGGGAATGGCCGGTGAACGCCTCCTCCACCTGAGCGTTCAACGACCCGGTGTGCCTCCACTGATCGACGAATCGGGCCTTGGAGCGCTTGGTGATGCCCTTCATCGTGAAGATCGAGACGGGTACGGTAATCAGCGCGACGAGGGCCAGCAGTGGCGAGATGGTGATCATCATGATGAGAACGCCGACCAGGGTGAGCGACGACGTCAGCAGCTGGCTCAGCGTCTGCTGGAGGCTCTGGGAGAGGTTGTCGATGTCGTTGGTTACCCGGCTCAGCAGGTCGCCACGGGGCTGACTGTCGACGTAGCGCAGCGGCATCCGGTTGAGCTTGTCCTCGACGTCGGAGCGCAGGCGGAACATCGCCCGCTGCACGACCCCGGCCAGCACGTAGGACTGGAGGAAGGACAGCACCGCGGCGGAGACGTAGATGACCAGCACCCCGAGCAGCACCCGGTGCAACCTCGTGAAGTCGATGCCCTTCCCGCTGACCACGCCCCGCACGATGATGTTGGTGGCCCCGCCCAGGAGCTTCGGGGCGATGACCTGCAGCGTCACGCTGGAGACGGCCAGCAGCAATACGCCGGCCACGCCGAGCCACTCCGGGCGCAGCCGCTGGGCCAGCCGCCGGGTCGAGTTCTTGAAGTCCTTCGACCGTTCGAGGGGGATGCCCGCAGCCCCCCACCGGCTGGTGAACCCGCCGCGCGCATCCTCTGCCGGCGGCCGCACCACCTTCTCGTCCTCGCTCATGCCGCTTCCTCCTCGGTGAGCTGGGACGCCACGATCTCGGCATACGTGGGACAGTGCTCGAGGAGGTCGTGATGTTGGCCGAGCCCGACCTGACGACCGTCCTCGATCACCAGGATCTGGTCGGCATTCCTGATCGTCGACACCCGTTGGGCGACGATGACGGTCACCGCGTCGGCGATCACCGGTACGAGGGCGGCACGGAGCCGGGCGTCGGTGGCGAGGTCGAGCGCCGAGAACGAGTCGTCGAACAGGTAGATGCCGGGCCGCCGGACCAGGGCGCGGGCGATGGCCAGGCGCTGGCGCTGCCCGCCGGAGACACTGGACCCGCCCTGGCTGATCGGAGCCTCGAGCCGGCCGGGCATGGCGGAGACGAAGGCCTTGGCCTGGGCGATCTCGAGCGCCTCCCACAGCTCCTCGTCGGTGGCGTCGGGGTTCCCGTAGCGCAGGTTGCTGGCCACCGTTCCCGAGAACAGGAACGGCTTCTGCGGCACGAGGCCGATGCGGCTCCACAACAGGTCGGGCTCGATTCGGTGGACTTCGTACCCGTCGACCAGCACCGCTCCGGCGGTGGCATCGAACAGGCGGGGGATGAGGTTGAGCAGGCTGCTCTTGCCCGAGCCGGTGCTGCCGATGATCGCCGTCGTCTGCCCGGCTACCGCCCTGAACGAGATGTCGCAGAGCACGGGCAACTCTGCCCCCGGGTACTTGAACTCGACGTGGCGGAACTCCAGGGATGTGGTCTGGTCGAGGGTGGTGACCGGCACGGTGGGCGCGACCACTGACGACGCCGTGTCGAGCACTTCCTCGATCCGCTCGGAGCTCACCGAGGCGCGGGGGGCCAAGACGGCGACGAAGGTGGCCATCATCACCGACATCAGGATC
>DHIQ01000058.1:0-718 GCA_002403895.1 Candidatus Neomicrothrix sp. UBA4742
TCGAATCCCACCCGCCGCACTCGTACTCCTCTGATGCTCTCCGATTCTGGCTGCAAGAAGTGGCCATGGGTGTCATTTTTTGGCTGCCGAAAGGTCCGCTTGGTGAGCCCACCCCCCGGCTTTCGCTGTTCTTGAGGTCGGGCTGGGGCGGGGAGCCGGGAGGGGCGGGACGCCGGCACGGGACGACGGGCAGTAGCGTGGGTGTTGATGGCTCGCTCACCGTCTTCCTCGTCGGCCCCGGCCCGGCCGCGCTGGGCTCGGCGGCTGCGCCGCTTGGCCATCCTCGGGGGCCTGGTCGGCCTCCTCGCAGCAATCCGCGAGCAGGTTCTGCGCCGCGACCAGCGCCGCTTCGACTCCCAGTACGGCGCCAGTTCCTGAGCCGTGACGCAGCCCCGGACCCCACGCACCAACGTTCCGCGGAAAACTGAAACCTCGGCGCCGCCACCGCAGTCAGAGCACCTGACACCAGCGGAGGGGCCTCTCAATCCATGATCTCGTTCACCTTCCCCGGGCAAGGCTCACAGAAGCCGGCCATGGGGGATGCCTGGACCGACCACCCTTCGTGGGAGCTGGTCGACGAAGCGAGCGCGGCGGCCGGTCGTGATGTCGCCCACCTGCTCCTCCACGCCGACGCCGACGAGCTGAAGGCCACCCGCAACGCTCAGCTCTCCACGTTCGTGGCCAGCCTCGTCGTCCTCGACGCGGTCGAGCGTCTCGG
>DHIQ01000058.1:946-5096 GCA_002403895.1 Candidatus Neomicrothrix sp. UBA4742
GATGGTGGCGGGTCACAGCCTCGGCGAGTACACCGCCCTGGTCGCGTCCGGCGCTCTGGCCTTCGAAGACGGGGTCCGCCTGGTGGCCGAGCGGGGTGAGGCCATGCAATCCGCCGCCACCGAGCGCGAGGGCACCATGGCCGCCGTACTCGGACTGGACGACGACCTCGTCCAGATGGCCTGCGCCCGCACCGACGAGGACGTGTGGGTCGCCAACTACAACGCCCCCGGCCAGGTGGTCATCGCCGGATCCCCCGACGGGGTGGACGGCGCCTCGGCCGCGGCCAAGGACCTGGGAGCCAAGCGGATCTTGTCGATGGCGGTCAGCGGTGCATTCCACACGCCGTTCATGGCGCCCGCCCGCGAACGGCTGCGGGCTGCGCTGGCCGGTGTCGACCTCCGGGCGCCCGAGCTGCCGGTATACGCCAACGTGGACGCACGGCCCCACACCGGCGGCGACGAGTGGGCCGGCCTGCTCGGCGCCCAGCTGTGCAGTCCGGTGCTGTGGCGCCAGACCCTCCACAACCTGGAAGAGGCGGGCGTGACCACCTTCGTGGAGCTCGGCCCGGGCGGCGTCCTCACCGGCATGGCCAAGCGGACGGTGACCGGCGCCCGCACCCTGTCGGTCTCCACCCCCACCGAACTGGACCGCCTCATCGAGACCTTGGCGGCCCCGGGCTCGTCCGCGGTGGGCGCGCACGAGGGCGAGCACCTGTTCGCCACGGAACGGATCGTGGTCAGCCCGGCGGCCGGCGTGTTCCATCAGGCCGAGAGCGTCGGATCCGGCACCACGGTGGCCGCCGGCGACGTCCTCGGGAGCGTCGGCGATGCCCCCGTCTATTCGCCCTTCGCCGGCGTGATCATGGGCATGCTGACCGACGAGGGTGAGCGGGTCACCAGCCGCGAGCCCATCGCCTGGCTTCGGGTGCATTGATGCGCGGCTTGCGCATCAGCGGCTGGGGGGCCGCGCTCCCCGACAAGACGGTCACCAACGCCGATCTGGAAGCCACCCTCGACACCACCGACGCCTGGATCACCGAGCGCACCGGCATCCGTGAGCGACGGGTGGGCAGCACCACCTCGGCGCTGGCCATCGAGGCCGGACGGTTGGCCCTCGCTCGCGCCGAGGTCGACCCCGCCAGCGTGGGAATGGTGGTGGTGGCCACGTGCACGCCCGACCAGGTCCTGCCGGCTACTGCGGCCACCGTGCAGGACGCGCTCGCCATCAGCGGCGGCGCCATGGACGTGAACGCGGTGTGCGCCGGGTTCGTCTACGGCCTGGTGACCGCCGCCGGGCTGCTGGCCACCGGGACGGACCGGCTGCTACTCATCGGGGCCGACACCATGAGCACCATCGTCGATTGGGACGACCGGTCGACCGCCATCCTGTTCGCTGACGGCGCCGGGGCCATCGTGGTCGAAGCGACCGAAGGCCCGGGCGACCTCATTGCGTTCGACCTCGACAATGACGGTTCCGCCCGCCACCTGCTGCAGGCCGACATCGGGGGATTCATCCAGATGGACGGTCGAGAGGTCTTCCGCCGAGCCGTGCGCTCGACTGTCGACTCGGCCCAGCGAACGCTGGCACGGGCGCAGGTGAGCTCCGAGGAGGTGGCCTTGTTCGTGCCCCACCAGGCCAACGTCCGCATCGTCGACGCCGTCTGCAGCCGCCTCGACATCCCGCTCGATCGGACCGTGGTCACGCTCGACCACCACGGCAACACCAGCGCGGCGTCGATCCCACTGGCGCTGGCCGAGGCCGCCGACGAAGGCCGGCTCAGCCCCGGTGACCTCGTGCTCCTCGCGGGGTTCGGCGCGGGCATGAGCGTGGCCAGCGCCCTCGTGCGCTGGAGCGTGCCCGCCGGAACAACCGGAACCGCCCCTGACCCCGAGGTGTCTCCATGAGCAGAGTCGTCCTGGTGACCGGCGGTGCCCGTGGCATCGGTCTGGCCTGCGCCCGGGCCTTCGCCGATGCCGGCAACCAGGTGGCCATCACCTACCGGTCGGCGCCCCCGTCCGGCGACGACGCTGTCGGTCTGCTGTGCGTCACCTGTGACGTGACCGACACCGAGCAGGTGGCCGCCGCCTTCACCCGCATCGAGGAGGAGCTGGGACCGGTCGAGGTCCTCATCTCCAACGCCGGCATCACCGACGATGGGTTGGTGCTGCGCATGGGCGACGACTCCTTTTCCGCCGTGCTCGACACCAACCTCACCGGCGGGTTCCGGGTAGCCAAGCGGGCCATACAGAAGATGATGCGGGCTCGCTTCGGGCGCATCATCTTCATCTCCTCGGTGGTGGGTTCCACCGGTCAGGCTGGCCAGGCCAACTATTCGGCCTCGAAGGCGGGGCTGGTGGGACTGGCCCGCTCACTGGCCCGCGAGTTCGCTTCACGGTCCATCACCGTGAACGTGGTGGCTCCCGGGCCGATCACCACCGAGATGACTGCCGCCCTGGGCGAGGACCGCCAGACCGCCATCACCGACGCGGTGCCCCTCGGACGCTTCGGCAGCCCGCAGGAGGTGGCCGCCACGGTGGCGTTCCTCGCCTCCGATGCCGCCGGCTACATCACGGGGGCCGTGGTACCCGTCGACGGGGGCCTGGGCATGGGACCCACCTGAGCCGCCGTCAGCACGTCGCCCACGGCCCCGAGGCGCTACCGTCGCGGCGCTGGAATCGTCCCCGACCCAGGTCGGGTCGAGCCACCCGATCGCTTACCCACCGATCCGCAACCCCAACCTTTCCCTCTGAGAACGGAGCACCCCGAGTGAGCGATGATGCCAATTTCGAACGGTTCAAGAAGTGCGCAGTCGAGGTCCTGGCCGTGGACCCGGCCAAGGTCACCGTCGACGCCAGGTTCGGCGACGACCTCGACGCCGACAGCCTCGACCTCGTCGAACTGGTCATGGCGCTCGAAGAGGAGTTCGACGTGACCGTCGACGAAGAAGAGCTGGATGGCATCGAGACCGTCGGCCAGGCCCTGACCCTGGTCACCTCGAAGCTCTGATGGACGGGCGCCGCGTCGCTGTCACCGGCCTCGGGGCCGTGGCCCGTTGTGGCACCGGGGCCGAGGCGTTCTGGGATGGTCTGCTGTCCGCCGCACCCGAAGGCAGCCGGGCTATCGCCGATTTCGATCCCGCGCCCTACTTCGACAACGTCAAGGAGGCCCGACGCACCGACCGCTTCGCCCAGTTCGCCCTGGCCGCAGCCCAGATGGCGCTGGACCAGGCCGGCGAGCTTACGGCCGACCCGCTACGTCGGGGCGTAATCTTCGGTACGGGCGTCGGCGGGCTCAGCACGCTGGAAGAGCAGATCCTCACGTTCCACGAGAAGGGGCCTCGGCGGGTATCGCCCTTCCTCGTTCCCATGATGATGGCGAACGCCGGAGCGGCAGCAATCTCCATGCGTCACGGCTGGCAGGGGCCGTGTGAGACCATTGTGACTGCCTGCGCGGCAGGGACCCACTCGGTGGGCAACGCCGCCCGCATGATCGCCACCGGTCGGTGCGACGCGGTGCTCACCGGGAGCTCCGAGGCAGCCATGACCCCGGTGGGCACCCAGGGCTTCGCCAACATGACGGCGCTGTCCACCGTCGGCGTGTCCCGCCCCTTCGACTTGCGCCGAGACGGCTTCGTGATCGCCGAAGGGGCCGGCGCCCTGGTGCTCGAGGACTGGGACACGGCCACCGCTCGGGGGGCCACCATCCTGGCTGAGGTCGTGGGCGCAGCCAGCACCGCCGACGCTCACCACATCACGGCCCCGGCACCCGGCGGCGCCGGGGCCATCGCCTGCATGGAACTCGCCCTGCTCGACGCCGGGCTGGTACCCGCCGACATCGCCCAGATCAACGCGCACGGCACCTCCACACCGCTCAACGATGCGGCCGAGGCCGAGGCCATCGCCAAGGTGTTCGGGACTCCGGGCCCGCCGGTCACCTCCGTCAAGGGCGTGCTCGGCCACGCTCTGGGAGCGGCTGGCTCACTCGAAGCGGTGGCCGTGGTGCAGTCGATACTTCACGGGGTCATCCCGCCCACCGCCGGGTACGGCGAGCCCGATCCCGATCTGGCCGCCATCGACATCGTGACCGAGGCCCGGCCCTGGACACCGGGCCCGACGCTGTCGAACTCGTTCGGCTTCGGCGGCCACAACG
>DHIQ01000058.1:5261-5567 GCA_002403895.1 Candidatus Neomicrothrix sp. UBA4742
CGTTCGGCTTCGGCGGCCACAACGGGTGCGTCATCATCTCCCCGGCCTGATCCCGATCTGATCCCGATCTGATCCCGGCTCCCCGGGGCCGTCAGGACCCAACCGGAGAACGCTGAACCACCGAAACGGTGGTCGAGCGTTACCGCTCCCACGCAGACGAACACCACCGTTGAACCCCGAGACCTACGGAGCCCACCCCGAGCCACAGCCCCCGCCCTGCCGGCGCTGGTCGCCGCCATGTGATTCCCCTCGGGTTCGCACCCCATCCACCCCGGGGTGAGCCGGCCCATTTGACCACCTCCATCC
>DHIQ01000194.1 GCA_002403895.1 Candidatus Neomicrothrix sp. UBA4742
CGAGGGGTCCGTCCGCGTACGGATCCGTGCTCAGTAGAAGGGCGGTGGGTCCTGTCGTATCCAGCAAGCCGGAGGCTGGTGTTAGCAAATCCGTTAGCAAGACGGTTCCTCGGCCTCTTCGTCCCGAACCTTTCGCAGCGGCAACCATATTGGTGGCTGAGCACGGAAGGGCGGCAACCAACGTGGCCAGAGGGCGGGTCGCGGTGTTGGTGTTGCGGTACTTCGTTGCGGTACCGATGCTGCGCGGGTGGGTGAAGGACCAATCAAACCGGCTCTTCAGACTCAGCCGGACCGCCGGGGTCATCGTCGTGTCGTGCGTCTCCGTCAAACACCGCATTTCTGTTCACCGACCCGCAGTAGGCAGGCATCCGAGCGTGGTGACGAACATTCGGAATCTGGGTACGCGCGCATGCTCAGGTTGTCATGATGAGAAATGACTCCTTATGTCCAGGTGCTGACACGAGTCGTCAGGCCTGAAAATGCCCGTGCGGATCCGGAGGACCATGGTCATCGCCGATGTACGGCTCGACCCTAAGGCGCGTGCTGGTTTGCGACCGCACGGGCTGGACGGGCGTATGGCCTGGCGTAGTCGGGTGGCCAGCGTCGGCCTGGTGCTGGTCCTGCTTGCCGTCAGCTTGTTCGCGGTGTGGTCGTCTGTCGCGACCAGTGATGAGGTGAGTCGGGCAGTCGCGGCCAGGGGTTTGTCCGACGACTATGCACGGGCGGCCAGCGCGCTCAACACGGAGGAAATGCAGGAGTACAAGTACCACCTCGAGCCGGGGGCCCAGGTTCGGACCCGGTACGTCGAAGCGGCCGCCGCTCTCGTCGCTGCGCTGGGCGAGGTCCGGCGAGATGGGAACGCCAACGACCGGGCCCTTGTGGACCGTGTCCTGGTCGAGCACCGCACCTACCTCGCAGCGATCGACCGGCTGTTCGCCGCAGTCGACCGGGGCGACAAGGCCACCGTGCTGCGGGTGGACCGCGACCAGACCGAGCCGGCCTTTGCCGCGATCGACAAGGCCGTCGGCGAAGCCGCCGCGCACAAGGGCCAGTTCGCGCTGGCCGAGCTAGCGAATCTGCAGCGGCTGGAGGCGTCCACCCGCCGGCTGACCCCTCTGGTGTTCCTGACCGGCCTGGTGCTCGTTGCCATGCTCGCGTCGATCACCCGTGGGTACCGCCGGTTACTCGATGTCGAACGGGCCCGCGCGGTGCACGACTCGCTTCACGACCCCCTGACCGGGCTGCCGAACCGCGCGCTGCTCGCCGACCGGTGTGGGCAGGTGCTGCGCGCCGACGCCCGGGCTGGGACCAGCGCCGGCCTGCTGCTGTTCGGGCTGGACCGGTTCAAGGAGATCAACGGCACCCTCGGGCACCACTACGGCGACGAGCTGCTGACCCAGGTCGGGGCGCGCCTGACCGGCGTGGTGCGTGGCGTGGACACCGTTGCCCGCCCGGGCGGGGACGAGTTCGCGGTCCTGCTGCCCGACGTCGGCACCGTGGCCAACGCGAGAGCCGTTGCGGCAAAGCTGCGGGCCGCGTTGGAGACGCCGTTCCATGTCGAGGGCGTCGACCTGGACGTCGAGGCAAGCGTCGGGGTCGTGCTCTCCGGTAGGCACGGCCGCGACGCGACCACCCTGCTGCAGCGCGCCGACGTCGCCATGCACGTGGCGAAGACCCAGAACCTCGGGGTGTGTACCTACGATCCGGCCGTCGACGGGTACTCGCCGGCCAAGCTCGCGCTGCTCGGGGAACTGCGCCGGGCCCTGGACCGCGGCGAGCTCGTCCTGTACTACCAGCCTCAGGTCAACATCAACACCGGTGATGTCGTCGGCGTCGAGGCCCTCGTCCGCTGGCGGCACCCAGACCGCGGCCTGGTCTTCCCTGACGAGTTCATCCCCCTCGCCGAACACACCGGGCTGATCGGCCCTCTCACCCGACAGGTCCTGGACACCGCTCTGGCACAGGCCCGCACGTGGTCGGACGCCGGCCGGCCGTTGACTGTCTCGGTGAACCTGGCCGCCCGAAACCTGCTCGATGAAGGCCTGCCCGACCAGGTCGCCGAGCTCCTTGTCGCACACGGCGTCGCTCCCGAGCTGCTGGAGCTCGAGGTGACCGAGACGGCGATCATGACCGATCCTGTGCAGGCGCAGCACGTGCTAGAGCGGCTGGCCACCGTGGGGACACGAATCTCTATCGACGACTTCGGGGTCGGGTACACCAGTCTCGGTCAGCTCAAGAACCTGCCCGTCAGTGAGATCAAGATCGACCGGTCCTTCGTGATGACGATGACCGAAGACCCCAGCAACGCGTTGATCGTGCGAAGCGTCGTCGACTTGGGCCACAACCTCGGCTTCAAGCTTGTCGCCGAAGGCGTCGAGACCGAGCAGATCCTGACCGCCCTGGCAGGTCTTGGCTGCGACGTCGCTCAGGGCTATCACTTCTCGCGCCCCATCACGGCCGCCGCTTTCGACCGGTGGTGCGTGGGGCAACATAGATTGGCGAAGAGCCCCGCCGGTTTCGACACCTTGACCCGGACGGCGACGTAGATCGAACAGACTAGGTCCCTCGCCAGCGCGGTCTTGAGGGCACCCGGTAGTTGTACGCGACTGTGCGAAGGGCGAATTCGATCCCGATGGGCATGGCCTCCACCTGGGAGACGGCGTCCGATTCGATTGTGTTGCACGGGTATTCGTGTGTGGAGCGGGTGACGGGAATCGAACCCGCACTGTCAGCTTGGGAATGGAAACTATGCTCGCGTGGGCGCACGGCGGACAGGGTCAG
>DHIQ01000195.1:0-126 GCA_002403895.1 Candidatus Neomicrothrix sp. UBA4742
CCGCCGGGCGAACTCGGCCACCAGCCGCGTCTTGCCTATGCCCGGCTCGCCCGACACGGCGACGAGGGCACGCCCACCCGATTCGACGGCGCGCCCCACGGCCGCCAGCTCCGCGTCGCGGCTCAC
>DHIQ01000195.1:425-1739 GCA_002403895.1 Candidatus Neomicrothrix sp. UBA4742
GAATCGGACCAGCTAGGGCCACCTCGGCCCATCGCAGCTCGCAGGCCGGGACAGCCTCGGGGAACCCCTTGAGATCGAGCGCCCCGACCGCCACGAGCACATCGGCGTGGCTCGCCGCGGTCAACAGCCGGATGACGTCGCTGACCAGCACCTGACCGGCATCGGCCGCCCCACACAGTCGGGCCGCCGTCACCACTGGTATCCCGAACGCGTCACCGTCCTCGGTCCGCGTCACCTCGCCAACGGCCACACCGACGCGTAGCCCAACCGGCTCACTGTTGCCCGAAACCCCGAGGCGGGCCGAGCGCTGCATGACCGCGGCCGCGTCGAGCGCCGCGCTCGCTGAGGGAAACACGGCCATGATCCCATCGCCCATGTTCTTGACCAGCTGGCCGCCGGCCTCGGTGACAGCCCGACCGAGCGACGCGAAATGGTCGACGCGCTGGGCCTCGGCGGCTGTGACGCCAAGACGCGCCGCCGTCTCGGTCGAGCCGGCCAGGTCGGTGAACAGCACCGTGGTCACCTCGGTCGCCACAGCACCTCCCCTAGTCGATCCCGTGCAGCCTCCGGCCCACACCCATCGATGATGCCTCACCACGCCGGCAAGGGCCCGGTCTGCCCGGGACATTTGTGTAAGCGGCGACTTGTCGGCGGTGGAGGTGGGTCGTCACGGTGGTGCGGTGGACGCCAAACCGCTCGGCGAGCTGATCGACGCGGTCGCCAGCGCGGTACGCGGCGACCAACTCATCCACCTGGGCCCTCATCCGCCTGGGTCGGGCTTCGGACCGGACCGCTCGTTCTGGGTGACGGACTGACATCTCCAATCACCGGCGACGCCCGGCTCCGGCTGCCGCGGCCTCCAGTTGGGCGATGTCGAGCTTGATCATCTTCAACATGGCCTGCATCACCCGGTTGGCCCGTTCGTGGTCGGGGTCGCTCATCAGTTCGCCCAGCCGGGTGGGCACGATCTGCCACGACACCCCGAAGCGGTCGGTGAGCCATCCGCATTGCGACGGCGCTCCGCCCTCGAGCAGGCGGTCCCAATAGTGGTCGAGCTCCTCTTGGGTCTCGCAGTTGACCACGAAGGAGATGGCCGGTGTGAACTGGAACGCCGGCCCCCCGTTGAGCGCCATGAAAGGCCGGCCGTCGAGCTCGAAGCTCAGCGTGAGGGTGGTGCCCTCTTCGCCCGGCGTGTCGGGGCCGTACTCGCTGCCCGTGAGCCGCCTCGAGTTGGGGAAGATCGAGAGGTAGTGGTCGACGGCCTCGTCCGCGTTGCCGTCGAACCACAGGCAGGGCGTGATGTCGGTCATTGCC
>DHIQ01000195.1:1926-2528 GCA_002403895.1 Candidatus Neomicrothrix sp. UBA4742
ACGACGTTGCGGGATCCGCAGTGGAACGCGACCCTGAGCTACGACCAGAACTCGTCGAAGTGGTATGTGTCGTCGTGGTAGACGGTCACCTCGGTGATCTTGCCGCAGTGAATCTCAAACTCGACGGCACTCGACATGTCGAGCTCGCGGTCGGCACGGCGGGCGGTCTCCTCCTGTAGAGCGACCGCCCTTTCGGGCGTCGCCAAGACGTCGATCAGCTCCATCGTGAAGGTGCCGTCGCTGAGGTCCCGCAGCTTCGAGAGGAACTCGGCGACGCCTTGCTGACCCTCGTAGTCGCCTCCCAGCGGGCTGCGGCCGGGCTCATGCCACACGACGGTATCCACCATGAGGTCGCGCAATGCGTCAAGATCCCCGGCGGCGAACGACGCGTAGCCACGCCGGATCAGCCGGACGTTCGGATGCTCGGTCATCGCACCCCTCCCTTCAGACGGATCTCCTGAACTGATCATCACACCTCTGGTGCGGACAGACCAGGGTCGAAGGTCCCCGACCCGAGCCCCACCCCGGGGTGGCTAACCATGACGTTTCATCTCGGCACCCTCGCGGCCGAGCATGCGATCAGCCAAAGCTGGGACCACTTC
>DHIQ01000195.1:2753-16229 GCA_002403895.1 Candidatus Neomicrothrix sp. UBA4742
GGTTCGCATCACCCGGACCCGGAGGCTCGGATGGCGTTCGACGCGAATCGACCCCCGCGCAACCGTGGCGGACTGGAGCGGGGGTCGAATCGGTGAGAATAGCGGGATGTTCGAGGCGTTCAGCTCTTGGCTTCTCGGCCGTGGGCCACCAGCGCGTAGATCACGAGGACCTCGAGGGTCATCACGACGAGTCACCAGATCGGGTAGGCGGGAAGCACCAGGAAGTTCACGATCAGGCTGAGGGCGGCGACGATGACGCCGATGGTGCGGGCGAGGATGTTGCCGGTCATCACCCCGACCCCGGGCAAGGCCACCACGCCGCCGAGGATCAGGTGGACCCAGCCCCAAGATGTCATGTCGAGGTAGACGACACCTCGGGCTCCCCAAGCGACCCACTGGTCGTTGAGGAGCGCGACCAATCCGTAGATGGCGTTGGAGGATGCCGGCCATCACCAACACAATGCCGCCGAAATAGATCCAACCGACCCAGCCTGTGGGCTCTGCTCGCTGTTCCATGGACTGCCTCCAGTCGTTCGTTATCGGGAATCTGACCAGCGCTCCAGGTTTGCAGTCCGGTGCGAGTTGGGCGCGGATCGCAGCGCTAGCGTCGAAGACGAGGCCCTTGACCGCGAGCAGCTCGGGCTCCGGACCATCGAGCAGGCCTACGCTGAGCTCGACCGCCGTTTCGTCGGTCAGCCCCGCCGCTCGGCGTCGTGACCCCGGAGGACCCATGCTCGACATCCGCCCCCTCACCCCGACCATCGGCGCCGAGATCCACGGCATCGACCTCGCTCATCTGTGCGACGACGGGACTTGGGCCGAGCTCGGCAAGGCGTTCATCCAACACAAGGTGCTGTTCTTCCGCGACCAGCACATCACGACCGACCAGCACGTCGAGTTCTGCCGCCAGTTCGGCGAGCTCGAGGTGCACCCCTTCGTGCCCTCCAAGAAGGGCTACCCCGAAGTCATGGGGCTCATCAGCAACGAGGCCCGCCCGGGCAACGAGAACACCTGGCACAGCGATGTGACCTGGCGCCAGGAACCCTCGCTCGGCTCCATGCTGCGTGCCATCGAACTGCCCGACAACGGCGGCGACACGCTCTTCGCCGACATGGAAGCCGCCTTCAACGGGCTCGACCAGCAGACACGCGAGCGACTGGTCGGTCTGGTCGCCGTGCACGACTTCACCCGCGTGTTCGGGTCGGGCAAGACGCCAGATCAGCTCGCCGATCTGCGGCAGAAGTATCCGCCTGCCGAGCACCCCGTGATGCGCACTCACCCGGTCACCGGTCGGTTGTCGATCTACGTCAACGCCGCCTTCACCTCCCACATCGTCGGCATGGCGAGCGACGAGAGTGCGGCGTTGCTCGCACTGCTCTATCGGCAGGCGACCATCCCCGAGTACCAATGCCGCTTCCGCTGGGCCCCGGACTCGTTCGCGTTGTGGGACAACCGTTGCGCACAGCACTACGCCGTCAGCGACTACTGGCCTGCCACGCGGCGGATGGAGCGGGTCACGATCGCCGGCGACCGACCCTGCTGACGATCGGTGCCAGCGGTCCCCGAGACCCCGGATGCGCCCCGGGATTCGGATACGCCGACCACGACCAGGCCAGCAGTGCCTTCGTCGAGGTGCTCGCCCGCCTCCTTCAGATCCTTGCGGCTCCTGCCGGCCGCAGCGTGGCCGGCGATCGAACCCAGCAACGCGCCGCCTGCCGCGGTCCCTACCAGCAGGCCCGTGCATGAGCCGTCGGACGCGGGCGTCTTAGGAGAGTCGGTGGAACCGTTCGAAGCGATTGGCGTCGAGGACCCGGCACAGCACCTCCTCGCCGTCGGCGTTGCGGCCCCACCAGGATCGGCCGTCCCCCGGCCTCGCCTCGTCGTGCATCACGGCCACATCGGCCAACATCGCGTTGATCTCCACCGTGGCGAACACGTCACGGACGATCAGGTAGCTAGCGGTGTCGAGGTCCGAAATCGAGCCCCACCACAGGGCGCGTTTTGCAGGAACGATGGTGGGGTCGGGCCGCGGCCACCGGGAATGGGAGAGTGATCAGGTGTGTGAGCCTGATCCCGACCTCGCGGTGGGCCCCATTCGCCCCGATGAGCTCGACGGACTGTTCCGGCTGTTCCGTCAGATCGTCGACGATCTCGAGGGCTATCCGCACGCCCCGCCGCTCACCTCCGAGGTGTTCGATGCCACCTGGGTGCGGCCCGTCACTGTGGTCGTGGCCGCCCGGGTGGATGGCGAATTCGCCGGCGCTTACTACCTCAAGCCCAATCAGCCCGGCCGGGCCGCCCACATCGCCAACGCGGGCTACATCGTCGATCGTCGCTTCCGGGGCCGAGGCGTGGGTCGGGCCCTCGTCACCGACTCGATCGAACGCGCCCCGGGCCACGGCTTCGACGCGATCCAGTTCAACCTGGTGTTCGAATCGAACCCGGCCCGGCGCCTTTACGAGGAGCTGGGCTGGCTCGAGATCGGCCGGGTCCCTCGGGCCGTGGATGATGAGGACGCCGTCATCTACTGGCGAGCGGTCTGAGTCAGCTCGAGCGGCCACCGCCGCATATCGCCGAGTCTCGCTACGGCTCTACGCCGTGCTCGCCGCCGAGTGGCCGCGGTAGATCAGACCGGGGCGACGGCCATGACCCGGTCGACGAAGTCGACGGCACCATCAGCCAGGTTGGTCCGCTTGATGGCCAGACCGCCGAGGACATCGGCGCCACGCTCTTCGAGCACCTTGGTGAACTTGTCGAGGGTCTTGCCCGGGTCGATGGCGTAGGTGCAGAACACCACGCATTTCTTGCCGTCCATCTCCGGCAGCTTGCTGAACTTCTTGCGCTTGGCCGGCTTTTGACCCACGAAAAACAACCCGTCGGTCCAACTCCCGGCGATGACCACGTCGGCCTCGGCGATGGCGTCGGGGTCGAAGCCGCCGACCGGGTAGATCTTGGAGCCAACGTGGCGCACGTAGAACTGGTTGGCGATCAGGCGCGCCGCGGTCTCGGTGGTACCCGTGAGGCTCTCGTAGATGATGACGACCTGCATGGATGGGTTCCTACCTCGCAGAGTTGTTCCGTTTGTTCTAGCAGGCGCGATGGCGCCGCCGGGACCGATCGGGATCGCTGCTGGGGGCCGGTCGGGAGGCCCCGCGCCATCCGACGGGCAGGCGGCGAGAATCGGCCCTACCCTTCCCCCATGGCCGATCAGACCACGTCCGCCAGGGTCTTGGTCGTCGGCGCGCTGAATGCCGATCTCGTTTTGCGGGTGGATCGCCTTCCCACGCCGGGACAAACCGTTCCCGCCCGGGAGCGCCAGCGGGGATCGGGGGGCAAAGGCCTCAACCAGGCCGTGGCCGCCGCGGGCGCCGGGGCCGCCGTGAAGGTCATCGGCTGCGTGGGGGGCGATGCCGCGGGGGTTTCGCTGCTGGCCACGCTGGCCGACCACGCCATCGACTGCTCGGCCATCCGTGTCGACCCGACGATGGAGTCGGGCATGGCCGCGGTGTTCGTCGATCAGGACGGGGCGAACTCGATCATCATCGTCGCCGGGGCCAACGGCCAGCTGCGTCGTGACGACGTCGACTCGCTTGCCATCGGACCCCACGACGTCCTGGTTGGCCAGGGCGAGATCCCGGTCGAGGTCACCGAGCAGTTCCTGGTTGCCGGCCGGCTCGCTGGTGCCCGCACGGTGTTGAACCTGGCGCCGTTCCGCCCGCCTTCTCCCCGGCTCCTCGAGGCCACCTCGATCCTGGTGGTGAACGATGCCGAGCTGCTCGATCTGGCGGCGTGGTGCGTGGGCGACGTGGAGGGGCTGGATGGCCCCGGGGTGGTGCATGCGGTGACGGGGGTGCTGGCCGCCGGACCGGAGGCCTTGGTGCTGACGCTCGGCTCTGCGGGGGCGGTGCTGGTGACCGAGACGGGCATCGTGGCCGTTCCCGGTCATCACGTCCACGTCACCGATACGACCGGCGCCGGCGACGCGTTCACCGGCGTCTTGGCCGCCGAGCTGGCCCGGGGGATGGACCTGGCCACTGCGGTGGTCAAGGCCAATGACGCCGCCTCGTTGGTGGTGCAGCGTGCCGGTGCGGCCCAGGCCATGCCCACCCGGGTGGAGATCGACGCCGTCGGTGCCCACGCTTGATCGGGGCCGCAATCTTGGGTTGGCGGGGCCTCTTGAGCGATGATGGATGGGCGGAAAACGACGGGAGGGCGGGGGTTGTGAGCGCAACAGGTGAGCGACGAGGGATGAGTGGAGAGCCGACAGGTTTTCGCTCAACACCCAAGGTGAGCGGTCGACGGGAGCATCATGGATGACGACTTGGCGCGCGACGGGGCCGATGCGGTGATCATCGAACGGATGGTCCTGGCCGATACCGAGGACGGGCGGGCGGTCAGTGCGGCCTTCGTCGATTCCTTCGGTCGATTCATGAGCGCCGACGTTCGCCCCGTTTTGCGGCGGATGGCGGCGGACGGGGCCGAGCCTCAGTTGCTCGTCAATGGACTGGCGGAGCTGTTGCGGATGACGGCGGATTCCATCGAGTTCCCGCTCGGGCACGAGCGGGGTACCCGACCTTCCTGAGGCCAATGCCCTGGCCGCTTTCCCTGTCCACCGAAAACCGATCCGAGGCTTGCATGGAACGCTGGACCTTCCTCATGATCGCGGGGCCTGATGGCGCCGCCACCCAGCTCCGGGTCTTCCTCCGTGCTGGTGACGACCCTGCCGCCTGGCCCGGCGCCCAGCTAGCGCTCGACGGGACCGACATGCCGGTGGATGACGTCGCCCACGACTACGAGGCGCCGGAATGGAGGGCCGCCCAGGAACTTGATATCGGCATGGGCGGCGGCGGCCCTGCCCGCCTGGAGCAGGTAAAGGCCGGCCTACGGGCGCGCGTTGGGGCCTGAACCAGCACAAACAGCCCTCTTTCGCCCACGTTGAGTGGGTATCCTCGCAGAAATGCCCGAACTCCGATAGAATGAGATTGGGTCTTGGAGTAGCCGAGGGCGTGGTGTTGCAGTCCTCGAAAGGCTCACATCGGCGGGAGCAGGCCTCTGGGTCGGGCTCCCTGGGCGCATCGGGTGATCAATGGGTGTTGGAATATTGGTCGTGGCGATCATCGCCATCGTCGTCGTCGTCGTCGCTGTTGGGATGATCAGGTCTCGGGCTCGGTCGGCGGCCAGAGATCTAGCGGGCGTCGGCGCCAATGAGTTCCTGAAGGCACCGCCGACGTCATTCCCCGTGGACCCGCCGGCTGAGCGCCCGGTGCCCGCGGCCCCGGCCGTGGAGCCGGCCGCATCGCCGGACGAGCCGACCGGGGGCTTCGACGCCGCCGGAACCTGACGCCGTCGATCATCTGCTGCAGGCGCTCATCAACCGGGCCCGGTTCAAGCAGGTCGGCGTCGGAGAGCTCGCCACCGAACTGGTTGAGCGATCTGATCTTCAGGGTGATGAGGGTCCCGCTGAGTTCGCCCCGCTGAGCCCGATCGCCCGGGGGCTTCGCCGCCGGGGGTGTCGGCGAGTCGTACGACCGGCTGCCGCTCAGCCGGCGAGGCGGTCCGTGACGGCGTCAGCGGTGTCGTAGACAACCAGGCCGCACAACACCCGGACCAACAGTCGTTTGCGGGCAGTGGGGCTGAGGCGCTCGAACGGGTTCAGGTCGTCCTCGAGCACCACCCGGGTGGTGCCCACCCGTTTGCGTCGGGGCTCGGACGCGTCGAGGACCACGACATCGCCGGACGCGTGCTCGGGGATCCAGCCACGGTCGTGGGTTGGGGCGTCCATGACGAGCTCAGCGTCGTCGCGGGAGGGGGGCCAGCCCCATCGAGTTGTGGTTGGCCGGCCCGGCCGGGGATGGCCAGCTGGGCACCGCCATGCGCTCGACGGCGTTGCCCAGCTCGGCACCGTCGGTGCGGTCGAGGAGATCGCCGACCGTGGCGAACTCCGTCGTGCGCAACAGCCGATGGACCTCTTCGAGCGTGGTGAGGTCGATGGATTCGTGTTCTTTAGCCACGGGTACCTGCCTTGCGGGGAGATGCGGCCAACCGGGGAGCGGGGTCATGGTAGGAACCCGCCGGGTCGAGCCGCGGGATGGTCAGTGGGGTTGGTCTGAGTGGGGTTGCGCCGTCAGCGGCGACGGGGCAGGGCGGTGAGCTCGTTGGCGTCGCGGAGCTGACGGATGTGGTCACGGGCGTCGTCCTCGGAGCGGATGGCCCGGGCGATCCGGTGCAGTGCCCACACACGATCATCGTGAGTCCGGAGCTCGGCGAGCTCGGCGAGACCGGCCAGTTCGGTGGTGGGGGCGAGGCGGACATCGCCCACGACGACGGGGCTTTCGAGCAGCTGCTTCATGGCAAGCCGTCCTTGCTCTCCGCCCAAGGGGAACCAGGGATCCCGACGGTACGCCTCCCACCACCACAGAACGGGGATGGTCGATCACGCAATGCGAGATCCGTGCGCCAGGGTCAGGGGGTGGTGTTGCGCCAGAGCTCGAGGGGGGTGCGGTCCCGAGGCCCGGTGAAGGGCACGGCGACGGCCGCGCCCCCCTGAGCGGCCGACGCGTAGGCGGCGCAGACCAGATCGAGGATCGTCCGGCCAAAGGCCACGCTCATGGCCGGCGTGCGGCCGGCGGCGAAGTCGGAGAGGAACGCTTCGATCTGACCCCGGTAGCCGAACTGGTCGATCTGGGGGACGTCCACGGTCGAGGGCACGGCCGGGAGCGCCACCGGTTCGCCGTTGTGTTCGAGCAAGAGGGCGGGGAGCAACTCGGCCCGCACCGCCCCGCTGTCGCTCGCCGCCTGCAGATCCCACTGCGGGTCGGCACTGCGCCAGCTGGCCACGACTCGCGCCACGAGTCCGCTGTCGAAGGTGAGGTCGACCTCGGCGTAGTCATCGACGTCGATGTCGTCGGCCCCCTCCAGGCGGGCCTGGACGGACGTGACCCGCGGGGGGCTCGATGGCGACCCGTCCCCCTCCCCGGTCTCGTTGGCACCGGCCTCGGCCAACAGGAGGGCGATGGCCAACGGGTGCACGCCCAGGTCGAACAGCACGCCCCCACCCCACCGGGCGCGGAGGAAGTCGCCCCACGTGGGACGGGTCGACAACGATCGCACCTCGAGATGGTGGAGCGCACCCAGACCGGCGGTCAGCTCGACGGCCCGCACCACGATGGGGGCGAAGGCCAGGTTCTCGGCGTAGCCCACCCGCTCCCCGGCCGATCCCGCCGCCACCACCAGGGCATCGGCCTCGGCGAGTGTCGTGCACAACGGCTTCTCCACGATGACCGCGGCCCCCCGCTCCAAGGCGTGGAGGACGTCGTGGGCATGGCGGGCCGGTGGGGTGGCGACGACGACGACATCGGCCCCGGCCGGCAACTCGTCGTAGGTGCAGGTCCGGGCGCCCATCTGCTCGGCCCGCTCGGTGGCGTGGGCTCGGTCACGCGAGGCGACAGCGACCACCTCGACCCCGGGCACGGCGCGAGCAGCCAGCCCGTGAGCCACCGTGATCCGTCCCGACCCGGCGAACGACAGGGTGGTGGCCACGGAGTTGCCCGCCGTGCTCAGTTCCCGGCCAGCCGGGCGATCACCGGTGCCAGGGCGTCGATGGCATCGTGCTGGACGACGAAGTAGGAGAACCCCCAGCGATCCCGACGGGCTTCGAGGTCGGCGCACATCTCGTCGACCGTGCCCATGAGGGCATGGGGCACGTCCAGCACCTGTTCGGGGGTGATCCCGAACAGCCCGGACATCATCTCGGCCGTCCCGGCCCGATCGTCGGAGGGGAGGCAGGCGAACATGAGGCAGTTCAGCTCGATGTCGTCGAAGCGGTCACCGGCGGCGTCGCGGACCCAGCCCACCTTCCGGTCGGTGGCCTCGGCGGTGGCGTCCGCGGCTGCGTCGGGGCCCACCGCGCCGGCTTTGAGGTTGGGATTGATGCCCACGATTGCGGCCTCACGGGCGGCGATGCTCAGGACCCGCTTCCCGCCGCCGCCGATGATGAACGGCGGGTGGGGCTTGGTCAGTGGCTTGGGCAAGCCGTCCATGCCGGTGATGGTGTAGTGATCGCCCTGGTAGTCGAAGTCGCCGTCGGCGAAGAGCCCCTTCATCACGGCGATGCCCTCCAACATGCGGTCGACCCGCACCCCGGGGACGTCGTAGGGGATGCCGGACTGCTCGTAGTCGGTGGCCATCCAGCCGGCACCGATGCCCAGCTCGAGTCGGCCCCCCGAGAGGATGTCGATGGTGGCCATCTCCTTGGCCAGCACGACCGGATGCTTGTAGTCGTTGTCGAACACCAACGCCCCGACGCGCAGCTCCGTGGTGGCGTCGGCCGCGGCCATCAGCGCAGGGACGGGAGCGAGCTGGTCGCCGAAGTGATCGGGCATGAACAGCGACGAGTAGCCGAGATCCTCGGCCTTGCGAGCGATGGCCGCCCACTCCTCGCCACTCGCCGCGTTGGACACCTGGACACCGAATCGGAAGCGACGGCGATGAGCCATGGCGGCACGCTATCGGCCGCCAAGTTGTTCAACTCGCCGCCGACCGTCGATCGGCCACGCCCGAAATCCACCACGACCACCAAACCGTCCAACACCACGGTAACGACCGTAACCGGCCCCGGCCGCCCCGGCGGCTAGGGCGCATGTCGTGACCACGGCCGGTCGCGGCTAGAAAGCACGCATGCCTTCGCTCGATCAGCTCCTGGTGCTTCAGGAGCACGACACCTCGCTCGAGCAGCTGGAGCATCGGCGGGTCACACTCCCCGAGCGCGACCAACTGACCGCTCTGGTGAGCGAGCTGGCATCGGTTGACGCCCGCCTGGCCGAGGTGGGGACCCAGCGCGAAGAGGTTGCCCGCACCCAGAAGCGGCTCGAGGACGAGGTGGCCACCGTCGAGGCCAAGGCCAGCGACGTCAACGCCAAGCTCTATGGCCGAGGGGTCACCTCCCCCCGCGAACTCCAGGCCCTTCAAGACGATGAACACGCGCTGAAACGGCACCAGACCACGCTGGAGGACAAGGTGCTCGAACAGATGGAGCTTGCCGTCCCCCTCGACGTCGAACTGGCCGAGTTGGCCGCACGGCGCGATGCGCTCGCCGAGCAGGTGACCACCACCGAAGGCCGGATCACGGTGGCTGAAGCCGAGATCGATGTGCGCCTCGACGAGGTTCGAACCGAACGCGACGCTCTGGCGGGGACCCTCGACCCTGGTTTGGCCGAGCAGTACGAGCAGCTGCGCCACGATCTCGGCGGCATTGCCGTCGCTCCGCTGGTGGGAAGCAACTGCGGTGGCTGTCACCTCACGCTCTCCGCGGTCGAGTTGGACCGGGTCCGCCATCAGCCCGAAGGGACGCTGGTCTTTTGCGGGGAGTGCGGCCGCCTGTTGGTGCGCTGAGCGCTCATGGTGTTCTGGTATCTCGGCATCAGCCTGGCGTTCGTCTGGAACGTCTTTCGCAGTCCCGCGCTCGACTATCGGCTGGTGATGCTGGGCTCGGTGCTCCCCTTGGTCGAGGTCGTCCACGGTGGCCCCTGGCTGCTGCATGCACTGGTGTTCGTGGTGGCCCTGTTGGGACTGATCATGGTGACCACCCAGAGGCGGCGCCTGCTGCGCCGCCGTCTCATCAGCCTGCCCATCGGCTTGATGATGGGCCTCGTGCTCAATGGGTCCTGGGCGACCAAGTCCGTCTTCGGGTGGCCGTTCTTCGGCTGGGACTTCCCCGGTGGGGGCTTGCCCGAGTTGCAATGGGCCCTCGGTGTGCGGATCGTGCTCGACCTGATGGGGCTGGCCGCCCTGGCCTGGTGTTGGCGGGCCTTCGGGTTCGCCGATCGTGCCAATCGGGAGCTCTTCATCCGCACCGGGCACCTCAATCGGGCGCTGGTGGCATGAGGAGCATCGGGTGCTGATCGTGGTCCGCCACGGGCGGACCGAAGCCAACGCCACGGGCCGGCTGTTGGGCCGCCTCGACCTGCCGCTCGACGAGCTGGGAACCGCACAAGCGCAGGCCCTGGCCGATGCCCTCGGCCCCGTCGATCGCGTGGTAGCCAGCCCCCTGCTGCGCACTCGTCAGACGGCGGCCATGTTCGGCCGCGACGTCGAGACCGACGATCGTTTGATGGAACTGGACTACGGCGACTACGACGGCTTGGCGTTGGCTGACGTTCCCTCCGAGCTGTGGGAGCGCTGGCGCACCGATTTCGATTTCGCCCCTCCCGGTGGGGAGTCCCTGGTCGCGCTACGGGCCCGTGTGGGCGCGGCACTGGACGACCTGGCCGGCGCCGCACGGGTCGAGACCATCGTGGTGGTCGCCCATGTCTCGCCCATCAAGGCGGCGGTGGCCTGGGCTCTCGGCGTCGGCGACGAGGTCACCTGGAGGATGTTCGTGCGCCCGGCGTCGATCACCCGGATCGCCATCACGGACCGAGGACCGGTGCTGCACAGCTTCAACGAGGTCGCCCATCTGGAGGGCCTCACCGCCTGAGTGGGCGTGTGCGCCGCGGGGTCCCGACCGTCCCGACGGAGCGAGGAAGTTCCGTGGGAGTAGGGAGATCGGGACCACCGCGGCGTTTTGGGTCAGCTGGACGCCAGTCAAACTTTCCCCCAACACACGCACTCCCGACAACGGCGCTTCGGCGCCTCCACGTGAGCGCAATGAGTCGTTCGACCTACGAGATCGGTTCTCCCGACCCAGTCCGTCCGGTCCGTCGGCTCCGGCCCCTGACCTCAGTCGAAGCCGGCCCGCACATCGATGATGCAGGCCGGGTCGATGGAGTAGGGCAGGGAGAACCCGACCCGGTCGGCGACCGCTCCGAACCTGGCGGTCGGTGTCTCGAACTCAGTCGGCGGTCGAGGGCTGCGCCCACCGCGACCCGAGCTTGACCGCCTTGGCACCCGAGGTGGCGGCCGCCTGGAGCGCCACGCCAATCGAGAAGATGATGATGGCCGGTATGCGCAGCGCCGAGACGCCGATAAGCAGGAGCCCCAGCCGATTGAGGAGGAATCCGGGACCGGTGAGCACCGCGCTCATGGCACCGCTGGCCGCCGCTCCGGTGAGTTTCTCCTTGAGCGGCGGCTGGTAGCGATTGCCGATCAGCTGGGCCGGAACCGACACGAAACTGACGCTCATGACGACAAGGACCGCGCCGAGCGCCAGCGTGAACCATCCCACGCCGGCCCGGGCAACGAACACGGTGGCCACGGCGTGGGAAAGGCCCACCGCCGTCCCCCAACCCACGATCAGGCGGAGGTGGGGCCGGACCACGGCGATGGCGGGACGGATCAGCGGCGGTCGGGGACCGCTCACCGCGAAGGCGAAGACCGCGTTGCACCAGTAGGCGGCGACGGTGATGAGGACGACCACGGCGGCCACGCCCAGGGCGAGGGGGCCCCGGACGAGGTAGAAGTCCCGGCCCCGCAGGTAGTGGGCCTTCAGATCCCAGAACGTGAACCAGATCCACAACGCCGGCAAGATCTCGATCAGCGTCAACCGCCAATTGAGTACCAGGAGCTTCAGCCCGTCGAAGAGCAGGGCGAAGCCTCCGGCCACGTAGCCGAGGGGTGCCAGGAACCGCCGGGACTCACCCAACTGGTGGACGGCCTCTTCGATCTCGCCATGATCGGCGTCGCGCACGGCGGCGGCCAAGGAGACGATGGTTCGCCACAGCCCGGCTCGGCGCGTGGTCGTTCTCGGCTCGTCGGCGGGAGCGCCGGCGGGGGGCGGGGGCATGGTCGATCCTCAGGGCAGGGGCTTGCGGAACCACAACGCGGCGTCACCGACGGGATAGCCGTCGACCCGGGCCACGAGTTCGTACCCATGCCGAGGCCAGCGATCGCTGGCATTGACAGCATGGGTGAAAAGCACGATCTGGTGACAGCCCCGACGCTGCGCCTCAGCCTCAGCTTCAGCGATGAGCGCAGAGGCTAGGCCCTGGCCCCGCAGATCCTCGCGCACCCAGTTGTGCTGTAGCTCGCAGCAGCCACCCCACGTCCACCCGGCGAGACCAGCCGCGGCCGCCGGAGGCGGGACGTACTGCTGTGGGGGCGGCGCCGGCGCGTACTGGGGGGCGGCGCCTCTTGGGACGCCTGATAGGCGGCGGAGGCCTGCTGGTTGTAGTCGTCTTGCTGCCACTACGGGTGATCAGGTGACCAGGCCGTAGACGCCCTTGATGAGCAGCCAGGCTCCGATCACGGCGGCGAGCACGGTGATGGCCTGGTCGCGGTGACCCTCGAGCCATGCCCGGAGCCGTTTCAGCGCGGCCCGGGAGTTCTCCGGTGAGGCGAGGGCGTAGCCCTCCATGATCAGCAGCGAGGCGCTACCGACGATGCAGAACGCCACCAGCCCGATCACGCTCCACGTGCTCGAAAGCTGGGCCTGGCTCACGTCGATGGCTCCGGCGGCCACGAGCGGCCACGGCTGGAGCAGCACACCCAGGACGGCAGCCCCACCGACGTTCAGCCCGTCGAGGCGCTTCATCCATGACGGCTCCTTTTGGGGCCCGGTTTTGGGGTGGTGGTAGCGGGTCCAGGCCAGCGCCAAGAAGCCCACACCGATCAGCGCGCTCACGATCAGCCCGGCCGTGTCGGGGACGCTGCTGGCCTTTACCGGATTGCCGCCGGTCAAGGCCAGGGTTCCGGCGATCATGAGGAAGAAACACGCCATCCAGCCGACGATGAAGGCGGCGCCGTTGCGGGTGCCCCGGTCGGTGCTCAGGACCAGGATGAAGCCGATGACGGGCAGCGGCTCGAGCGTGATGGTGAGCGCCAGCAGCAGGACGTCATGCATCAGGGGTGTGGTTCTGGAAGGCGGCCTCGACGGTGGGCACAGCGTCAAACGTGGCGTCAGTCGGCTCCAGCACGGCGGTCGAGTCCGCCCCCACCACAAGATGGCGGGAGCGCCGACGCTGCGCCGGAGCTGGGGTGTCAACCGCCATGAGCAGAGGCTCCGTTCGCTCCGAGTCAGAGGGAATCTACCTCCCGCCAGTTCACCCGTCCCGAGTTCAAGGTGGCCTTCGATGTGTGGTTGGCACCTGATGAGCCTTGGTCAAACAAGACTCGTGAGGCCCTTCACTGGCTGATGCCCTATTCGGACGCCCGCTACGGTCTTGTCGCGCTGGGCGGCGTCATCATGGTGAGCGCCCTCACCATCCTCGTCCTCGCACCCAAGCCTCCGGCCTGAGCCGGGCCGACCGCCCACGAGCACCTCGTCACCAGAAGGAGGTTCGTCATGACCCTGCACGATCGCGAGTCCATCCGGGACCAGTTGCTCGATTCGGTGTTCGCCGGCCAGGACCTTTCCAAGGCGATGCCCAAGTACAAGTTCCCGCCCAAGGAGTCGGCGCCTGACGACGCCTTCCAAGTGGTGCACGACGAGCTCATGCTGGACGGCAACTCCCGCCAGAACCTGGCCACGTTCTGCCAGACCTGGGAGGAGCCCCAGGTGCATGCGCTGATGGATCTGTGCATCGACAAGAACATGATCGACAA
>DHIQ01000195.1:16399-25044 GCA_002403895.1 Candidatus Neomicrothrix sp. UBA4742
ATGATCGACAAGGACGAATACCCGCAGACGGCCGAGATCGAGCGCCGCTGTGTCCACATGCTCGCCGACCTGTGGAACGCCCCCGAAGCGGCCAACACCATCGGGGCCTCGGCCATCGGCTCGTCGGAGGCGTGCATGCTGGCCGGCATGGCGGCCAAGTGGCGGTGGCGGGCCAAGCGCGAAGCCGAGGGCAAGCCGACGGACAAGCCGAACATGGTGTGCGGCGCCGTTCAGGTCGTGTGGCACAAGTTCGCCAAGTACTGGGACATCGAGATGCGCGAGGTCGCCATGTCGCAGAACCACTACGAGATGACGGCCGAGGACATGCTGGCCCGGGTCGACGAGAACACGATCATGGTGGTGCCCACGCTGGGGGTGACCTATACCGGCTCCTACGAGCTGGTGAAGCCGCTAGCCGACGCCCTCGACCAGCTCCAGGCCGAGACGGGCCTCGACATCGACATCCACGTCGATGGGGCCAGCGGCGCGTTCCTGGCGCCGTTCTGCGCCCCCGATCTCGAGTGGGACTTCCGCCTGCCGCGGGTCAAGTCGATCAGCACGTCGGGCCACAAGTTCGGATTGGCGCCGCTGGGGGTCGGGTGGGTGGTGTGGCGCGACGCCGCCGAGTTGCCCGACGACCTGATCTTCCACGTGAGCTACCTGGGCGGCGACATGCCGGTGTTCCAGATCAACTTCTCCCGGCCGGCCGGGCAGATCGTGGCCCAGTACTACGACTTCCTACGCCTTGGATGGGAGGGCTACCACCGCGTGCACATGGCGGCCTACGACACCTCAAAGTTCCTGGCCGCCGAGATCGTCAAGATCGGTCCCTTCGAGCTGTTGTGTGGTGGGGAGGAGAGCAGTTGCATTCCGTGCGTGACGTGGCGCCTCCCCGAGGGGGTCGACCCTGGGTACACCCTGTTCGACCTGGCTGACCGCCTGCGCATCCGGGGGTGGCAGGTGCCGGCCTACCCGCTGACCGGTGAGGTGGCGAACATCCCGGTGCAGCGCATCCTGGTGCGCCAGGACGTGAGTCGCGATCTGGCCTCATTGCTGCTCGACGACTTTCGTGACGCGGTAGCCCATTTCGACAAGCATCCGGTGAGCGTCCCCATGACCAAGGAAGAGTCCAGCGGGTTCAGCCATCTCTGATCCGGTGCCTGACGGGGGGCCCGAGGCGGCGGCGTCGGCTGGTACCAGTTGGTGGATGCCGGGCCGGGCCGACTGGCAGGTGGCCGCCCTCTTCATCGTCGGGTCAGCCTGCTTCGCCCTGGGGGCATTGCCGGGTTACGCCTCGATGGTTGGAACCGAAGCCGACGGCGTTACCTACTTCGTCGGCTCGCTCTTCTTCACCTCGGCCGCGCTGCTGCAGTTCCTGATCTCGATCGGGGTGGTGCGGGCCGACCGACGACCTCGGGCGGGGGTGCAATGGCGCCTGATGGGGCGCGCTCCCCGTCAGGTCGAGTGGTGGGCCGGGAGCGTCCAGCTCGTCGGCACCCTGTTCTTCAACCTCAGCACGTTCGCCGCGCTCCACCAGAACTTCACCGTGACCGAGGCGAATCGCCGGGTGTGGGGCCCCGACGTGTTGGGGTCGATCGCCTTCCTGGTGGCCAGCGGACTGGTCTATGCCGATGTGCGTCGCCCGTGGCTCGCCTGGCGTCCTCGGGATCTGGGCTGGTCGGTGGCCACCCTCAACCTGGTCGGGTCGGTGGCCTTCGGCGCATCGGCCATCGCCGCCAAGGTGCTGTCGACCGGCGACCTGCGCAACCTGGCGCTGGCCAACCTGGGCACCTTCGTGGGGGCCCTGTGCTTCCTCCTCGGCGCCGTGCTGTTGATCCCCGATCAGGAACGGGCCGAGCTGCCCGGTTGACCCCGGCCGGCCACGAGCCCACGGTCCCCGGATTCGGCGTCAGCTCTTCCCGCTGTGAGCGGGTGAAACCGGGGGTGAAGATACGGAGGAGCGGGTTCGAGGCGAACGGTCCCGAGCCTCGGAACCTCGCCACCAGGAGCTCCAGGGGCTCGGGCCCCGTTCTTCGGGTGGCCCTCCGCAAAACCACCCGAGCCTGCATTCTGGAACGCGGCCGGCGGGAGGCATATAGGGCAAAGGGACCGAATGTCGGTATCGGCGCTGATTCGATCTGGTGTCGTCGTCGCCCGGCAACGAGCTGGGACCCCTGGAGTAGGAGGATGACGCGTGATCAACGACCGGACTCGGTCCCACGGGCCTTGACTATCCCGCCGGAGCGGCACAGGTTGGAACTTGACCAGGAGTGCCGCGAAATGAGGGGGGCCCGGTAATGAGTGCTTTGGGCGGAGTCGGTTTGGCGCGGCAGGTGGCTGGGGCGGCGTGTGTCGCGTTGTTGGTGGTAGTCGTGGGGATCGTGCCGGCGGGGGCGGTGTCTCGGCCGGCTGGGTCGGTGTCGCCGGCCATCGCGGTGTTGCAGATTTCGACGACACCGGCGCTGCAGCCGGCGTTCGATCCGGCGGTCTCTGATTATGTGAGTCTCTGCAGTGAGGCGGCGCCGGTGGTCGTGTCAGTGGCCGCACCGACGGGGACCACAGTCTCAGTGGAGGGTCAGGCGGCGCTGAGTGGGTCGTTCACGGCGTCGGTCAGCCGGGCGGTGGGTCAGAGTTTTAGCTTTACGACGCTCTCGGCCGGCGTTCCGTCGACGTTCTATGTGCGCTGTCTGCCGGCTGACTATCCCCCCATCACGACGACCCGCACGGGGGTGAGCCAGGCCGAGTACTACATGGTGTCGCCGATCGCGACGACCAGTTTCGGTCCGCCACCGCCGCCGTTGTCGACCCAGTACGTGTCGATCGTCGACGGAAACGGGGTACCCGTGTGGTGGTACAACGTGGCCGGTCAGGTCCCACCGAACGTGCCGGCCACCGATTTCGATCGGTTGCCCGACGGGAATCTGGCGTTCACCTTCGGCGGCCAGGGCGGCGGGCCGCTCACCAACGGCGGATCCTTCGAGCTGTCCCTAGCCGGCAACATCGTGCGATCGATGAACACGGTGGGCGTGTCGGAGGACGGCCACGATATCCAGATGCTGCCCAACGGCAACTTCCTCCTGGAGGCATATCCGATCCGGACGAACGTCGATTTGTCGGCGATAGGCGGGTCGGCCAATGCCACCATCGAAGACGCCGAGATTCAAGTGGTGACCCCATCCGGGATATTGCTGTGGAAGTGGGATGCGTTGGCGCATGTGCCGGTGACGGAGCTTGAGCCTTCATTGTGGGCGGAAATGGCCGCCGCCTCCCAGGCCGACATATATCACATCAACTCGGTGGCCTATGACCCGGCCACCGGCAACGTCGTCACGTCGTTGCGTCATGAGTCGGGCGTCTATGCGATCAACCCGTCCACCGGGGCCATCGTCTGGAAGGTGGGCGGCACCCACCGCCCCGAGAGCTTGACCATCATCGGTGATCCCGTGGGTGGTCCGGTCGGTCAGCACGACGCGAGGCTGACCTCTGCCGGGGTGCTGAGTCTCTACGACAATGGGGCCGAACGGGCCGCCATCCAGCCTCACGCCCCACGTGCCGTGCGCTACCAACTCGACACGACCGCGGGCACGGCCACCTTCATCGATCAGGTCACCGACCCGGCCGTTCCCACCTCGGTGTGTTGTGGCAGCGCCCGCCGCCTCGACGGCGGGAATTGGGTGATCGGCTGGGGCTTCAACGACCGCATCACCGAGACCACCGCCACCGGCACTCCGGTGATGACCATGAGCTTTGCCGGCAGCTTGTTCAGCTACCGGGCCATCCCGCTATCGCCTGGCGTGTTGACCCGCGCCGCGTTGCGCGACGGTATGAACGCCCAGCACCCGGTCGGGTTGATTTCGGTCGGCTCGGTCGACCTCACGCGAGGCAATTCGGGAGGGGCGCGCCTGGTCCTGTTCCCCATCACGTTGTCTCAACCGTCGACCAGCCCGGTGACCGTGCACTATGAGATCGGACCCGACGGCACTGCCTATTCGGCGTCCAGCCCTACCGATTTCCTCGCGGTGGCTGGGACGGTCACGTTCAACCCCACCCCCGGGGGTGTCACCCCCAACGTCCAATATGTGGCCACCCTGGTGAATCCCGACGCGTTCGGCGGGCCGGGGAAGACCTTCTCCGTCCTCCTGACGAATCCCACCGGGGGCTACCAGATCGGCCATGGCATCGGCGTCGGGCTGATCCTTCCCGACCTATCATCCAGCACCCCCCGGGCCAGCATCGGTGACGCCTTGATCTGGAACGGCACCTCCGGCAACGGCCGGGTCGCGATCGTGCCAGTCACCTTGAGCAGGCCTGCCGCCGCCACCCTCACCGTCACCGTCACCGTCGCCGACGGCACCGCCAAATCCGGCACCGACTACTTGGCCCAGCCCACTGCCACCGTCACCTTCTCGCCCGGCCAAACCGAGCAGTTCGTCTACATCGGTGCCATCCCAATGGCGACGGTCACCCCGTCGAGGACCGTCAATCTCTCGTTGAGCAATCCTCACGGTGGGCTCAGCTTGTTCAAGGCGACGGGCCTCGTCCTCCTCGGGTGAGTGTCCGCCCGGGGGAGGCTCACTCGGGTCGATGCCGAAGCATTGCTTCGTGAAGGGCGAACAGAGAAGGTGGCGAAAGGGGGTTGATGATGCGGGTCAGGCGATTTGTCGGGTGCATCGCGATCGCGATGTTGATGATGTCGGCGGTCTCGCTACTCGGCGCGGGCGCCGACGCGGTGGTTCCCGCCATCGGCGGCACGCAAGCGCTGTCGCCCATCGCTACGAAGGGTGACGCGTTCAGTTCGGTCGTGACGTTCCGCACGCCCGATGGTCTGTTGGCCGCTCCGATCCATGGCGCGGTCATGCCCGACGGTCGGGTCTTCCTTCTCGGCCACGTGCAGGCCGACAAGCCGGAGATGATGCACGGGGCGTGGACTCAGGCGGTCGACGCCCCCGGGGCCGTCCTTCCGAAACAGGTGACGATCAACCCGATCATGGCGCCGACCGACCTGCACGGCACCCTCTCTGGCGACTACACGCTCGACGACAGTTTCGTGTGCGGCGGAAACACGTTCTTGAGCGACGGACGACTGATGATCGCCGGCGGTCCGAGGACGGTGACCAACACCCTCACGGGAGAACTCGTGCTCGCGGTGGGTGTGGGCTACGGATCGACGTACGACGGTTCGGCGTGGAAGCGCGTGCCTGGCTTCATGGCCGGCAAGGGCGGCTACCTCGCCACTCGCTGGTATCCCACGCTCACCCGCCTGGCCGACGGCCGCATCCTCGTCACCGGCGGCTTCGACGTCCTCACGCCGTTCCTCGACCCCAACGTCAGCGAGGAGATCTTCAACCCAGTCGACAACTCATGGACCGAGATCTCCAGCCAACAGCAGACGCCGCCGCAAACCCATGACGCCGACTACACCGCGGTCTTCCAGTTGCCAAAGGCGGCCGCCGGCTCCGACGTGGCGATGATCGGCGAGGACGGCGTGCCGATCATGCTGAACACCGCGACGACGCCGGCAACGTGGCGGGTGAGTCCGAACCTGCGGCCGGGGGCGACGAACGGTGCGACCTACAGCTCCGGTGCGGGCACCGCATTGCTCACGATCCGCCTGACCGACAACGAGTGGGGTTACCACAACGGATCGTTCCTGACGATGGGTGGCGCGCTCGGGACATCGGCCATGACGCACGCAGATGTGTATGACCCCATCACCGATGCCTGGCACGCCACGATCGATACGGGGGTGGCTCGCCACTATCCCGCGACCGTTGTGCTGCCTGATAGTCGCGTGCTGGTGATCAATGGCCACGACACGACCGCAACCCCGGGCGTGCTATCGCCGCAATACATCGATCCCGCGAACGGGTTTGCGGTGTCGACCAGTCCCGCGGTCGCGACGGAGATCCGCGGGTATCACAACGTGGCGATGCTTCTGCCCGATGGCCGGGTGCTGGTGGCCAGCGGCCGCGACGTCAATCGCGACACCTCGTTGGAGAAAGCCGACTACGCCTACTTCTCGCCCTCCTACATGGCCAAGCCGCGTCCGGTGATCGTGAACGCCCCGCTGAAGCTCGGCTACGGCCAGAACGTGTTCCTCGGTACGACCAACCGCAAGCCCACCGACGCGATGCTCGTGGCCCTGCCGGCGATGACCCATTCGTTCGATCAGAACCAGCGATCGATCCAGATCAAGCTGCGGTCGATCGTGGCGGACGCCGCCAACAACCAGATCTCGGTCATCACCGGACCCAGCGATGCGAACGTGGCGCCCCCCGGTGACTACATGCTCTTCGCTCTCGATGCCAACCGCGTGCCATCGGTGGCGCGCATCGTGCACATCGGTTGAGTCAGTAGGTGTCTGACCCAGGCGGGAGTCGCCACCACCCACCACGACGTTCTCGACGCAATGGTGGCCGGTGCTCCGATCGAACGCGCCGCCGGAGGAGATGAGGCGAGGCGGGAGGCCACCCCGTTCGAGGGGTGATGATGGTAAGTCCGCCTGTTCATGAAAAACGCACCGTCTCTCCGTTTCGGAAGTGCCCGGGGAACGGCGACGGGGGCGGACCTTGCGGTCCGCCCCCGTGAACTGATCTGGTGAAGCTCTGGGATCAGCCGGCGACAGCCGAGCCGACCGACGAGAACTTGCTCGACGCAGCCTGGCCGAGGAAGGTCACGGCGATGATGCACACCACGGCGATCAGCGCAACGAGGAGGGCGTACTCCACGAGCGAGGCACCACGTTCAGTCCTGCAGCGGGCCTGAAGCCAGGCGCTGACAAACTCATAAGAGGTAAGCATTTGCGTAGTTCTCCCTTTTCTGGTGCTAACGGTTAACCCCGATGAGCCCGGGGCGGACTCCTGTCCGTAGAAGTGTCACAGTGAAGGGCGCTGGCCGAATGAGTCAAACGGCCCATTCCTACGTTCGGTGGTCAAGCCAGCGCTCAAGGTTTCCAAGGCCTCACGAGCAGCTTTCAGCCCTCCACGATTCTCGAAGGAGCGCGCTCCCAGGACTGAACCTGGCCGGTACCCTCACGGATTCGACCCCCGCTCCCCGGTCCGCCCCGGGTTGAGCGGGGGTCGTTTCGCGCGTGGCTACCGTGTGCGGGCCTGCGGCCGAGGATGTGCTGAGCCTTGAGCTGGGACCGGTTGGGACTCAGACCATCCCCAGCAGGTCCGGGCGACTGAGCGGGTTCTTCGGATCATCGACCGGTGCATGCCGGTGGTTGATCATCGACAGTCGCAGTTGGCTGGAGCTTGGGGATTGATGTTCTGTTAGCCTCCCGGTTAGCCGCTTGGGTGACCGGGGAGGGCTTGGTGAGGGTTCGGGCGTGGTGGACCGTCACCGTGGTCGTGGTTGCGCTGGCGGCGGTGGTCGCCGGAGTTCCCCCTTCCTCTCCTGCATCGGCTGGGAGCCCCGCTGCGGCGGTGGTGACCCCACCAGCGGGTGGGTACACGACGTTGTCCCCGGCTCGGCTGCTCGACACCCGTTCGGGCGGGACCACGGCGGACGGACAGCAGGCCGGTGGCGGACCGATCAGCTCGGGTGGGACTCTGGCGTTGGTGGTGGCCGGTCGGGGTGGGGTGCCTGCGTCAGGCGTCGGCGCTGTCGTGTTGAACGTCACCGTGGACCAGCCCACCGCCAGCGGCTATCTGATCGTGTACCCGTCGGGTGAGACCAAGCCGTTGGCGTCAAATTTGAACTTCACCCCCGGTCAGACCGTCCCGAACTTGGTGATTGCCAAGGTGGGTAGCGACGGCAAGGTGAATGTCTTCAACTTGTTCGGCCTCACCCAAGTGGTGGTCGATGTCGAGGGCTGGTTCCCGGCAGGCGGGGACTACACCACTCTGTCCCCTGCTCGCCTGCTCGACACCCGTGCAGGTGGGACCACTGTCGATGGCCAACAAGCCGGTGGGGGACCCATCGGATCGGGCGGGATCCGTTCGCTGCCGGTTGTGGGGCGTGGGTCGATACCGGCGACCGGTGTGGGGTCGGTGGTGTTGAACGTGACCGTCGATCAGCCCACCGCCAGTGGCTTCTTGACGGTGTATTCCTCTGATGTGGCCCGACCGTTGGCGTCCAACCTCAACTTCACTCCCAGCCAGACGGTTCCGAACCTGGTGATCGTCAAAGTTGGCGCTGATGGCAAGGTCGATTTGTTCAACTCGTTCGGGTCCACCCAGGTCGTGGCTGATGTCGAAGGCTGGTTCCCGACCGGCTCTGGGTTCACCGGTCTGGCTCCGGCCCGTCTGCTCGATACCCGCCCCGGCTACACCACCGTGGACGGCCAACAAGCAGGTGCAGGGGCCATCGGTCCCAACTCGACCGTGTCGCTGCCGGTGCTGGGTCGTGGTGGTGTCCCTACCTCCGGTGTGGGGTCGGTCGTGGTGAACGTCACTGCCACCGGCCCAACCACGGCGGGCTATCTGACCGTGTTCCCCAACGGCGAAAACCAACCCCTCGCCTCGAACCTCAACTTCGTGTCCGCCCAGACCGTCCCCAACTTGGTGATCGCCAAAGTCGGCACCGACGGCAAAGTCAACCTGTTCAACTACTTCGGCTTCACGCACGTGATCGTCGATGTCGAAGGCTGGTTCCCGACCTCCACCGGTATAACTGATGTTTCCCTACCAGTACGAGCGGCC
>DHIQ01000132.1 GCA_002403895.1 Candidatus Neomicrothrix sp. UBA4742
GGAACACACCGCCAGCCCGACCAATCAACACCTTTTCCGACGAATCTCTGAAGGCGAATCGACACCTGATGTCGGTAGAGCTTCAGAGATCCCGGCTTGAGGGCGCTAGCGGAGCTCGGGGGTGAGGGGGATGCACCGGGCATGGTCGGCCTCCACGTGCGAGGCGAACTGGTACGGAAGATTGCTGACATCGCCCACCGCGCTCCACGTCTCGCACTTGAGGCAGAGGATGAAGCCGAGTGGACCGCCGTCGATCCGACGGAAGAATGCTGTCACCTCTCGATTTCGGCTGCGTTTCACAGGACAAGTTGACCGCGATCTCGGCCGTTCCCGCCTGAGGCAATCGGCCCTTTGCGATGATGCCGCTCAGTAGCCCTTCGGTGGGAGCCGAGGCGTCCCCCAACCGACGGACACCGGCGTCCTAAGGTGTTGCGAATGGGGGAGCGGTTCGAGGTTTCGCGCCGGGGGTTCCTGACCGGCGCGTCGACCGCGGCGGCCCTGGTGGCGCTGGAGGGTTGTACGGGCTCGACGTCGGGGGGAGGCGCAGGGGTTTCGGGCTCGACGATGGAGGACGTCCCCACCAGCGTGCCCCGGCTAGCCGGTCAGCGGCCGGACCCGAGCCAGGCCGCGGGCACGAACCTGATCCCCGAGATCCAACACATCGTCGTGGTCATGCAGGAGAACCATTCTTACGACAGCTACTTCGGCATGCTCGGTCGAGGCGATGGCTTCACGCTCGATGATCAGGGCAAGCCCACCGCCACCAACGCCGATGCCGACGGCAACGAGGTCCGGGCGTTCCACATGGCCAACACCTGCCAGGCTCACACCGTCACCCAGAACTGGAACTCCACCCACCTGCAATGGAACAACGGCGCCATGGATGGCTTTGTCCGTACCAGCAAAGCGGCCGGCATGGGCTACTGGGACGGCACCGACATCCCCTTCTACTACGGCCTGGCCCAGGCGTTCCCGGTGTGTGATCGCTGGTTCGCCTCGTGCATGGGCCAGACCTACCCGAACCGACGGTTCCTGTTCTGCGGCTCGGCCCTCGGGAGCATCAACACCATCGGCCAGACTGACCTACCGGCGCCCAAGAACGGCACCATTGTCGAGGCGCTCAACCGCAACGGCATCTCCTGGCGGGACTACAACCATCCCTTCCCGTCGCTGCTGCTGTTCGCCTCGGTGTTTCAGGCCAACATCGACAAATGCCCGCCCATCGAAACGTTCTTCACCGACGCTGCGGCGGGCAAGCTGCCGTCGGTCTGCTTCGTCGAGTCCGACGGGACGACCACCAGCGAGGAGGACCCCCAGGACATCTCCATGGGTGAGGCCTTCACGGCCCGGGTGGTCAACGCGGTCATGCACGGTCCCAACTGGGCCAAGACCGTACTGGTGTTCTGCTACGACGAGCACGGTGGCTACTACGACCACGTGGCACCGCCGACCGCCGTGCCGCCCGACGACATCGCTCCCATCCTCACCGTGCACCCTGGCGAGCACCTGACCGGCCTGCCGGCCCTGTTGCCGGGTGACTACGCCCGCTACGGGTTCCGGGTGCCGGCGGTGGTGGTGTCGCCCTATGCCCGCCCCGACCACGTGTCGCACGTGGTGCGCGACCAGACCTCAATCCTGAGCCTGATCGAGCACGCGTTCAATCTGCCGGCGCTCACCAATCGGGACGGAGCGGCTGACAACCTGCTCGAGTGCCTCGACCATTCCAGCCCACCGGCCTTCCTCATGCCGCCAAACCTGCCGGCCCCGAAGAACACGACCGGTTTGCCACTGTGCACTCCCGGCCAGCCGGGCCCCATCCCCAACCCGCAGGGCTAGGCGACCGTCCGGATTGAGTTCCGATCGACCGGCAACGACCAACTACCGTCGCGGTCCTGATGAGTGACGACGAGATTCCCGAAGGCGAACCGGCGGAACCGGCAGAACCGTCCGAGAGCCTCGCCGACATCCGTTCCCAGCGGCTGGCCAAGTTGGATCGACTCCGGACCGAGGGGCTCACGCCGTATCCTTACCGCTTCGACCGTGACCGCACCCTCGCCGAGTTACGAGCCGAGTTCGGCCACCTCGAGCCCGGCGAGGAGACCGAGGTCGAGGTACAAGTGGCGGGGCGGGTCATGCTCAAGCGCGAGCAGGGTCGCCTGACCTTCGTCACCCTGCGAGACCGCGACGGCGAGGTGCAACTGTTCGTGTCTCAGGGCGTACTGGGCAGAGAGGACTTCGCCGCGTTCAACGACCTCGACCTGGGGGACTGGCTCGGCGTGTGCGGCACGGTCATGACCACTCGCAAGGGCGAGCTGTCGGTCAAGGTCTTCAGCCACCTGCTGCTGGCCAAGGCCCTGCGACCCCTCCCCGACAAGTGGAAGGGTCTCAGTGAGGTCGACACCCGCTACCGCCAGCGCTATGTGGACCTGATCGTCAACGAGGAGGCCCGGGCCACGTTCGTGATTCGCACCAAGGCGGTCCAGGCCCTGCGTGACCGACTACGGGATCGGGGCTACCTCGAAGTGGAAACCCCCGTCCTCAGCCTCATCCAGGGTGGGGCGACGGCGCGGCCGTTCGTGACCCACTACAACGCGCTCGACCTCGACACCTACCTGCGGATCGCCCTGGAGCTGCCGCTCAAGCGGCTCATCGTGGGCGGCATGGAAAAGGTGTTCGAGATCGGCCGGGTGTTCCGCAACGAGGGCATCGACACCCGCCACAACCCCGAGTTCACCATGTTGGAGAGCTACGAGGCGTTCGTCGACTACACCGACATGATGGACCTGGTCGAGGAGCTCATCTCCTCGGCCGCCGAGGCCGCCATCGGGACAACTACCGTCGTGGTCAGAGGCGAAGAGATCAGCCTCGCCCCGCCCTACCGGCGGGCCACCATGATCGAGCTCATCCGCGAGCACGTGGGGGTTGAGGTCCACCCTTCGATGTCGGTGGAGGAGTTGCACGCCGTGCTCGACGGGCTCGGCCTCGGTTACGACCCGGCATGGGGCCCGGGGCGGCTCGTCAGCGAGCTCTACGACGGGCGCATCGAGCCACTGCTGATCGAGCCCACCTTCGTGCTCGATTACCCCCGAGAGATCTCCCCGCTGGCGAAGCCCCATCGCGAGGATCCGCATCTCGTCGAGCGTTTCGAGCTCATCGTGGGCGGACGCGAGCTGGCCAACGCCTACAGCGAACTGAACGACCCGGTCGACCAGCTCGCCCGCTTCCGAGGCGAGGCAGCCCTCAAGGCGGCCGGTGACCCCGAGGCTGGTGATGTGGACCTCGACTACGTGCGGGCGCTCGAATACGGGATGCCGCCAGCGGGCGGGATGGGCATGGGCATCGACCGACTGACCATGCTGTTGGCCCAGGTCGAATCCATCCGCGAAGTCATCCTCTTTCCGACGCTGCGGCCCGAGGTTGGCCTGGACGAGAGCGAGTTCCGCACCGCGTCCGAAACCGACGGGGACTGACGCCGTGCGCCACACCTCGCTCCGGGCAAGAACGGTGGGCTACCTCACCGCCCTCGGCGGCATCCTGCTCATCGCCTCGACCCTGCCGTTCCTGCCCGAGCGGATCGAGGACTTCTCCCAGCTGGTCGTCCAGTCGTTCGGCTTCCGGGTGACCGGGCATGTCGTGTCGCTGATCGTGGGCGTAATGTTGCTGTTTCTGGCCGGCCAGCTGGGGAGGCGGAAGCACCGGGCGTGGCAGGTGGCCATCGTCTTGTTCGGCATCAGCCTGATCGTGAATCTGGCCCGCCTCGACCGGTTCGTCTCGATCGCCTTTTCCGCGATCATGCTGGTCCTGCTACTGGTGACGTCGAGCGAGTTCCAAGCACCGCCGGATCCGCCGACGCTGTTCCAGCTCTTCCGGTTCGTGCCGCTCTACCTGGCCAGCGTGGTGGCCTACGGAACCGTCTATCTCGTCTTGTTGCGCAATCGCACGACACCCGACCTGACGATGGGCCGAACGCTCGACACCGTCCTGAGCGGCATGATCGGCCTCCCCGGCGCCTACACGTTCCAGAGCGAGTTCTTCGAACGGGTGTTACGGGTCTCGCTACTAGGCCTGAGCTTCGCCGGGGTCATCATCGCTCTGGCCCTGCTCTTCCGCCCCATCGTGGCCCGACCCCAGCAGGAGACCGGTGCCTGGGACCATGCCAGCCGGCTGGTCCACACCTACGGAACCGACACCCTGGCCTACTTCGCCCTGCGCGACGACAAGAGCTTCTTCTTCTCCTCCGACGGCGAGGCGATGATCGCCTACACCTACATCGGCCGCTACGCCTTGGCCTCCGGCGACCCGATCGGCCGTCCTCAGTCCCTTGATCTGGTCATCGACGAGTTCTTGAACATGTGCCACCGGCGGGCATGGGGGGTGGCGTTCCTAGCCGTACTGGAATCCGAACGGGATCGATACGTCGACCGGGGCCTGCACACCTTCTATCTCGGCGATGAAGCGGTGGTGGACTGCCGGGGGTTCAGTCTCAAGGGCAAGAAGTGGAAGAGCATCCGCCAATCAGCCCAACGGGTGGAACGCACCTACCACTACGAGTTCCTGGCCGAGACGGACGCGTCACCGGAACTGATCGCCGAGCTCAATGCCCTGAGCGCCAAGTGGCGGGGGAAGGCGCCCGAACGGGGCTTCACCATGAGCCTCAGCCATGACGTCGACGGGACCAACCCTGACTTCCGCCTGTGCGTCGCTCTCGACGAGCAGGGCAAACCCGGCGGTTTCCTGCGGATCATCCCGATCTTCTCGGGGGAGCAGGGCTACACCCTCGACCTGATGCGGCGCGATCCGGACACACCCAATGGCATGACCGAGTTTTTGCTGACCCGGACGGTGATGCACCTCGACGAGCTGGGCTACACGCGACTGTCGATGAATTTCGCGGTGTGGGGCCGTCTCTTCTACGAGGAGATGCACTACACGTTGCCCCAGCGAGCGTTCAAGCGAGTCCTCGAGCTCGTGAATCCCTTTTACCAAATCAAGTCCCTGAAGATGTTCAATCAACGCTTCTACCCGGAGTGGGTGCCCCGGGTCATTGTCTACGACGATGCTCGGGCGCTGCCCCGGGTGGGTCTGCTCTACGGCGGGGTCGAGGGTTTCCTGTCGGTGCCGGTCATCGGGCGGTACTTCCTGCCCCGGACCGTCTCCCACGAAAAACCCCGAGCCGACCACTAGCGTCTTCGTCATGTGCGGCCGCTTCGTCTCCGCCTCGCCTCCGGACCAGATCGCCCGGTACTTCGACGCGGTCCCTGACGGGGAGCGGACGCTCGAGCCCAGCTACAACGTCGCTCCCAGCAATGACGTCTACGCCGTGCTGAGCGACGGTGGGGTACGCAAGCTGGAGACGTTGCACTGGGGCCTGGTCCCGTTCTGGGCCAAGGATCCCAGCGTCGGCAACCGGATGATCAACGCCAGGGCTGAAACCCTGGCCGACAAGCCCGCCTACCGCCGGGCCTTCCGCAAGCGACGCTGCATCATCCCCGCCGACGGCTTCTATGAGTGGCAGAAGATCCCCGGGCAGAAGCACAAGCAGCCGATGTTCATGCACCGGGCCGACGGGGAGCCGATGGCCTTCGCCGGGTTGTGGGAGGTATGGCGACCCAAGGAGCGCCCCGAAGAGGAACTCCACTCCTGCACGATCATCACGGGCCTGCCCAACGAGAAGGTCGCCCCCGTGCACGACCGCATGCCGGTCATTCTGCCCGCCACCACCTGGGATCAGTGGCTGTCTCCGGAGGTCGACGATGTCGATCTGCTGGGCTCGTTCCTCGTCCCGGCGCCGTCGTCGCTCATCGATCTGTACCCCGTGAGCACCGAGGTGAACAGCGTACGGAACAAGGGTGCCTCCCTCATGGAACGGGTGGACCCCGAGGCGGCTTCTCCTTGACCGTCACCTTCCGCCGGCGGGTGGACAACATCATTCTGCGCTGGCAGGGGAGGCTGGACGGTGACGGTGCCGATCGCCTCGCCCCGTACCTCGTCGCTGGGGCCCTGTTCGTCGTGCTGTTGCTGTTGTCCGTTGCCCAGGCTCGCTCGCTGGACGGGACGCCGGATCTGGCGGCCTACACCCAGGCGGCGTGGTCCATCCGCCACGGGTTCGCCCCCGTCGCCACCGTCACCACCGGCAGCAACATCTTCGCTGCCCAGGGGGCCGCGATCTTCTACCCCTTGGCCCAGGCGTCGCGCCTGGTGCCGAGCATCCCGCTGCTGCTGACCGTGCAATCCGCGGCGCTGGCCTTCGCCGTCGTGCCGCTGTGGCGGGTCTGTCGCCGTCTGGCCAATCTACGCAGCGGAGCATCGTTGCTCGTGTTGTTGGTCTATGCCCTGTATCCCATCGTCCAGACCCTCAACCTGGACGGCTTCCGCCCCGAGACGCTGGCCTTGCCGTTCCTCATCGGCGCCGGGTACTTCGGGCTGACCCAGCATTGGCGACGCTTCGCGGCCTGCTGCCTGATCGCCATGCTGTGCCGGGCCGATCTCGGCTTGGCGGTGGCCGGGCTCGGCGTGCTGGTGATGGTCCAGGGGTACCGACGCCGCGGCGGCATCGCCGTCGGCGTCGGGCTGGTGTGGGCGTTCGGGTTCCTGTTGATCGTCCAGCCCCACGTGGGCTCGGAGGTCTCGCAACTCCAGGCCTATGCCGCCTACGGCTCGACGCCGTGGTCGGTCCTCTGGGGGATGCTCACCAACCCGCTGGTCGTGCTCAACCACGTGTTCTCACACGAGAACTTCCAGCTGTTGGTGTACCTGTTCGCCCCCGTGCTCTTCCTCCCGTTCTTGTCGCCCCGGTACCTCCTGCCGGTGGTCCCGCTTCAGTTGATCTACCTTGCCGGAGATGTCGCGCCAGCCACGCGCTACGGACCGCAAGCGGTGGCCATCACCGCCTTCATCTTCATGGCCACTCCGCAAGGCCTGAGCCGGTTGGGGCGGCGCAACGTCGAGAAGGTCACCCTCGATCGACGGTTCCTCATCACCATGACCGTGGCGGCCCTGTCGTTCTTCGTACTCTACGGGCCGAGTTCGCCGTACAGCCACCCGTGGGCGTGGGGGAGCCAGGACGCGGCCGATGGGGCCCGACTCGACGCCCGCGACGGCACCGACGTCGACGCCCGGGTTCGAGCCTCTGAGTCGATGTTGACGCTGATGGCCGAGCGCCGCATCCTCTTTCGGCTCGAGGTGGGCTCCGGACTCGGCCCCGCCCCCGACGCGGAGGCAGCGGCCACCGATGTCGACGTGATCATCATCGACCGCCGCGAGTTCGGCGCTGTCGGCGCTGTCGGCGCTGTGGACGGTCTCGACGGGCCCGTCGGGCCGATCGACCGGGCCCGCGAGCGCACGTTCGAGGCGAGCTTGACGGCCCTGGGCTTCCACCTCGTGGCCGACGCTCAGGACATCGTGGTCCTGCGTCGATGACCCGTCGTCGGCTCAGTCGATGACGAACTGGTTATGGCCGGCGTCGCGCAAGGCTTCACGTAGCTTCTGGGCCGCGGCGTCGAGCTGCATCGGGTCGACGTCCACCGCCGCGTTGGCGAAGTCGAGGTCGTGCACGCCCCGGATAGGCACCAGATGGATGTGGCAGTGCGGGACCTCCAGCCCGGCGACCATGAAGCCGACCTTGACCGGATCGAACGCCGTTTGCTGCGCCCGCCCGATGGTGTGAGACACCCTCATCAGATGGTGGGCCAAGTCGGGCGGAAGATCGATCCAGTGATCGATCTCGACAATGGGGACGACGAGCGTGTGGCCTGGCTGCAACGGATTGATCGACAGGAACGCCACGCAGAACTCATCGCGCCACACGAATCGGCCGGGGAGCTCGCCCTCGATGATGCGCGTGAACAAGGTCGCCATGGCAGGGGATCGTAGGCTCATGGAGTGACCGAATCCGATGAGACCCGGATCTTGACCATCCCGAACCTGGTCACCACCATCCGACTGGCCTGCTTGCCGTTGTACCTGGTGCTGCTGTTCGGCCACGACGACCGGGTCGGCGCCGCCCTCCTGCTCGCCGCATTGGGCGCCACCGACTGGGTCGACGGCTACGTCGCGCGCCGCTTCCATCAGGTCTCCGACCTGGGCAAGATCCTGGATCCGGTGGCCGATCGCCTGCTGTTCTTCGTCGGGGTCGGCGGGATCATGCTCATTGACCCACCAGGGGCTCCGCTGTGGTTCTGCTGGGCCGTCATCGCCCGGGAGATCTTCGTCTCGGTGGCGGTGCTGGCGCTGGCCGCACTCGGTGCCAAACGCATCGACGTGACCTGGGTGGGCAAGGCGGCCACCTTCGGGCTCATGTGCGCCTTCCCGTTGCTGCTCGCCGGGTCCAGCCCCACCCTCACCAGCGCGCCGATCCTGCGTGCCCTCGGGTGGATGGCCGGGATCCCCGGTCTGACCCTCGCCTATGTGGCTGCCGTACGATACGTGCCCATCGGGTTGGCGGCACTTCGTGATGGCCGGGCGGCGCGGGCCAGAGCGACAGCGGGGTAGGTTCGATCCATGAAGGCCGTGATCATGGCGGGAGGCGAGGGCACCCGACTACGTCCCCTCACCTCCAACGCCCCCAAGCCGATGCTGCCGCTGGTCAACCGACCGATGATGGAACACGTCATCGATCTGCTCCATCTCCACGGCATCGAGGAGATCGTGGTCACGGTCGCCTTCATGGCCAACGCCATCCGGACCTACTTCGGCGACGGCTCCGAGTTCGGCGTACACATGGTGTACGCCACCGAGGAGACGCCGTTGGGCACGGCGGGTTCGGTGCGCAATGCCATGCAGTACCTCGACGAGCGCTTCATGGTCATCTCCGGCGACGTGCTCACCGACATCGACCTGGGCGCCATGATCGCCGAGCACGAAGCCCGTGAGGCCATCGCCACGATCGGTCTGGTCCACGCGGAGAACCCCCTCGAGTTCGGCATCGTCATCACTCAGGACGATGGCCGCATCGAGCGGTTTTTGGAAAAGCCCACCTGGGGGCAGGTGTTCAGCGACACCATCAACACCGGCATCTTCGTGCTCGAGCCGTCCATCTTCGACTTCATCGAGCCAGACCGGCCGGTGGACTTCTCGAACGAGGTCTTCCCCAAGCTCCTGGCCGCGGATCTGCCCCTCTACGGGGCTATCGCCGACGGCTACTGGGAGGACGTCGGCACGCTGGAGGCCTACGTGCGGGCCCACAAGGACATCCTCGACGGGGCGGTGAAGGTCAACGTGCCCGGTTTCGAACTCGGTGACGGCGTCTGGCTCGGCGAGGGTGCCGAAGTGCATCCCGACGCCCATGTGGTGGGCCCGGCGGTGATCGGGGTCAACTGCCGTATCGAAGCCGGTGCCCGCGTCGGTCAATACACGGTGCTGGGCGCCAACGTCCGCGTGCGCGCCGAAGCGCAGCTGGAACGCACGGTCATCAACGACAACGCCTACCTGGGCGAGGGCGTGCGGTTGCGGGGCGCGGTGATCGGTCGGGCCTGCGACCTGCGCAAGGGGGTACGGGCCGAAGAGGGGGTCGTGGTCGGCGACGAGTGCTTCGTCGGCGAGGGTGCCCTGCTTGCCGCGGGGGTCAAGGTCTACCCGTTCAAGACGGTGGAGGCCGGTGCCACGGTCAACGACTCCATCGTGTGGGAGTCGCGCGGGGCCCGGAGCCTGTTTGGGCGCGACGGCATCGTTGGCCTGGCCAACGTCGACATCACCCCGGAGTTCGCCACCAAGGTGGCCATGGCCTACGGCTCGATGCTGAAGAAGGGCACCCGGGTCATCACCTCCCGCGACTCGAGTCGATCGGCTCGCATGTTGAAGCGATCGATGATGGCCGGGCTGAACGCCGCCGGGGTCGACGTGGACGATCTCGAGGTGGCGTCGGTTCCGGTGACCCGGTTCGTCGTGCGGCGACCGTCCAGCACCGGAGGCATCACCATCCGACTGCAGAACGACGACCCGCAATCGGTCACGATCCGTTTCTTCGACGAGCGGGGCCTCGACATCACCGAGGACACCCAGCGCAAGATCGAACGCCTCTTCAACCGGGAGGACTTCCGCCGGGTGTTCCCCGGGGAGATCGGCGACATCGGCTTCGCCCCCCGGGCCTTGGAGCACTACTCCAGCGCCTTGGAGAGCACGGTCGACATCGAGCGCATCCGGGCCTCGCAGTTCAAGATCGTGATCGACTACGCCTACGGCTCGACGTCGTTCGCCATGCCCAACGTGTTGGGCAAGTTGGGGCTCGAGGTCCTAGCCGTGAACCCCTTTGTGTCTACGGCCGGGGTGATGCGTGAGCATTTGCACGAGCACGCCCGCAATGTGGCCAACCTCGTCCGGGCGTCGGGCTCTCACCTCGGCGCCGTGCTCGACCCTGACGGCGAGCGGCTGCTCCTCATCGACGACGAGGGCCACGTGCTCGACGACAACGAAGCGCTGCTGGCCATCCTCACGTTGCTGCCGGGCAAGATCGCCGGGGACCGGGTGGCCCTACCGGTCACCGCCAGCCAGGTGGCCATCGACCTCATCCGGGCCAACGGCACCGAGGTGGTGATCACCAAGCGCAGCAATCCGGCGCTCATGGAAGCAGCCACCGAGCCGGGCATCGGCTTCGCTGGCAACGCCGAGGGCGGGTTCATCCTGCCGGGGTTCATGCCGGCCTTCGACGCCGCCGCGACCCTGATCAAGGTGCTCGACCTGCTTGCCTTTCGCGAGACCCGACTGTCTGCCGTCGTGGCTGCCCTGCCCCGGGTACATGTGGCCCACGAGGTCGTCGTCACGCCGTGGGAACAGAAGGGCACGGTCATGCGCAGCCTGATGGAACAGAGCAAGGACCGTCAGGTGGACCTCGTCGACGGCGTCAAGGTGCATCACGACGGAGGCTGGGCACTGGCCCTGCCCGACCCCGAAGAGCCCGTCACCCACGTGTGGGCCGAGGGCGCCAATGACGCTGACGCTCGACGTCTCGCTCAGGAGTACGCCCGACGCATCCGCCAGATGGTCCGCTAACGACGGCCCTCGACCATCGTTCCGGGCATGTCGCGCTCCTGTGGTGGGGCTCGATGCAGGAACGACCGGGGGAGTTGTGGCCCGCAACCCTCGTCCGTCGGTTGAGGGTTGTCGTTTCCGATAGCGTGCGGGCCATGAACGTCCCCGACGATCTCCGGTACTCCTCCGACCACGAGTGGGCCCGACTCGAAGACGGCTCCATCCGTATCGGCATCACCGACTACGCCCAGGACGCCCTCGGTGATGTGGTGTACGTGGACGTCCCCGAGGTCGGGGCGACCGTGGCGGCCAATGAGAAGGTGAGCGAGGTCGAGTCGACGAAGTCGGTGAGTGACATCTACGCCCCGATATCGGGAACGGTGATGGCGGTCAACACCGAGTTGGCCGACGCTCCTGAGCGACTCAACTCCGACCCCTACGGCGAGGGATGGATCTGCGTGATCCAGCCGGACGATCCGGCCCAGGTCGATGCCCTGCTCGACGCGACGGCCTACACCACCCTCATCGACGGCTAGGAGTCGACTCCGTGGCTGGCGAGGTCTACTGCAACAACTGCGGGCACCACAACCCGATCGGCTCCAACTTCTGCTCGTCGTGCGGCGCCGTGCTCGAGACGGACGGACCCGACAACACCACGATCACGTTCCACCCCACCTCGCCGGTCGACCCCGTCGATGACGAGGTCGTTGCGGATGCAGGGGACCTCCCCGCTGATCTCGGCGTCCTCATGGTCACCCGAGGGCAGAACGCAGGCTCGCGCTTCACGCTCACCCAGGCCGTCACCACCGCCGGGCGCCACCCCGACAGCGACATCTTCCTCGACGACGTGACCGTGTCGCGCCGCCATGTCGAGATCGTCGGCGGCCCGGACGGGTTCCGGGTCCGGGACGTGGCGTCGTTGAACGGCACCTACCTCAATCGGGAACGCATCGATGAAGCACCCCTCACCAGCGGCGACGAACTCCAGATCGGCAAGTTCAAGCTCGTCTTCCTCCTCGGCGGTGCCCGTGAGTGAGCAGTCGCACCTCTCCATCGGTGAGGTCCTGAACCTCCTGCAGGACGAGTTCCCCGACATCACCATCTCGAAGATCCGCTTCCTCGAGAGCCAGGGCCTCCTCGATCCCGAGCGCACCCCGTCGGGGTATCGGAAGTTCTACGAGGGCGACATCGAGCGCCTGCGCTGGATTCTCCGTCAGCAGAAGGAGAACTTCCTCCCGCTCAAGGTCATCAAGGACCGACTGGCGTCGGGTCAGCTCGACGAGCCCGTGGCCGAGGAACCCGAACCGGCACCGGAGCCCAAGCCCGTGCCGGCCCGTCAGCGTGCCCCTATCGCCGTCGGCGAGATCGATCGGCCTCCCGCCCCGCGGGCCACCTCCGGGTCAGGGCGGGGGAGAGCGCGGCCCGAACCGGTACGCGCCACCCGCTTGCGCTCACGCCGGGAGGAACCGGTGCCGTCTCTGCTGGCCGGCGATCAGACCGGGGTGAGCCTCACCCGTGACGAAGTGGTGGCTTCAACCGGCCTGACCGCCAAGGATGTGGCCGAACTGGAGCGATTTGGGCTGGTCGAAAGTCGTTCGCTCGGCGACACGAGCTACTACGACGAGGACGCCCTCCTCGTTGCCACCCTGGCCGCCGGTTTTCTCGGCCACGGTGTCGAGGCCCGCCATCTCCGCATGTACAAGGTGACCGCCGAGCGCGAGGCAGGGATGTTCGAACAACTGGTCATGCCCCTGCTCAAGCAACGCAACCCCGGCGCCCGGACTCAGGCCACTGAGCGGCTGGACGAGCTGGCGGCCATGGGCGCGCGACTGCGCGCCGCCATGTTGCGCCACGCCCTGCGCGATCACCTGGGCCAAGGCTAGATCCGCGAGCCCACCCGGGCACGATCCGGCAGAACTGGGCCTGGAAGTCCGCCCTACGTCTGCGGGAGGAGTCGGCCGGGTCGGGCGGGTCGGGAGCTATCGTGCGGGGGTGATCGAAGTGGAGGTCGTCGGCGTTCGCGTGGAGCTCCCGAGCAACACGCCCATCGTGCTCTTGCGCGAGCTCGAGGGTCGTCACCGCATACTGCCCATCTTCATCGGCGGCCCTGAGGCCACCGCCATCGCTCTCGCGCTCGACGAGGTGGCGACGCCTCGGCCCATGACGCATGACCTCATGAAGAACATGCTCACCGAGTTCGAGGTCGGCTTCGAGCGGCTCGACATCACCTCGCTGGCCGAGGGCACCTTCTACGCCGAGTTGCACCTGCACCGAGGCGACACGCCCCTGGTCATCTCCGCCCGGCCGTCCGACGGGATCGCCCTCGCCATCCGTATGGGCACACCGATCTTTGCCGCCGACGACGTAGTGGAGGCGGCGGCCTACACGGTGGACGACGAAGTGGAGCCCGAGGACGTGGTGGAGCAGTTCCGGGAGTTCATCGACAGCGTGAATCCTGACGACTTCGGGTCCTGAGCGGCCCCATTCTCGGTCGTCCGCGCCGCGACCGTTGACGAATCGCCCTTCGTGGCTTACCCTCAACCTTCCCGTGACACGGGTGTAGTTACGTGAAGGTGATCTGAAGCTCGAGGTCGAGTGTTCTGCTCGGCCGCAGGATCCCACCCTGAGGTTCAGGGTGAGGCCGCAACGAGACCTGGTACTGGGTCTGAGGAGCAGGAGCCATGGCCGATCGCAGTACTGACGGATTCAGCGGGTCCAAGGCCGCCGAGATCGTAGGCATCACCTACCGCCAGCTCGACTACTGGGCTCGCACTGACCTGGTGCGCCCGTCGCTGGAGGACGCCAAGGGAAGCGGCAGTCGGCGACGCTATTCCTACCGCGACCTGCTCGAGCTCAAGGTCATCAAGTCGCTGCTCGACGCCGGCATCAAGCTCGAGTCGGTCCGTGAGGTATTCACCTACCTCCAGGAGAACCTCGGCGAGGACGTCATCACCGCCAACCTGGTCATCCAGGGCAATCAGGCCGTGCTGGTGCGCGACGGGGGAGAGCTCATCGACCTCGTGCGCAAGGGCCAGGGCGTGCTCAATGTGCTGGCGCTGGCCAACGTCGTCACCGATGTCGATGCCCGCATCGTGGAGCTCCGTCCCGATGGTGACAGCGCCAAGGTGACCCGCCTGGCCAGCAACCACTAGCCGAACCCCGCACCGCCCCCCAGATCCTGGCGAGCGGCCGCGGGCGGCCGTCCGTCGCGTCCGGCCTTTGAGAGTTTTGATCATCCGCGCCGCCAGACTGAACATGATTCATACTTTGAAGATGGTTCAACTTTCCGTCGTTTCCGATGACCGCCGGGAGCGTGTCCGGGCCCAGCGACGGCAGCGATACCTTGACGCTGCGGGGCGGATCATCGATCGTGACGGGCTCACCGGGGTCACCATGCAGGCCGTCGCTGACGAGCTGGACTGCGCCATCGGCACCATCTATACGTACTTTCCGTCGAAGGCGGCCCTTCTGGCGGGCCTGCAGCAAGAAGCGGTGGAAACGCTGCGGGCCTCGTACCAGACCGCCCGACACCATTGGGATGCCTACCTCGACACCGAGAAGGTGGACGACGATCTCGTCCAGCTCGTCCAGCTCCAGGCGTTCGGCGGGTTCTGCATCGCCGCGTCGGTGGTGTTCGCCGACGAGTTTCACCTCCAGCGGTTGTTGCTGTCGGAACCGGTCACGCCGGGCGAGACTGACGAGACTCGCCAGGCGCTGCCGGTGCTGCACGCCCTGGTGGCCACCCCACGTGAGCTGTTGGAGGCCGCGGGGGAGGCAGGCGTGCTGGATCGGGGGGACCCCACCGAACGGGTCCTGCGTTGGCTGGCCGCGCTCCACGGGGTGCTCCTGCTCGACAACCTCGGTCCGCTCGATCGCCACCTGTTCCGGGCTCCCCACCTGGCCCGGGGTCTGACCGCCGATCTCCTGGTGGGGTGGGGGGCGTCGCGCCCCGACGTCGAGGTCGCGGCCTCGCACGTCGAGCGACTCGCCGCGCTGGGACCCATGGCTCCACCGCCGGCGTGACTTCAATAGCTCCGAACCGGCGCAGGAAGTGGTCGCC
>DHIQ01000004.1 GCA_002403895.1 Candidatus Neomicrothrix sp. UBA4742
CCCCGAGGCTCCACCCACCAAGGACGTCGCTCATCCAATGCGCCCCCAGATAGATCCTCGATGCCCCCACGAGCAGGACGATGAGGACCGCGCTCGCCCACAGGAGAGCCCGAGCATGGCCTGAGGCCCGGGCCGAGGCCACGATGGCCAGCATCCCGTAGAAGGCGATCGACTGCGTGGCGTGGCCAGATGGAAAGGCGCCCCCCGTGTAGTGCCCGATCCACACGCTGGTTGGTGGCCGAACCCGACCCACCGCGGCCTTCACGATGTCGTAGAGCCCGATGGCGCCTCCGAGCGCCAAGGCCAAGAGAGCCGACCGCCGCCAGTCCTGGCGTCTCAGGATGAGGATCGTGGCCGAGATCACGAGCAGCGGCACGATCACGGCCGTTGAGCCGAGCCACGTCACCACCTTCATGAAGCTCGTCAACCAGCCAGTTCGGTGAGCCAGCACCCATCTGAGTACATCGGGGTCGACGCGAGCCGCTTCGTCGTGGCCGATGACGTCCTGCGTGAGCCCCGCAAAGACCCACCCCGCCAGGGCACCGATCGCCACCGTCAGGGTGAGCCAGAAGCCACGGGGATCCTCGGTGTTGAGCCGAGCCCGCACCCACGCGAGCTGGCGCGCATAGCGGCGGCGCACCCACCGTGAAGACGGCAGTCCCGCCATCCGATCGGCCAGAGCTTCCAGGCGCATCGACCGCACCTTCAGGCGCTTCAGGACCCGGGACAGGATCAGCCCCAGCACGACGACCACGAGGAGCAGCAGGCCGATCCGGCCAGCGATCTTCTCGACGTGCTTGTAGCTGGCCCCGGCCAGGTACCCGAGCGCGGCGAAGCCCCCACCCCAGGCCGCACCGCCCAGCACGTTGTAGAGCAGAAACGACGGGTAGTGGACGTCCGACATGCCAGCCAGCCCCGGAACGAGCACGCGCAGACCAGCGGTGAAGCGGCCGAAGAGGACGGCACTGCCCTTCCGGCGACGGACGTAGGCTCGCGCAGATGCCAGGTGCTCGTCGAGGTGCGTGCGGATGATCGGGAGATGGCCGATGGTGCCTCGCAGGATGTGACGACCCCACCGCTTGCCGATGAGGTAGCCCAAGCTGTCCCCGATGACCGCACCGAAGATGGCGGCCACGATGACGGCCCACAACGGTGCCCGGCCTTGTGATGCCACCACGCCGCCGAGGATGACGGCGATCTCGCCGGGGAAGATGAAGCCGACGAAGGCCGAGGCCTCAAGCGCCGGAAAGAGGAAGACCAGGCCCAGCACCACCCACGTGGGCAGGGCCAGGATGCGGTCGGTGAAGCTCGCCATGATCAAGAGCACGCCTAGGGCCCTTCCTTCGGTGGAGTGCCCGATTGAAGCACGCGCAGCAGCCGGGCGATGGTCGCCGGGTCGCCGCGCCAGTGCTCCTCCACCACCTCGCGCCCGGCCGTGTGAAGGTCGGCGGGGCGACGCTTGTTCCCGGGGTCGGGGGGTGATTCGCCGGTACCTCCCGGAGCGGACGGTTGGCAAGGGCGGTGACTCCGGTGTAGGAGCCGAACGCGACGGCGGCCACCACCAGCATCCCGGCCGCAACCGTGACGGCGACCCGCCGCCGCGCCCGCCGGAGCGTGGGGGCCGGCGCCGGACCGGCCGGCGGAAGCGAGTCCGCCTCCCGTTGCAGCAGTTCGCGGAGTTCGTCCCCCATCTCAGTCACCTCTCATCTCTCCTCGAAGTGCCTGGAGCCCGCGGGAGACCAGCGACTTCACCGTGCCCGGGCGACATCCCAGGACCTCCGCGATCCGTTGCTCGGACAGGTCCTCGTAGAAGCGCAGGACGAGCGCGGCGCGCTGACGGTCCGGGAGCACCTGCAGCCTCCGCCACATGTCCTGTTGGAGGTCGAAGTCTGGCTGCTCGTCGAACCCCCGCGCCGGCGGTGGCCGTCGCCCGACCTGTATTGGCCACCCGCAGGACGATCACCCAGTACATCGAGCGGTGGATCACGTCCTCGGCCATGGAGATGGATCGCATGAGGTTCGGTCAGTTCACGTTCGGGTCGATCGAGATCGACGGCACGACGTACGGGCACGACGTGGTGATCGATCGCGGTCGCGTCCGCAAGCGGAAGAAGGGACTCTCAAGGCCGTTCCGCGGCATCCTCGGCCACATCCCGCTGTCCCTGGCCGAGAAGATCCCTTGGAAGTGCGAGCGGTTGGTCGTGGGGAGCGGGGCGGACGGGGCGCTGCCCGTGATGAACGACGTGGCTGAAGAAGCCCGGCGGCGACACGTCCGGTTGCTGATCGTCCCCACCGCCCGGGCACTCAGGGAGCTGGAACGGGCCGGTGAAGCCACCAACGCGATCCTGCACGTGACCTGCTGACGGCGGCCGTCGGGGGACTACCATCGCTTCCGATGGCGCCGTGGCCGGTCTTCATCGTCGCCGGAGCGGTGATCGGGGCGCTCCTCGGGCTGTTCGGCGTCGGCGGCTCATCGATCGCCACGCCACTGCTCTCCATCTTGGGGGTGCCTGGCCTGCTGGCCGTCGCCTCACCCCTCCCCGCTACCATCCCCGCGGCGCTCGCAGCCGCCGCACCCTACTTACGGGACCACGAAGCGAGGCCTCGTGCCGCCGCCTGGTCGTTGCTGGGCGGCGTCCCGGCCACGATCGGGGGTGCCCTGCTGTCGAGCGTGGTGGGAGGTCAGGCGATCCTCATCGCGTCTGGGTTCGTCCTCATCATCGTGGGGCAACGGGTCATCAGACCCATCGGCGAGACCGCCCGCCGAGCAGGGACCGCACGACGAATGAACCGGCCCCTGCTGGTGGCGGCTTCGGCGGCGATCGGGCTTTTCACGGGTCTGCTCGCCAACGGCGGAGGGTTCCTCCTCGTCCCCGTGTATCTGCTGGTGTTCGGTCTCAACATGCGCGAAGCCGTTGGCACGAGCCTCCTCGTAATCAGCGTCCTCTCTGTCCCCACGCTGGCGACGCACTGGGCGCTCGGTAATATCGACTGGAGCGTCGCCGGACCGCTCGCCTTGGGCGCCGTTCCCGCCAGCGCTGCCAGCGCACGGCTCGCGCACCGAGTGGCAGGGACGACCATGCGGCGTTTGCTCGGTTGGTTCCTCGTGGCTGCCGGCGGAGCGTTTGTGGTCTATCGGATCGTGGGAGCGTCGCCCCATCACTAGGGTGGCTTCTCGGGCCGTGGACGATGCGAAACTCCCGTCCCGGGTCCTGCCCGGATTGCGGTTGGTGGCTGTTGTGGGCTGAGGCCAGCCTGCGGTGCCCCCATTCCCGCGCAGGCCTGTCCTACCGCGTCCGTCCCTACGCCGAAGATCGGTCATCGGCTTTCCCGGGTCCGCTATCGCCCACAACCTGGATGTCCGGGTCCTACTCGGTTGCCTACCCAGCTCGTCCACGCTCGCGCCCTTCGGCCGCCAGGGCCTCCGTCGCGTCGTTGCTGGCTTGTTCGAGACCGACGGTTTGTTGAGGCTCGGGCGGGGCATCAGCGAACCCAGAGGGAAGGATGCCCGCCGAGTTCCTCACAAGGCTCAGTGTCCCAGATGCAGAGACGGTGGGACGAGCTTGCGAGCAGCCCTTGGAGCCCCCTTCCAACCATCGCCTCGGCCTCTCCCTGGGCCCGGCGATGGGTGACCCGCGGGGGGTGCTAGCGTACCCGAGCGGCGAGGCAATCGCCTGCTAGGATAATGAGCAACAGGCATCTGCCTGGTGGTTCGCGCAGAGCGACCGACCGATGACGGCCCCGCAGTCACCAATCCCTCACTCCCCACGAATCGAGGAGCGAGGGAGGTCGCCATGCCGCGGTGTCCAGTTTGTGAGTCGTTCCAAGTCGTGGTCGTCATCAGCCCTTGGTCCAGGGCATGGTGTGATGGTTGCGGGGCGCGCTGGATCCAGGAAGGCTGCGAGCAACGCGCAATCATGCGCGAGCCGGTCGCCCTTGCTGGACGCCTCGATCGGGCTTCGCTGCCGGTAAGCGCGGGCCTCTCGGTTCCCCGGTCTCACGAAGGTGGTAGCGGGCTGTGGCCGGACAAAGCCAGGGCACTGGCATCCTCTGGGCAGTTGTGGAGAGCATCCGAGCCCGACGTCGCCAGGGTTCCGATATGGGAAATGGTGGCTTGATGATTGCGGCAGAGCGGGGGATCACCAAGCCTCGACACATCGACCTCGGTCCGGGGACACCGAACACGGTGGCCGGCGTGCCGATGCTCCACATCGAGATACCCCCCCGGGGTCGGAAGTCGTCCCAGGGCCCAGAAGCGAGACAAGCGTTTCGACGTGGAGGAATCGTCCACGGCAGCGGCCGAGGTGATGTAGCAAACGAAGAAGAATGGATGGACCCTTGCCGCCGGTCCTGAGCATCCTTAGTGAGTGTGAACGCCTGACGTGGCGCCGGGCCTCCGGCAGAGAGGGCGACGCCTAAGCGAGGCGCAGGCTGCGGTCAAGGTTCGGCGCGGAGAGGAGTCAGTGGCCGACATGGGAGGAGATCTCGTGGCCAACAAGGGTGATCGCATCGTCGTCAACGCCCCGCGAGTAGGTGGGACCCCCCGGGAGGGGGAGATCATCGAGGTGATCGAGGGGGATCTTCGGGTCCGATACCGGATCCGGTGGGGGGACGGACACGAGAGCCTGTTTGCCCCCGGAGCCGGGACGGCCAGGATCGAGCCCGCCCACTTGAAGCGGAAGGCCGGCTCGAAGGGAACCGAGCCCAGGAAGTCGCCTGCCAGGGCGTCGACGCCAACGAAGACCGTGCCCAAGAAGACCGCGACCGGGAAGCTTCCCGCGAAGACAGCCAGGGCCGAGAGGTCGACGGCCAAGTCGACGGCCAAGGAGTCGAGAGCCACGAAGGCGACTGCGACCACACCGAGGGCGAAGTCGGCGACGCCGAGGCCAAGCGGCAGGAGGTAAAGGAGCATCGCCGATGAGAGGGGCCGCCATCCCGTCTATCTGATCGGGCCCTCCTCGGTCGGTAAGTCCGACCTTGCCGAGGCGGTCGCGCTCGAGCTCGGCGTCAAGAGCCGCGACTCCGACCACGAGCTCAAAGAGCCCGGCCTGCGGGACTGGTCGAAGGTTCGG
>DHIQ01000185.1 GCA_002403895.1 Candidatus Neomicrothrix sp. UBA4742
TGGGTGGCCGTGGCAGCCGTGTCGTCGTGGGTCACGCCCACGAGTACGACCAATCCGGGAGCGGGCAGCCGCCCGACAACCTCGCCGTCCACGGTCACCGACGCTTCCGCCGCCCGCTGCACCACCACTCGCACAGATCAGAACCTAATGGGGGTGCATCAAGTCGGCTGTAGGGCAGGCTGGTGTCCGAACCGCTATCGGGGGAGCACTCACAGAGCCTGACTGTTGTTGAGGTCTACGCCTAGATCGTGTCCCTGGTGGTTGGTGAGGAGGCGTGAGGGCTGCTGGGATAGCGGGCCCCTTCGGCGCATGGTGGCTGGGGGTGAGCCCTGAACCATTAGGACGCTTGGGTCTCGTCACGGTTCGACCGATCGAGGACGAGGAGGGCACCGTGGTGTTGTTCGTCGGGGATGACTGGGCCGAGGCCCATCACGACATTGAAGTCGAAGACGACCAGGGCAGGGTCCTGGTACGTCGTCGGCTGCCGGAAGGCATGGCGGGGATGGCCAGTTTGCACGAGCTGCTGGCCGCGGATGCCGATCTTGACGCCGAACCGGACCAGGTGATCGTGGGGATCGAGACTGACCGGGGGCCGTGGGTCCAGGCGTTGCTGGCGGCCGGCTACCAGGTGTTCCCGATCAACCCGATCCAGGCAGCCCGGTATCGGGAACGGCACACCAGCTCCGGGGCGAAGTCCGATCCGGGGGATGCGCACGTGTTGGCCGAGATCGTCCGGGTCGATCGGGCCGCTCATCGCCGTCTGGTCGGTGATTCGGCGGTCGCGGAGCAGGTCAAGATCACGGCGCGGGCGCATCAGTCGATGATCTGGACCCGGCAACGGTCGGTGAACACGGTCCGCTCGATGCTGCGGGACTACTACCCGGGGTTCCTGGCCACCTTCGACGAGCTCGCCACCGGGGAAGCGTTGCTGGTGTTACAGGCCGCCCCCACACCCGCCCAGGGCCTCAGACTCACCCTGGGCCAGATCAGAACCCTGCTGCGCCGCGCCGGCCGGCAACGTCGCCTGGACGAGCGTGCCCTCGCGATCCAGACCGGGTTGCGGGCACCACAGCTGGTCGCCCGGCCCGCGGTCGTGGCCGCTTCGGCGGCGGCCGTGGCCTCGCTGGCGGCGGTGATCCTGGTGATGCTGGAACAGAGCGAGGTGTTAGCCAGGCAGGTGGAACAGGATTTTGGGCAGCACCCGGACGCTGAGGTCTACCTGTCCCAACCGGGACTCGGGAAGGTCCTCGCGGCCCGGGTGCTCGCCGAGTTCGGGGACGACCCCGACCGTTACCCCGACGCCCGCGCCCGCAAGAACTACGCCGGCACGTCCCCAATCACCCGCGCTTCCGGGACGAAACGTGTCGTGCTGGCCCGCTACGCCCGCAACAAGCGCCTCGCTGACGCCCTCGATCAGCAAGCGTTCTGCGCCCTCACCCAGTCCGTGGGCGCCCGTCACACCTACGACGCACACAGGGCCCGCGGCGCCACCCACCACCAAGCCCTCCGAGCCCTCGGTAACCGCCTCGTCGGCATCCTCCACGGCTGCCTCAAGACCCACACCCCCTACAACGAGAACACTGCCTGGCCGACCGCGACCCCCGAACACACCCAAGCCGCCGCTTGACACCAACGGCCCCTGGGATATCTAGGCGATGCGGAAGGCGTACGCGGAGTCGCCCACGCAGCGCCTGAGGCCCCCGGGCCTAGGCTGGCGAGTGTGACCATCCATCACGAACACCCCTTCATGGATCCACCCGCCTCGCGTGACGGCCTCCGACAGTTCCGCGGGCGACTGCCGGCGCCGGTGACCGTCGTGGCGACCGGAGACGGATCGGCACGTGTGGGGCTCACCGTCTCGTCGCTGCTGATCGTGCCCGGGGAGCCCGGCTACCTCGTGGTGGTGGTCGATCCGGACAGCGATCTCGCGACGGCTCTGGAGCCGGACCGGCTGCTCACCGTGTCGGTACTGGGTCCCAACGACACCTACCTCGCTGAGGCGTTCGCGGGCCTCGCTCCCGCGCCAGGCGGCCTGTTCCGCCTCGGCAAATGGACCCAGACCGACTGGGGCCCGGTACTCGAGAGGTCCACGTGGCTCGCCGCGACCGTGACCGACATCCACCTGATAGGCCGGGCCCTCGAGGTGTGCGCGCGAGTGGAGAGCGTCGGCCTGTCCCCTACCGGCGTGCTCGTCCACCAACGTGGGCGCTACCTCACCCTCGACGACCGCGGGCGCCTGCACTGACCACCCGGCAGGGGCCTGCGAGCCGCGGCCACCCCTCGTACCGACCGCATAGACTGCTCGCGTGGCGTCGGCTGAACCTTGGGTGCTGATCGTTGCGACCGCCGTCATAGGCGTGATCGCGCTCGTCGCGCTGGTGAGGATCCTGCTCGCCGCCCGTACCGACAAGGAGTGACATGGCGTTCGAGATCCCCAGCGACCTGAGCCCGAACCTCCTCGGCGTGGCGTGGCTCATCGGCCGATGGGAAGGAACCGGTCACGGTCAGTGGCCGGACACCGGCGAGTTCACGTACGGCTGCCAGATCGACTTCGCCGAGAACGGCGGGAGCTACCTCCACTATTTGATGCAGAC
>DHIQ01000163.1:0-191 GCA_002403895.1 Candidatus Neomicrothrix sp. UBA4742
CCTGTGGCTTCGACCGCCGCCGGTTACGCCCACGCCATCTGGCGGAACCCCGGTGATCGGTACAAGAACCACTACGCCAGCTCCTCGAGAACCAACGAAGGAACCAACGACTCAACCCACTACCGAGTCCCCGACAGAGGCCCCGACTGCGTCGCCAACCACTCCCTCGCCCACCGCGACCACCACGGCCG
>DHIQ01000163.1:417-2446 GCA_002403895.1 Candidatus Neomicrothrix sp. UBA4742
CCCACACCGAGCGGTACGCCGTCCACGTCAGTCGCCACCGCCCCAACGCCAACGCCCACCTGATGCTCAGCCTGCGTCAGGTGGTCCATCCGCCAACGCTTGGTGCAGCATCGCGCGCGCTGACCACTGCATGACCTCGCTGGCCTGTTCGCGGGACAGGCGAGCGATATCGGTGAGCCAGACCAGCGACTCGATGCCGACCGCACTGCGAACCGCGACCGCGAGCCGGTGCACTCCTGCCTCCCCCAGCTCCGGCATCAGGGGCGCGAGTGCGTCCTCGAACCATCCGATCGCACGCCCCTTTCGCAGCGGCAGCTCCCGGGGTGAGGTGTCCGGCTCGAGTGAGAGTCGGAGCATGGTCCGGTGTTGTTGCTCGGCCTCGACTATCTGACGTGTGAAGGCTTCGACGGCGGTCAGCAGTCGGTCCTCCGGGTCCGTGCCCGCGTCCTCAGGTAGCAGCGTAAGAATCTCGATCTCGGGATGAGCGGCGACCAGCAGTGCCTTCTGGTTGGGGAAATACCGGTACGCCGTGGTGCGTGAGATCGAGGCCTCAGCCGCCGCCTCCTCGACAGTCGGCGAGGTCACCCCGCGTGCCAACAGAGCGCGGGCGGAGGCGATGAGCTCGTTGCGGGTACGCCGCTTCTGGCCGGTCCGCCCGGTCTGCTCATAAGTCATTGACATGTTGTTCACGGTACTCTACTTTCGTTATGGGACTCAAGTACCATAACGATGAGGAGCAGAGATCATGGACAAGACCACAGCGACCCTGGCCGCAACGGTGCGCGACAACGGTGAGGGCGAACAACGCTGGTTCTGCGGGGGCGGCGTCTTCACGTGGAAGGCCACCGCACAGGAGACCGGTGGCGCGTTCCTCATCTTCGAGGACGTTCTTGCCGGCGGCAAGGTGACGCCGCTGCACCTGCACCCTGACGCGGACGAGACGTTCTACATGCTCGAGGGCGAGATCCTCCTGCACATCGACGGACACGAGCGCCGACTCGGCGCCGGCGGCATCGCGATCCTCCCCCGCGGCGTCCCACACGCGTACGTGGTCACCTCCCCCAAGGCCAGGATGCTCTGCTTCCAGACCCCTGGCGGCGGCGAGGGGTTCTACCTCGACGCCAGTGAGCCCGTGAGTCCCAATGCGCCTGGCGGGGTGGTCGACATGGACCGGATCCGCACGGCGGCGGTCAAGACGGGCGCCATCGAGATCCTGGGTCCGCCGCCGTTTCCGCAGCCCTGAGCGGGCCAGAGGCAGAAGCCTTCTTCTGAGGATCGACGCGGACCTACTCCGTAACGGTGATCAGGGCAGAAGCGCCGCTGGATGCGTCTGGGCCGACCGTGACCACGGCCTCCCCAGGATCGATCCTCAGGGTCATGGTGCGGTCGTAGTAGGAGAGCTGTGCAGGGGTGATCGTGAAGGTGGGCGTGCCAGTGGCCCCGGGATCCAGCTCAAGGCTCACCCAGTCTGCGAGCCCGCCGTGGCCCCGCTGGCGACAACACTCGATCCGATCCCGCCGTTGCGGATGAGCTCCGTGTCGGCGCTGGGGTCGACATTGGCAACCTGGTGGGTCTGGCCCACCTTCTCGGCCAGGGTCATCTCCGCCAACAGGGCTTCGACGCGTTCTTCGAGGGGGAGGTCTGTCCGCAGCCAGGGTCTTTCGGTGTTGCCCATTGGGTCGGCGCTGCCCACGGTGTGGTCACCTCAGGACACCTGGATCTCGAGGCGGTTGCGCCCGGAGGTCCTCATGCCCGCCCTCACATGCCTCATGTCGATGGCGACGCCGGCTGGACGGTAGGGGTTCGGCAGTGGGGTTGTCTCCAGCGTGACGCCGTTCAGCGCCAGAGCCACCGGTCCAACGCCGCGGGGGCCGACCCGGAAGGACAGGTCCAGGGGTCTGCCGTCCAGCGGGACGGTCGCCTCCAGCCCGTCCAGGGCGGGAGGAAGAACGGGGTCGATCTCCAGGAGATCGCCGCGTCGGCGCACACCGAGCATGCACTCGACGACCAGCCGCAGAAAGATACCCGG
>DHIQ01000163.1:2667-2931 GCA_002403895.1 Candidatus Neomicrothrix sp. UBA4742
CCCGAGGAGTAGACCCGCCAACCCCCTTCAAACGGCACCGTGGCCGCCGTGACCTCGCCGTAGTGTTCCGCAGCCACATATCGGTCCGCGAACGCCGCGTCCGAGGAGGAGTAGTAACACGTCGACTGTCGTGGCCGGGCGTTCGGAACGCGTTCGGTCACCCCGATGGGGTTGGCCAGGGCCAGGGCCCCCAGAAGCCGATCGGCGTCACCATGACGGGCGAGCGCCTCGGCGTAGCGCAGGTGGGCGTGCGTGTACATGATC
>DHIQ01000101.1:0-428 GCA_002403895.1 Candidatus Neomicrothrix sp. UBA4742
GCTCCTGGCCGCGTCGCTCGAGTCCTGACGCTGCCATTCCTGTTCTCCGCGCACTTTTCGGTCACATACGGCCAAAAAGTGCGCGCGGAACGGGGAGGGCCGAGAGGTCGGCGGCGGACTCAGCCGTTGCGGGCCTGGAGGGCGTCGCGGATCTCGGTGAGGAGTTCCACCTCGGTGATCTCGGCCTCCTCCAGCTCTTCGCGGCTGCGCAGGTTCTGCATGGTGTTGATGCCCTTGACCACGACGAACATGGCGAAGGCCACGATGACGAAGTTGATGAGCACCGTGAGGAAGGCGCCGTAGAGGATCGGCGTGCCGTTGATCTTGAACGACAGAGCCTCGAAGTCCACCGTGCCGAAGATGGCGGCGATGAGCTGCATCAAGATGCCCTTGGCGAAGGCGTTGATGACATTGGTGAACGCGACGCC
>DHIQ01000101.1:460-12824 GCA_002403895.1 Candidatus Neomicrothrix sp. UBA4742
CCGTAGACGAGGGTGTAGCCGAGGGCGATGAGCGCATAGACGCTGCCCTGCGAGATACCGAAGATCAGCAGGTCGCGCCACTGGTCGCCGCTCAGACGGGTGGTCGACAGGGTCGTGATCGTCCCGACCGCGACGCCGACCACGATCGCCACCGCCAGGTCCAAGACGTTGCCCCGGGTGATGAAGTCCTTGAATTCCTTGATCATTGGCTCGCTCCGGTCGTGGTCGCCGCCCCGCGAGGCCTCCAGGAGGGGGTCGGTGGGACACCTGCCTCGGCCGGCAGATCCGACCAATGTAGGGGGTCGCGCTCGACGCTGCGGGGCTGAGGCACGCTGGCGCAGAGGCGACCGCAGTAGGTTCTCGCCCATGACGACGGCACCGGGCGACGCCCCTTCCGAACTGGTCCATCTCGAGCGGCGAGAAGACGGCGTGGCGGTCATCACGCTCCACCATCCAAAGGTCAACGCGCTCAATGTCCAGCTCCTGACCGAGTTGCGGGGGGTTGCTGAGGCCCTGCACGCCGATCCGCCCGGGGCGGTGATGGTCACCGGTGGCAACCGGCTCTTCGCTGCCGGCGCTGAGATCGCCGAGTTCGGCGGTCCGGTTGAGGCGGCCCGCATCGGTGGTCTTTTCCTCGAGGCCCTCGACGCGATGGCCTCGATCCCGCGCATGGTGGTGGCCGCCATCAGCGGGTACGCCCTGGGTGGCGGGTGCGAGCTGGCCTTGGCCTGCGATGTCCGCTTCGCGTCCACCCGGGCCAAGTTCGGCCAGCCCGAGATCCTGCTGGGCATCATCCCTGGCGGCGGGGGAACGCAGCGCTTGGCCAGGCTGGTGGGTCCCTCCCGGGCCAAGGACCTCATCCTCACCGGGCGTCAGGTCGGGGCCGACGAAGCCCTGGCCATGGGTCTGGTCGATCGAGTGGTCGAGCCGGCCGAGCTCCATGACGTGGCGCTCGGGTACGCGGCCGAACTGGCCCAAGGGGCCCTGGTGGCGCAGGGTCTGGCCAAGCAGGCCATCGATCGCGGCCTCACCACCGATCTCGCCACCGGCCTGCAGATCGAGCAGGAGGCGTTCGTCGAGTCGTTCCGCAGTGAGGACGCCACCATCGGGGTGCAGTCATTCCTCGAAAACGGTCCCGGCAGGGCGACGTTCACCGGGCGGTAGGGGCTGGTTGCTGGTCGGGCTCGCGACCGATGAGCGGCTCGCAGACGTTAGGGTCAGCGGCCGATGGTCGAGCCTACGGTGACTCCCGTGACCCCTGTCTGCTACCGCCACCCCGATCGCCGGGCCGGGGTGTCCTGCCAGCGCTGCGGCCAGCCCATCTGCCCGGACTGCATGGTGCAGGCCTCGGTGGGGTTCCACTGCCCCGAGTGCACCAAACAGGGGGCCCGCAACAGCCCGGTGATCACGCCTCGCTCCCTGGATTCCCGACCGATCGTTACCCAGGTGCTGATCGGCCTGAACGCGTTGGCGTTCGTGCTCGACATCGTGGGTGGGGGCTCACTCAGCGGCAACAGCGGGAGTTTCGCCGCCGACTGGGGCCTCCTCGGCGGCTACCCCTTCCGTTTCGGGGGTGGAGGAACCGGCGTGGCGTTCGGCGAGTGGTATCGCCTGGTCACCGGTGGTTTCGTGCACGCCGGACTCATCCACATCGGGATGAACATGCTCGTGCTGTGGCTGCTCGGCTCGCAGGTCGAGCGTGTCCTCGGCCACGCTCGCTTCGCCGCGCTCTACCTGGCCGCGCTGCTGGCCGGCGCCTTCGCCGTCATGTTGGCCAACCCGACCGAGCTGACGGTGGGGGCGTCGGGTGCCATCTTCGGGCTCATGGGGGCGGCCCTGGCCTTCCAGCGCTCGCAGCGGATCAACCTGATGCAGTCGGGTCTCGGCGGTCTGATCATCTTGAACCTGGTCATCACCTTCGCCATCCCCGGCATTTCCATCGCCGGCCACATCGGCGGGCTGGTCGGCGGGTTCGTGACCGGCTGGGCCGTGTTCCAGCTCGACCGCAGGGTCCGCAACGAATGGGTGGGCGTGGCCGTCGCCCTCGGCTTCGCCTGGATCTTCGCCCTCGGCGCCATCTGGGCCGCAGGCCAGTACGCCCATCCGGTCCTCAAGTTCTGACCGCTCCCCTCCGCCGGAATATTCAGGCCGAGGCGTCGAGCACCGTGACTCCTGTGTCGGACCCGCCACCCGGCGGATGGGCCCGGATCTCCAGGCGCCAGCCGGGGTACTTGGCCGCCGCGGTGGTCAGGTCCACGTGGACGTTGCCGTCGGCGTCCGGTCGGAACGTGCCGGCCGATTGCACGCCCTGCCCGGAGATCCACAGGCACTCGTAGTAGGTCCCATCGCCGGGGAGGCCCCACAGGTCCAACCGAACGAGCGTCCCGCCGTCGATGGCCCGCCACGCGGCCGAGCCCGACGGGCCCGGACTGGCGTTGGCGGCGTCCCCCACGGCGTGCAGGGCAACCGGCTGCGAGAACCGAGGTCCGTCGGAGTGGGTCACCACCGCGCCGATGGCCGGACCAGCCACGAGGGCCACCGCCAGTGCGGTACCCACCAGCACCCGACGAGTGCGGGACGAGCGGGTGGGCTGGGGGTCCGGGCCGACCGATGCAACACCGTCCGTGCGAGCCAGGGGAGTGGCGCTCGGTACCTCGGTGGGTGGAGCGGATGGCGCAGCCGAGGGCTCCGGCTCGGGCCGGGCGAGGTCGAGCAGCACCGGCAGCGGGTCGAGCTCGGCGAGCTCGTCCTGGCAGGTCGGGCATGTGGCCAGGTGTCCCTCGAACGCCCCCTGCTCGTGGGTAGTCAGGCCCCCGAGCACGTAACCGGCCACATCGAGGCGGAGGCGTTCGTGCTCGTCGTCGGGGCGGGATGCGGTCTCATCGATGCCGGTCACGCCACCACCCCCTTGTCCGCCAGCCTGACCCGCAGCGCCTTGAGTGCGGCGAAGGTGCGGGTCTTGACGGTCCCGATCGGGATGCCCAGACGCTCGGCGATCTCCGTCTGGGTGAGCTGGCCGTAGTAAGCGAGCTCGATCACCTCACGTTGCGTCGGGCTGAGCGCGTCGAGCGCCTCGGTCACCACCCATCCGGTCAACACGGCGTCCACATGGTCCTCTCCCCGCTCGGCGATCCGTGGTGTGGCCCCGTCGCCGATGAGCTCCCGCCCGTCCAGCGGTTGGTCACCGGCGGAGCGCCGGCCTCGGCGCCACTGGTCCACCGCCGCGCGCCGGGCCACGGTGAACACGAACGTCGCCTCGGTGCCCTTGGTGGCATCGAAACGGCCGGCTCCCTTCCAGAGCTTGGCGAACGTTTCTTGCACGAGATCGTCGGCGAAGCGGGGGTCGTAGCCCGACAGGCGCAGCCCGAGGTTGCGCACCCGATCGGCGTAGCGGTCCCACAGCTCGGACGTGGCGCCGTCTACTCCGGTGGCGACCATAGGGAGCACAGGCGGCTCGGGGTGAGCAGGCACGACGCAGACGGTAGCCCCCCACCGTGGCGGAATGGACGAGGGAACTCACCCGGCCTTCTGGCCGTCCGCCTTGACCGCGTACCAGACGTTACCGACGCCCTCGCCGTTGGCGTCACCGGGGGCCGTGTCGGCCGCGTAGCGGTAGAGGGGATGACCGTTGAGCACGAGTTGGCTGGTGCCGTCGGCGGCCGGAGTGACCGTGACCGTTCCGGTGATGTCGGCGCTCGTGGTCGGGGTGCCGCTCACGGTTGCCGCCGGCCACGCCTTGGCGCAACCGCCCGTGCACGTCGGGGTCGTCCCGGTGTCCTTTTCGTAGTGGTAGAGGGTCAGGCCCGACGAGTCGACGACCACGGGGCCGAGGCTGGTGGTGAGGATGCTGAGGTCGTTCTTGGTGCCCGAGGCGGCCGGGGTGGTCGACGCTGAATCGGCGCCGTAGGGACCGGCCGCACCCGAGGCGTTCGTGGTGGACGAACTGGCCGAGGTGCCGTACCCCTTGGACGAACACGCCGCCGCCACCAGGGTCAGGCCCAGAAGGAAGGCCACCAGCACGAGCGAGCGCGAGCGGCCCCGGGGCGAGGCGTGGCGTGATGCCGGCGGGACGACTCGAGCAGTGATGGACATGATGGTCTCCTTGGCGATGCGGGTCGGGTCAGGTCGGTCCTGCCGTCGTGCAGAGGAATACGACGGTCGTCGGTGATCGGTTCACACCGGGAACCAGACCGGTACCCGCATCGTCAGAAGGGGACCACGGAGCGACGACTGGTGCCGCTCCGGGGACGAGGGGAGGGCACGTGAAGGTACGTCCGATCACGGTCATGGCAGGGCTCGCCGCCATAGTGGCCCTCGCTGCCGTCACGGTGTCCTGGCGAGGGACGGATTCGACCAGGGTCGTCCAGCCGGCCGCGCTGCCGCTGGCCCTCGAGGGCTCGTCCTTGGCTGGAGCGACAAGCACGATGGCCCCCGCCATAGCTCGCCTGGACCGGGTGACGTACGTGCGGGGCCCGGGCTTAGCCGATCTGTCCGGCACCCGCGCCGCTTGGGTGCTCCGGCCAGGTGAGCCGGATCGCACCGCCGTGGCCCGGTTGGCGCGCGCTCTTGGCGTGACCGGAGCCCTTGTCGATCGTGACGGGGAGTTCGTGGTCGGGGACTCGGCCGCACGCAGTCTCCAGGTGTCGCGTCAGGGCGGCGCCAGTTGGTATCTCTCCGACTTCACGCAAGGCGGTCTCACCGTGAGTGGAGGCTGCGCCCAGACCAACGGCGTCTCGTCCGAGACGACCATCCCTCCCGATTCGGTGCCGCTCGGTCCCGCCACCACCATGACGGCGCCGGCGCCGGCGTCGGGCCCGGCGTCCACGCCCCCGGAGCTCCAGCCGCCGACGGTGATCTGTATGCCGCCGCCCGCACCGCCGGCCCCCGAGGGCGTCCCCGATGGACCCGCGGCCGAGGCGGCGGCTCGGCTTCTGCTGGCCGACGCCGGCATCGACCTCACCCACGTCACGGTCTCCGTGTCCGCCGACGCCTACTCCGCGGTCGTGCGTGTCGGTGCCGTGCTCGACGACACACCCGTCGTGGAGCTCGACACGACCGTGGCGTTCGGCGCCAAGGGTGCGGTGGTGGCCGCCAACGGATGGTTGGGCGACCCGGTTCGGGGTGATCAGTACCCGCTAATCGGCGTCGACGCCGCCATCGCCCGCCTGCAAACCGGCGACGGGCAGATCGGCATCCAACCGATGATGGGCACGGCCGACAGCCCGGCGACGACCGGCACCATGCCGGCGACGCCCTCCCCAGGAGTCACGGCTCAGGCCATGCCCATCATCCCTCAGCCCCGCGACATCACCGTCACCATCGCCAAGGCGACCGTGGTGCTGGCCGCCGTCCCCGGGACGGACGGCTCGATGTGGTTGGTGCCGGCCTACCACCTGGAAGCGGCCGACGGGGGCAGCTGGACGGTGCTGGCCATTGATCCGTCGTACATCGCACCACCGCCATCGGGGCCGCCGGCCAAGACTGTCCCGCCGGTCGGGTCCGGCTCGTCCTCGTCGGGCGGGTCGTCGACGCCTGGGAGCTCCGTCTCGCCCGGCAACCCCGGCCAAATCGACCCCTCCCCACCCTCGACCGGCTCGACGGGCGGGTCGAGCTCCGGCTGCGTCCCGTGCCCGGGCCTCGCCCCGAACCTGGACATCTGCTGCCAGACGGCCAGCACCACCACGAGCGGCGGCTGATCTCCAAGCCGGCCAAGCGCCTGCCCGCGGAGCGTCTGACGTACTGGGACGGCTGGGGCAACCCCCGCCAAGTGTCTCCGCTCCCCGTCGGGGCAGACCATGATGGCGTGGTGTCCGATGCCTATGACGCCGTCGTGGTCGGTTCGGGGCCCAACGGGCTGACCGCGGCCGCCGTGCTCACCGGGACGGGTCGGCGCGTGCTCGTCGTCGAGGCGGAGGACACCATCGGTGGCGGCACCCGGTCGGCCGACTTCACCCTGCCGGGGTTCGTCCACGACATCTGTTCGGCCATCCATCCATTGGGAGTGGCGTCCCCGGCGCTGCGTTCACTGGGCCTGGAACGCCAGGGCCTCGAGTGGGTGCACCCCGAGGTTCCCGTCGCTCATCCTCTCGACAGTGGACGGGTCGTGCTCTTGCGCCGCTCCGTGGCCGACACGGCCGCCGCGTTCGGCCCCGACGACAGGGCCTATCGACGGCTGATGGAACCACTGGTGAGCCACGCCGACGCCGTAATCGCCGCGGTGTTGTCGCCCCTGCGCCCGCCACCGCTGCGGGACCTGCCCGTGCTCACCCGCTTCGGGTGGGACGGGGTGTGGCCGGCGACGGTGGCGGCGCGGCGTCGCTTCACCACCGACGAGCCCCGCGCCCTCCTGGCCGGGCTGGCGGCGCACTCCGTGCGGTCCCTGGGCGCGCCGAGTACGGCCGGCGTCGGGCTGTTCCTCGGTCTGCTGGGCCACGCCGTGGGATGGCCCCTGGCTCGAGGCGGTTCCCAGGCCGTGGCCGATGCGCTCGTCGCCGTCATCGAGGCCGGAGGGGGGTCAGTCGTGACCGGGACGCGGGTGCGGGCGCGGTCAGACGTGCCGCCGGCGCCCATCACGATGCTGGATTTGTCTCCTCGTCAGGTGCTGGCGCTGGCGGACGTCCAGTTCCCGGCCCGCTACCGGCGGGCGCTGGGTCGCTACCGCTACGGGTCCGCGGTGTGGAAGGTCGACTGGGCCCTCGATGGTCCCATCCCGTGGGCGGCGCCCGACTGTTCCCGGGCCGGGACCGTCCACGTGGGGGGAACGGTGGAGGAGGTGGCGGCCAGCGAGCACGACGTCGCCCGGGGCAGGCTGGCGGAGCGTCCGTTCGTCCTGGTGGCACAGCAGTCGCTGTTCGACCCGTCCCGGGCGCCGGAGGGACGACACGCTGCGTGGGGGTACTGCCATGTGCCCAACGGATCCACCGTGGACATGACGGCCCGCATCGAAGCCCAGATTGAGCGCTTCGCCCCCGGGTTTCGCGATCGGATTCTGGCCCGCCACGTCATGGGCGCGACGGAGTTCGAGGCCCACGACGCGAACTACGTGGGGGGCGATATCAGCAGCGGGCAGGTTGATCTCGCCCAACTCGTGACCCGCCCGGTCGTGTCTCGAGCACCGTGGCGCACGCCGGTGCCCGGGCTGTACCTGTGCTCGTCGGCGACCCCACCGGGGCCGGGGGTGCACGGAATGGGAGGCTGGCACGCGGCGCGCACTGCGCTGGCCGACGCCGGCGAGGTGCTCGAGAACCCTTCGAGATGACCATCGAGATGAGCGCTGGTGTGGTGGTCCGATTCCCGCCAGACGATCCGCCCGGGGCGGCGTAGCGTGGCATGCATGACGGTGCGTTACACGACCATGCCCAGCCCCATCGACGAGCTCTTGATCCTGGCCGACGAGAACCGTCTCGTCGGCCTGGTCATGTTGCCTCACCCCGAGCCCGGTCCGGACTGGGCTCGGGCCGACCACGATCCGTTCCTCGTCGAGGCTCGCCATCAGCTCGAGGCGTACTTCGCCGGTGAGCGAACGGACTTCGAGCTTCCTCTCGCCCCCGAAGGCACGCCGTTCCAGCAGCAGGTGTGGGCCGCGTTGCGCGAGATCCCGTACGGCCAGACCATCAGCTACGGCGAGCTGGCTCGACGCATCGGCAATCCTCAGGCCTCCCGGGCGGTCGGCCTGGCCAATGGTCGGAACCCGATTTCGGTGATCGTCCCCTGCCACCGCGTGATCGGCGCCAACGGGGCGCTCACCGGCTACGGCGGCGGGCTGGGGCGCAAGCAGGTGCTGTTGTCACTCGAACAGGGTGTGACCGCACTCCCCGTCTGAGCCGGCTTCGTCGACGTTGGGGAGGCGATGCCAGACTGCCCGACCGTGTCGACGCTTCCTGATCCCACACGGCCCTGATGGCGGCGCTCCTGGCCTTCACGTCGGCCATGGTGTTCGGCGTCGGCGATTTCATGGGCGGGCTGGCGGCGCGCCGTCTCCGGGCCCTGGTGGTGGCATCGTGGTCCCAGCTCATCGGGCTGGCCGTGATCCTCTTGCTGGTGCTGGTGGTGTTGCCATCGGCCCAGCCCACGGTCACCGATCTGGCCTGGGGAGCGGCCGCCGGCATCGTGGGGGCGGTGGGCCTGCTGTTGCTCTACAGCGCCCTGGCCACCGGTCCGATGAGCGTGGCCGCCCCCATCACGGCGGTGTTCTCGGCCGTCGTGCCGGTGGTGGCGGGGTTGGCCCTGGGGGAGCGTCCGGAAGTGCTGGCCGCCGGGGGCGTCGTCCTCGCCCTGCCCGCCATCGTGCTCATCGCCCAGGGTGAGGAGCCGCCTGGCGTACCCAACCGGGCCCGCGCCACCGTGCGCGACCTGTTGCCCGCGTTCGGGGCCGGCATCGGTTTCGGCTTGTTCTTCGTGTTCCTGCAACGGACGTCGGGCGATGCCGGGCTCTGGCCACTTGTCGGGGCGCGGTCGGTGTCGACGGTGGGATTGTTCACGCTGGGCCTGGTCACGCCGGGCCGGATGGGGCTGGTGAAGGGCACGTACCGCCTCGTGATCGCGTGCGGGATCTGCGACGCGGGGGCCAACGCGCTCTACCTGGCTGCGGTCAACCGCGGGCTGCTGTCGCTGGTGGCAGTGCTGGCTGCGCTCTATCCCGCGAGCACGGTGGTGCTGGCCCGGATCGTCCTCAAGGAGCGCATGCGAGGCATCCAATTGGTGGGGCTCGGCCTCGCCGCCACCGCCGCGGCACTCGTCGCCTTCGCGGGTTGAGGGCGCCCCTTCTCGTTGATCTGACGCATAGTCAAGTTACGAAAGCGTCAGTTAGTGGCCCCCCGAATCCCACACATATTAGGGTGTTTCTATCAATCTAGAGGCTTTTCGATCGGCTATGTGACTCCTTTCACAACGGAATCATGGCCGGTGAAGTTGCGAACAGGTGACGGGATGTCGAAAGTACAGGGCCGCAACACACACCCGTACCCCGACGCTCGGGGTCGAAAGGAATGCGTCCATGTCCCCCCTATTCTGCCGAGAACGTCGCGCGCGTCGTGTCGCCGAGCTCGGTCTCGCCGCCACGGTCGCGCTGTCGGCATACATCGCCCCTGGCCTGTTCCATGACGGCGGCAAGACCGTCGCCGCCGCTGCCGAGGTTCCCACCACCGAGACCACGGTCTCGACGATCTTGGTTCCGGACGGTTCGTCCGATGGCTTCACCCACTACAACGAAGCGACCTTCCGTCATCGTTGGACGGGGAACCCGACGTTCCGCATGAGCGTGGCGTACCTGAACGCCTCCCCTGACGAGCGCGCCGCGCTCGACCGCTATCTCGTCCCCCAGCCTCCGGCCCCCGCGCCCGTGGCTCCCACCCCGGCCAAGGTCGTCAAGGCCGCCGCTCCCGCTCCGTCCCCCGCCGTGGCCAACGGCTCGGTGTGGGACCGTCTCGCCCAGTGCGAGGCCAGCGGCAACTGGGCCACCAATACCGGCAACGGGTTCTCCGGCGGACTCCAGTTCGTCAACTCCACCTGGACCGGCTTCGGCGGCGGGGCATTCGCTCCGCAGGCCTGGCAGGCCAGCCGCGAGCAGCAGATCGTGGTGGCCGAGCGCGTCCTGGCCTCGTCGGGCTGGGGTGCGTGGCCGGCCTGCAGCCGCGAGCTCGGCCTCCGCTGAGCTCGGCCACGGCCGGCTGACGCCGACCGGTTTCCTGTCGTGCCCATGGGCGGGACTCCTACGGGAGTCCCGCCCATGTCGCGTCCCGGTGTGGCCCGCACGGAACGACAAGCGCCTGGGATAGCCTCGCCTTCGTTCCGTGCACCCGACCAGCACCACCACGAGAGGACGTCCGCCATGGCTTTCGAACTTCCCCTGCTTCCGTACGCAATGGATGCACTGGCTCCCCACATCAGTCAGGAGACGCTGGAGTACCACTACGGCAAGCATCACCAGACCTACGTGACGAACCTCAACAAGCTGACCGACGGTACCGACCTGGCCGACAAGTCGCTCGAAGAGGTCATCGCCCAGGCCGACGGCGGCCTGTTCAACAACGCCGCCCAGGTGTGGAACCACTCGTTCTACTGGAACTGCATGACGCCGGGCGGCGGTGGCGAGCCCACTGGTGAGCTGGGCGACAAGATCAACAGCGCCTTCGGCTCCTACGGCGAGTTCCGCTCGCAGTTCGCCGAGGCGGCGACGACGCAGTTCGGCTCGGGATGGGCGTGGCTGGCCGACGACGGCGGCGGCCTGCAGATCATGAAGACGGCCAACGCCGACCTGCCCCTGAAGCACGGGGTCAAGGCGCTGCTCACCATCGATGTGTGGGAGCACGCCTATTACATCGATTTCCGCAACGCCCGGCCGAAGTACATCGAGACGTTCCTCGACAGCCTCGTCAACTGGGACTTCGTCGCCGCCAACGCGTCCTGAGGTCCGCCGGCCGGGGCAGGTGGCTGACGTCCGTGCGCCGGGCGAGTGCGGGCGTCATGGCTAATGTCGGGCGGTGGCCAGCTCAAGTTCAACGTCCGTGACCGACGTGTGCGGTGACGCTCCCTCGTGGGTGTGCCGCACAGCGTACGAGTGGACCGGCAGCGACTTCTGGACCCATGTCATCGACTGGGTGGTGGCCAAGCCGCTGACCATCGCGTTGATCGGGCTCGTGGCCCTGATCGTCAACCATGTCCTGCGACGGGCAATCCGCAAGACGGTCGAGCGGGTCACCTCGCGTCCCTCGGACGCGGCCGTGGTCGGGGTGCCGCCGTCGTTGCTGGTCGGCCGCAACTGGGCGGAGCGGCGGGAGGCCAGGGCCCAGACGTTGGGCACGGTGTTGCGCAGCATCACCTCGATCGTGGTGTGGACCGTGGCCATGTTCGCCGTGTTCGGGGTGCTCAACGTCAACCTGGGGCCGCTCATCGCCGGCGCCGGCATCGCCGGCATCGCCATCGGCTTCGGGGCCCAGAGCTTCGTGAAGGACGTGGTCACCGGCATATTCATGCTGGCCGAGGACCAGTACGGGGTCGGCGACATCGTGGACCTGGGCGAGGCCAAGGGCACCGTCGAGAGGGTGTCGATCCGCGTCACCCGGCTGCGCGACGTCTACGGGGTGGTCTGGTACGTGCCCAATGGTGAGATCCGGCGGGTGGCCAACAAATCCCAGGAGTGGGCCCGAGCCCTGCTCGACGTGACCGTGTCGTACGAGGTGGACATCGCCGAGGCCAGCCGGGTCATCCTCGAGACGGCCGAGGCCGTGGTGGCCGAACCCGCGTGGCGCGATGACGTGATCGAGGCCCCGGATGTGTGGGGGGTCGAGGATTTCGGTCCCGCCGGCATCAGCATCCGCCTGGTCGTCAAGACCCGTCCGGCCGTGCAGGTCGGCCTCATGCGGGAGCTGCGGGGCAGGCTGAAAGAAGCCCTCGATGCCGCCGGCGTGCCGTTGGCCTACGACCAGGCCATGCGCATCCAGGTCCGTGGGGACGGCTCGGAACCGGTGGCGGCCACCGCGGACGACCCGCCGCCGCTAGCCGACGAGCCCTCGACCCCGAAAGACGACGAACCGGTCGTCTGAGCGTCCGCACGGTGGGGTCAGTGGTCAGGAATCGGCTGCGGGCCCCGGGCCCAGGGTGACGGTGATCGCCACCTGGTCGGACACGACGAGCTCGGCCTCGGCGACGGCCCCGGCGTCACGGACGTCGGACAGCGCCGAGCGCAGGGCGGCCAACCGCTCGGTGGTGTCGGCCACGACGACGAGCGTCACCTCGGCCTTGAGGGAGCGCTTCGCCTCGGTCTTGGCCTTGCGCACCTCACCCAGCACATCGGACCCGACGGCGAGCACGAGCGGATCCCCGTCGCCTGCCGCGGCCCGCAGGCTAGCGTCGTCGGGCCAGGCGGCCCGGTGGACCGAGCCTTCCTGCCACCACGACCACACCTCCTCGGTCACGAACGGGAGGAACGGGGCCAGCAACCGGAGTTGGGTGGACAGCGCCAGTTGCAGGGCAGCCATGGCCGAGCGCGCCGGGGCGTCGCCCCGCGAGCCGTAGGCCCGACCCTTGACCAGCTCCAGGTAGTGGTCGCAGAACTCCCAGAAGAACGACTCGGTGCGCTCCAGGGCGCGGGCGTAGTCGTAGCCGTCGAAGGCGGCGGTGGCGTCGGTGACGAGGTCGGCCAGCCGAGCGAGCATGGCCCGGTCCACCGCATCGGTGATCTCCGATGGAGGGACGGCGACCGCGCCGGCGTCCCCGCCGAGGCCGAGGGCGAAGCGGGAGGCGTTCAACACCTTGATGCCCAGGCGACGACCGACCTTCATCTGACCTTCGTCGAACGCGGTGTCGGTGCCCGGTCGGCCGTTCGCCGCCCAGTAGCGGGCGGCGTCGGCGCCGTACTGCTCGA
>DHIQ01000101.1:13025-16352 GCA_002403895.1 Candidatus Neomicrothrix sp. UBA4742
GGACTTGGACATCTTCTTGCGGTCGGGATCGAGGACCCAACCGGAGATGGCGGCGTTGGCCCAGGGCAGCGAATCGTGCTCGAGGTGCGAGCGCAAGGTGGTGGAGAACAACCACGTGCGGATGATCTCGTGGGCCTGGGGCCGCAGGTCCATGGGGAAGACTCGGGAGAACAGGTCGTTATCGTCTTCCCATCGCCCCGCGATCTGCGGGGTTAGCGACGACGTGGCCCACGTGTCCATCACGTCGGGGTCGCCGATGAAGCCTCCGGGCTTGCCCCGCTGTGCCTCGTCGTAGCCGGGTGGCACCTCGCTGGACGGATCGACCGGGAGAGAGGCTTCGTCGGCGGCAATGGCGTGGTCGTGGTCGACCTCCCCGTCAGGGCCGAGGGGGTACCAGATGGGGAAGGGGACGCCGAAGAAGCGCTGGCGCGAGATCAACCAGTCGCCGTTGAGCCCGTTCACCCAGTTCTCGAACCGGACCTGCATGTACGGCGGGTGCCAGTGCAGTTCCTTGCCCCGCAGCAGCAAGACCTCGCGCAGGTCATCGTCGCGGCCGCCGTTGCGGATGTACCACTGGCGTGACGTCACGATCTCGAGGGGGCGCCGGCCCCGCTCGTAGAACTTGACCGGATGGGTGATGGCCTTGGGCTCGCCGTCCAGCTCGCCGGTCTCGCGCAGCATGGCCACGATCTCTTCGCGCGCCGAATGGATGGTCTTGCCCTGGATGCGGTCGTAGCGATCGAGCGCCTCATTGTCGGTGCTCGATTCGATCACCTCGGGTGGTGGGCCGATGCGCCCGTTGGTCAGCACGATGCTGCGCACGGGGAGCTTCAGTTCGCGCCACCAGGTCACGTCGTTGAGGTCGCCGAACGTGCAGATCATGGCGATGCCCGAGCCCTTTTCGGGATCGGCCAACGGGTGGGCCCGCACCTCGACCTCGACATCGAACAGCGGCGTGCGCACCGTCGAGCCGAACAGCGGCTGGTAGCGCTCGTCATCGGGGTGGGCCACGAGGGCCACGCAGGCGGGGATCAGTTCGGGCCGGGTCGTCTCGATGAAGATGGGCTCGCCGTTGTCGCGGCGCCGGAACGGGATGCGGTGGTAGGCGCCGGCCATCTCGCGGTCCTCGAGCTCGGCTTGGGCCACCGCGGTGCGATCGTCGACGTCCCACAACACGGGCGCCTCGGCCTGGTAGGCCTCGCCCCGACCCAGGTTGCGCAGGAAGGCGCGCTGGGCCACCCGCCGCGAACGCTCGTCGATGGTGGTGTAGTTCAGCGTCCAGTCGACGGAGTAGCCGAGGCCACGGAACAGATCCTCGAAGACCTGCTCGTCGATGGCGGTGAGACGCTGGCACAGCTCGACGAAGTTGCGCCGCGAGATGGGGATGGCCCGCTTGGGCGGGTCGTCGGGTGGCTCGAAGCCGGCGTCGTATGGCAACGACGGGTCGCACTGGACCCCGTAGTAGTTCTGGACCCGTCGCTCGGTGGGCAGGCCGTTGTCGTCCCACCCCATGGGGTAGAAGACCTCTCGGCCGCTCATGCGCTGGTAGCGGGCGATGGTGTCGGTGTGGGTGTAGGAGAACACGTGACCGACGTGCAACGATCCGCTGACCGTGGGGGGCGGGGTGTCGATGGCGTACACCTGATCGCGGGTCTTGGTGCGGTCGAAACGGTAGGTGCCCTGCTCGTCCCACACCGCGCCCCAGCGCGCCTCGATGCCGTCGAGGGTGGGCTTGGCGGGAACCGACCAAGCGGAGCGGGGGGTGGGGGCGGCGGCGGGCGGACCGGACTGTTCAGTCGTCATCGGGGGCAAAGGTAGTGGGCGAACCCTCCGGTCCTCGAAGTGATACCGGGCAGGGCGCTCCGGGAGGCCCAACTAGCCTGCCCGTCATGTTGCAGCTGTTCGACACCGCCCGAGGACAAATCGTCCCCTTCGAGACCCGCGAGCCCGGCAAGGTGTCGATGTACGTGTGTGGCCCCACCGTCTATGGGCCGCCGCACCTGGGCCACGGCCGGTTCTCGCTCGTGTTCGACGTGCTGCGCCGCTACCTCGAATGGTCGGGCTTCGAGGTCACCTACGTGTCGAACATCACCGACATCGACGACCACATCATCGACCGGGCCCGTGAGGAGGATCGCCCGGCCGACGAGATTGCCCGCAAGTGCGAGAAGGTCTGGTACAAGGGCATGGACGGCATCGGGGTGAAGCGCCCCACCCACGATCCCCACGCCACCGCCTATGTGGAGCGGATGGTTGAGTTCGTGGCCGAGCTGGTGAACAAGGACGATGCCTACGAGACGTCCGATGGCGTCTACTTCAGCACCGACGTGGTGGCCGACTACGGCCTGCTGGCCCGCCAGTCGATCGACAGCCTGCGAGCCGGGGCCCGGGTCGAAGCCAACGAGGAGAAGCACTCGCCCATCGACTTCGCCTTGTGGAAGAAGGCCAAGCCCGGGGAGCCGTCGTGGCCATCGCCGTGGGGTCACGGGCGCCCGGGGTGGCACACCGAGTGTGTGGTCATGGCCCTCGACCTGTTGGGCGACGGCTTCGACCTGCACGGGGGCGGGCAGGACCTGGCCTTTCCCCACCACGAGAACGAGCGGGCCCAGGCGGTGGCCAGTGGCCACGAGTTCGCCACCCACTGGATGCACAACGGGTTCGTCGAGATCGGCGGCGAGAAGATGTCCAAGAGTCTGGGCAACTTCACCAACCTGCTCGACCTCATCAAGTCGACCGACCCCCGAGCCTTCCGGCTGCTCGTGCTGCGGGGCCACTACCGCTCGCCGGTGGAAGTGACCAAGGCCACCACCGACGACGCGTCCCAGGCGTTGCGCCGCCTCGACGAGTTCGCCCGCCGGGCGGGAGAGCTGCCCGACGGTGAGCCCGACCCAGCCGCGCTGGACGAGTTCCGCCGGCTCATGGACGACGACCTCAACACCCCTGGCGCGTTCGCCCTGCTGTTCACCCTGGTGCGCCAGGGCAACCAGGCACTCGACGCCGCCGACGACGGCACCGCCGCGTCCGTGCTGGCCACCGTGCGGCAGATCACGACCGCCGTCGGCTTGGAGCTGGCCGAGGCCCGACCACCGGTGACGGCCGATGATGGGGCGGAGGCCCTGGCCCGCCAGCGCGACGACGCCCGCAACGCCAAGGAGTGGGATCGGGCCGACGCCTTGCGGGCCGAGCTCGAAGCGCTCGGCTATGTCGTGGAGGACACGGCCAAGGGCACCCAGATCCGCCGATCCTGACCCGGGCGGCCTGGCTGCGTGCACCGGCCTGTCCCAGTTCGGGATCGTGCCATTAGCCACCGTGGCGGTAGGCAACTGC
>DHIQ01000101.1:16584-19268 GCA_002403895.1 Candidatus Neomicrothrix sp. UBA4742
GATTTGACCGGAGGCGGTGGGTCGCGTTCGCTAGCGAGCGTGCGCCGGTCCTCGTCCAAGCAGCGTGAGCCCCTTCCCCGGGGCTTCGGCACCATCTGGACCACGGTCGCCGTCGACCTCATCGGCTTCGGCATCGTCTTGCCGATCCTGCCCCAATACGCGGAACGCTTCGATGCCTCGCCCTTGACTATCGGCGTGTTGGTGGCGTCGTTCTCCCTGGCCCAACTCGTCTTCGCCCCGATCTGGGGTCGCCTGTCGGACCGCATCGGGCGCAAACCAGTGTTGCTCATCTCGCTGTTCGGGACGGCCCTCGGCAGCCTGCTGACCGGTGTGGCCGGCTCGATCGTGTTGCTGTTCCTCGGGCGGATCTTGGACGGCGCTTCGGGGGCCAGCGTGTCGGTGGCGCAAGCCGCCGTCGCCGATGTGGCCCCGGCCCGGGATCGGGCCAAGCTCATGGGCCTGCTCGGTGCCGCCTTCGGGGTGGGGTTCGTGGCGGGGCCGGCCATCGGGGCACTGGGCGCCTTGGTGAACCCCCGGGTGCCGTTCTTCATTGCTGCAGCCATCTCGGCCGTGAACGCGTTGGTGGCCATCAAGCGGCTGCCGGAGACCTCGCCCGAGCACGGCGGTATTGGGCAAGAGGCGCTCGCCGCCAACGTGGAAGGCGCAGCCGAAATGGAGCGGGCCGGCTCCCTGGACGGTCCCCAGCCGGGCACGCCCATCGAATCGGAGGCGGTGATCGCCTCGGGCGGTCGACCACCTGGCTCCGGGGCAGGCGGGCGCGTGAATCGGAGCCCGATCATCCGGCTCATCACTGTCTCGTTCGTGGGCATGGTCGCCTTCAGCGGTTTCGAGGCCACGTTCGCCCTGCTCACCGACGCCCGCTACGGGCTCAAACTGTCGGGTACGGGGGCCGTGTTCACCGCCATCGGCCTGGCTCTGGTAGTGGTGCAGGTCAGCATGGTGGGCCGGGTCAACGACCGGCTGGGGGAGTCGGGCACGTTGCGGGCGGCCCTCACCGCCAACGCCATCGGCCTCGCGCTGTTGGCCGTGAACGGCGGGTGGGCCACCCTGGTCCTGAGCCTGACGTTCTTGGTGTTGGGTCAGGGTCTCATCACGCCGACGTTGTCGTCGGCCGTCGCCGGTCGGGCGGGGCGCGAGCGGGGCACGTGGCTGGGCTGGCAGCAGTCGGCCGGCGGCCTGGCCCGGGTGGTGGGACCGATCACCGCCGGCGCGATGTTCCAGCACATCGGCGTGGGCAGCCCCTACGTCCTCGGGGCCTTTCTGGCGCTGATCGCGCTGTCGGTGGTCCCGGGTGTGGCGCCGGTGGCCGATCCCGTTGCTACGGGCTGAACTGGATCAGGATCGCACCCAGTACCCACCCGGGGCGGGCCCCGAAGGTTTAGTGATGTGCAGAGGTTGTCAGCCGCCAGCCGCTCGTACTACCGTTATGTTACCGCCGGGTAACTTTGAAACGGGAGAACCCCATGTCCGATGTCTCGTTCCAACTCAACGAGGATCAACTCACCCTCCAGAAGTGGATTCACGACTTCGCCGAGGACACCATCCGCCCCGCCGCCGCCGAGTGGGACGAGCGGGAGGAGTTCCCCTGGCCCGTCGTGCAGGAGGCCGCCAAGATCGGGCTGTACGGGCTCGACTTCATGGCCAACGCCATGATGGGCGACCCGACCGGGCTCACCATGCCCGTCGCCATCGAGGAACTGTTCTGGGGCGACGCCGGCATCGGCCTAGCCATCATGGGCTCGGGCCTGGCGGCAGCCGGCATCATGGGCAACGGCACCCCCGAGCAGCTCATGGAATGGGTGCCCCAGTGCTACGGAACGCCCGATGACGTGAAGCTCGGAGCGTTCTGCGTGAGCGAGCCCGACGCCGGTTCGGACGTCTCGTCGCTGCGCACCAAGGCCGTCTACGACGAGGCCAAGGACGAATGGGTGCTCAACGGCACCAAGGCGTGGATCACCAATGGGGGCATCGCCGACATCCACGTGGTGGTGGCCACCGTCGACCCAGAGCTGCGGGGCCGGGGCCAGGCCAGCTTCATCGTGCCGCCCAACACGCCGGGGCTGTCGCAGGGCCAGAAGTACAAGAAGATGGGCATCCGTGCGTCGCACACCGCTGAGGTCGTGCTCGAGGACGTGCGGGTTCCCGGCAACTGCCTGCTGGGTGGCAAGGAGAAGCTCGACGAGAAGCTGGCCCGGGCCGGTGAGGCGCTGCATAAGCCCGCCGTCCACACCGGTGGCAAACAGCCGGCCATGGCCACGTTCGAGGCCACCCGGCCCGCCGTGGCCGCCCAAGCCGTGGGTGTGGCCCGCGCCGCTTACGAGTACTCCCTGCAGTACGCCACCGAGCGAGTGGCGTTCGGCAAGCCCATCGCCATGCACCAGGGCATCGGCTTCATGCTGGCCGACATGGCCACCGAGATCGACGCCGCTCGGCTCTTGGTGTGGCGAGCCGCTTGGCTGTCGAAGAACGGCGCCTACAAGAACGCCGAAGGCTCGATGTCCAAGCTCAAGGCCGGTCGCACCGCGGTGTGGGTGACGGAGCGGGCAATCCAGATATTGGGCGGCTACGGCTACGTGCGGGAGTACCCCGTAGAGCGCTGGCACCGAGATGCCAAGATCTTCGACATCTTCGAGGGCACCGAGCAGATCCAGCAGCTGGTGATC
>DHIQ01000285.1 GCA_002403895.1 Candidatus Neomicrothrix sp. UBA4742
ACGACCGCCTTCACCTCCTCGCCGAGCGTCTTGTGCGGTACACCGACGACCGCGGCATCGACCACGTCGGGATGGTCGAACAACACGTTCTCGATCTCCACGCAGTACACGTTCTCACCGCCGCGGATGATCATGTCCTTGGCCCGGTCGGTGATGTAGAGGTACCCATCGTCGTCGACCCGTCCGATGTCGCCGGTGTGCAGCCAACCGTCGATCACGGCCTCGGCGGTGGCTTCGGGCTTGCCCCAGTAGCCCGGCATGATGATGGGGCCACGGATCAACACCTCGCCGGTGGCGCCGGCCGGGACCTCGTTGCCGGCTGCATCGGCGATGCGGATGTCGACCACCGGCACCGGGGGCCCGACCGAGGTGGGCTTGGCCAGGGCATCGGGGCCGTTGATGACGGTTGCCACCGAGCTGGATTCGGTCAGGCCATAGGCGTTGGACGTGCTGGTGACGTTGGGGAACGTCTCGCGCACCATCCGCTGCAACTCATCAGCCGACGGCGATCCGCCGAAGGCGACGCTGGTGACGCTGCGGGTGTCGAGGTCGTGGCGGTCGGGGTACTCACACACCCGCCACACCATGGTGGGGACGGTGGCCCAGATCGTGACCTGTTCGTCCTGGATCAGCCGCAGGGCCTTGTCCGGCTCGAACTTGCCCTCGGGGATGACGATCTTGATCCCGCCCAGGGTGCCCACCACCAAGCTGGAATGACAGCCCGACACATGGAACAGCGGCGAAGTCAACAGCGCGGTGGTGCGGGGTGCGTTGCCCAGGGCGGGCCCGGTCTCGGGGTTGGCCATGGCCATCGCCACCCCGTTGAAGATCGTGTTCTGGAGGTTGGCGATCATGTTGCGGTGCGTCGAGATGGCGCCCTTGGGCCGACCGGTGGTGCCGCTGGTGTAGAAGATCACCGCCGGGTCCGACTCCTCGATGACCTGACCAGGAAAGTTGGCGCCGACGTGGCGGGTCAGCTCGTCGAAACGGTGGAGGCGGGGATCATCGCCGAACTCCTGAGGATCGGCGTCGATAAGGAAGACCGCCTCCAGATCAGGGAGCAGATCGAGTTGGTCGGCGATGCGGACGAACCGACCCCGGTCGGCCACCAGCACCCGGGCCCCGCTGTCTTTCAGGCCGTAGAGGATCTCGTCGGTCTTCCACCACCCGTTCAGCCCGACCAGGACGGCCCCCAGGTTCACCGTCGCCCAGAAGCTCAGGCACCACTCGGGGTTGTTGGCGGAAAGGACCGCCACCCGGTCGCCGTGGGCGATGCCGATCTCGGCGAGGCCGGCGGCCATCGAATTGGCCAACCCGAAGAACTGTCCGAAGCCGATGCGGCGCTCGCCGTAGACCAGGAACGGCTCGTCGTCGCCTCGCCCGGCGGCCAGTTCCGCGACCGCCCGCAGGTGGGGGAGGCGCTCGGCGTACACCTTCATCTCGACCCCGTCGACGGTATCGGTGACGATTTCGAACAGGCCACCCGGACCGGTCAGCGTCGCCCGAACCTCAGCCACTGTCGGCATGGCAATCCCCCGTGTGTTCGCCGCACCCCGAGTGCGGCCGGCGCCCAGTCTGCCCTAGGGATCGCGGGCCGCGGTCAGCCGAGGGCACCCACCACGTGATCGATGCAGTAGGTCAGGGCCTCGATGTCGGCTGGGTCGACGGCCGGGAACATGGCGATCCGCAGTTGGTTGCGGCCCAGCTTGCGGTACGACTCGGTGTCCACGATCCCGTTGGTCCGCAGGATCTTCGACACGGCGATGGCGTCGATGTCGTCGGTCAGGTCGATGGTGGCCACCACGTGGCTGCGCTCCGCGGGGTCGGCCACGAACGGTGTGGCGAAGCTCGATGCCTCCGCCCACGAGTACATCGTGTGGGCCGACGTGTCCGTGCGACCGGCCCCGAACTCCATCCCGCCGTTGTTGTTGAGCCACTCGACCTGTTGCACGGCCAGGAATATCGTGGCCAACGCCGGCGTGTTGTAGGTCTGGTCCTTGCGGGCGTTGTCGAGGGCGATGCCGAGATCCATCGATGCCGGCACCCACCGGCCCGACGCGGCGATGCGCTCGATGCGCTCGATCGCTCGCGGGGACACCGCGGCCAGCCACAGCCCGCCGTCCGACGCCAGGCACTTCTGCGGGGCGAAGTAGTAGACGTCCACCTCGCTCGGATCAAAGCGCAACCCGCCGGCGGCTGAGGTGGCATCCACCACCACCAGGGCATCAGGGTCCGCCCCGGCCGGTCGAGCCAGCGACATGGACACGCCGGTCGACGTCTCGTTGTGGGTCAAGGCGTAGACGTCGATCCCCGCCGACGCCACCGCCTCAGGATGGGTGCCGGGGGCCGACTCGATGATTTCGGGATCGCCCAAGTGGGGCGCCGCGGCCGCGGCCGCGGCGAACTTCGACGAGAACTCGCCAAAGCTGAGGTGCTGGCTGCGCTGGTCGATCAGTCCGAACGTGGCGACGTCCCAGAACAACGTCGAGCCCCCGTTGCCCAACACGATTTCGTACCCATCGGGCAGGGCGAACAACTCGGCCAGCCCGTTGCGCAACTGGCTCACGGTGAAGCGGACGGTGGCCTGGCGGTGGCTGGTGCCGAGGTAGGTGGACGACACTGAGTTGAGGGCGTTCACCGCCTCCGGACGGATTTTCGACGGGCCGCATCCGAAGCGGCCGTCGGCGGGCAAGAGGTCGGAGGGGATCGTGATGGTGGGCAGGCTCTCGGTCACCACCCAACTATCGCGGGCCGCCCCCGCCCCGGCGAAATCGGTTCCGGTTTCGGCGCGGAATCCGGGCCGACTCCCGGGCCTCGGGCACTAGCGTCGAAGGCGACGTAGCCCCGACCCGCGAAAGACCCATGACCACCGAGCGAATCTCCCGCCGCGTCGGCGCCATCGCCGAGTCCGCCACCCTCGCCGTCGATGCCCGGGCCAAGGCCCTCAAGGCCGCGGGCCAGCCCGTCATCAGCTTCGGCGCCGGCGAACCCGACTTTCCCACGCCCGCCCACATCGTCGAGGCCGCCGTCGCCGCGTGCCGCGACCCCAAGAACCATCGCTACTCGCCCGCCGGGGGTCTGCCCGAGCTCAAGGAGGCCATCGCGGCCAAGACCCGGCGCGACTCCGGCTACGAGGTGCTCCCCGGCCAGATCGTGGTGACCAACGGCGGCAAGCACGCGGTGTACAACACGTTCGAGGCGTTGCTCAACCCCGGTGACGAGGTGTTGCTCCCGGCGCCGTACTGGACCACCTACCCCGAG
>DHIQ01000261.1:0-16606 GCA_002403895.1 Candidatus Neomicrothrix sp. UBA4742
GGCGGCGTCGGCGTGACGGAGCAGGTCATCGGCGGTCTCACGAGCATCGGCGGTGAACGCGATCCCCACGCTCGCCGTCGTGGTCACCTCGTGACCCTCGACCATGACCGGTCGGTTGAGTACCTTGCCCAGCTCCCGGGCGACAGTCACCGCTTCGGTCGACCCCGCCAGCCCGTCGACGAGTACCACCAGCTCGTCGCCGCCCATCCGGGCCAGCATCGAGCGCGGCGGGCGAGCTTCATCGATCCGCTTGGCCAGGGTGACCAGCAAGATGTCGCCCAGGCCGTGGCCGAGGGAGTCGTTGACGACCTTGAAGCGATCGAGATCGAACAAGATGACGGCGAGCCCACCATCGGCCGGCTCGCGCCACATCCTCGACAGGGCCCGGGTCAGGTCGTCGAGGAACGCCCAACGGTTGGGCAGACCGGTGAGCGGGTCGTGACGGGCCTGGTGGGCGAGACGCCGCTCGGCCGCCTGGCGGGCCAACGCCTGGGACAAGATGCCGGCCGCCGAGCGCAGCGTGATGAGATGGCCGGCTGCGAACACGAACTCCCGGTTCACCGCTTCGAAGCACATGAAGCCGATCACCCGGCCTTGATCGGCCATGGGAACGGCAAGAGTGGAGCCCACCTTGCGCGCCTCGAACCAAGCTCGTTCCTCAGCCCAATCGTCGCCCAGTTCCGCCGCCGAGGCCACCGCCACCTCCTCGTTGCGGCGGATGGCACGCAGGAACGCCGAGCGACCATCCACCACCCGTGGCGTCTTGCGCTGCAGGGCGGGGACCGAGGGGGCCGCCCATTCGTGGGTGTTCACCCATTCGTTGGCGTCGACGTCGAAGAGCACGACCTCGACCCGGTCCACCCCGCCGAGACCGCTCATCTCTGACAGCGCCTGTTCGACCCCGTCGTCGAGGGCATCGGCCGACAGGTTCACGAAGGCGGATGCCAAGCGGACCAAGCGGGCCTCGTTGGCCAGACGGCTTCGCAGTTGCTGCTCCACATCGGTGGATGCCCCGATCTCGCGCAGCGTGACCAGGAACGACCCCAACGGCGCCACGTCGGGACCGCTCACGGCGTCCACACTGACCGCCAACCATTCGCCGGCGGCCACCCGGAGGCGGACGGGAGGCACCGCGGTGGTCCCCCGACGGCCGCCCCACTGGATCATGAGCCGAAGGACCCGCTCGAGATCATCGGGGTGGAGGAACTCGGCCAGGTTGTGGCCGACCACCATCTCCGGGTGATAGCCGGTGAGCGACGCCAGGGCGGGGCTGGCGAACGTGATCGTCCCGTCGTCCTCGAAGGCGACCAGCGCCTCATCGACGAACACCAGGAACTGGGAGAGCTGAGCGCGCGTGATCAGAATCTCCGACCCGCGCTCCCCACCCCCCGGTGAAGTCATGCGCGTCCGCCCCCCATGGTGATCACCGCGGTTCGCCCCCCATTGGGTAGGGAGTGCGAACGTCCCACAGCCGTGCCGCCGGCCCGGGGCGTGCGAACATGAAGCCCTGGGCGCGGTCGCATCCCAGGCGGCGCAGTTCGGCGAGCTGCCGCTCAGTCTCGACGCCTTCGGCCACCACCCGCAGCCCCAAGGCCCGACCCAGGCTGATGATGGCAGTCACGATGGCGGTGTCTTCGGGGTCATCGCCCAAGCCGTCGACGAAGGATCGGTCGATCTTGAGCACATCGACGGGGAAGCGCTTGAGGTAGCTGAGCGACGAGTACCCGGTGCCGAAGTCGTCGATGGCCAGTTCCACCCCTAGGCCCCGCAAGGCCTGGAGCACCTTCAGACCGGCAGCCGGGTCGGCCATGAGCGCGGTCTCGGTGATCTCCAGACAGAGGCTCGACGAGTCGATCCCGCCCTGGTCGAGGGCGGCGATCACCAAGTCGACCAAGTCGGGCTGGGCGATCTGGCGGGCCGACAGGTTGACCCGGATCATGAGCTTGAAGTCGGGACGTTGGCGATGCCACTCCCCCGCTTGGCGACAAGCCTCCTCGAGTACCCATGCCCCCAGATCGAGGATGAGGCCGGAGTCCTCGGCCAGCTCGATGAAGGCACCGGCCTCGAGCAGGCCGTCGACAGGGTGGTGCCAGCGGGCCAAGGCTTCGGCCCCCACCATCATGCCGGTGTCGAGCGACAGTTCGGGCTGGTAGAAGACCTCGATCTCGCCCATGTCCAGCGCCCGGCGGAGGTACGTCTCGGTGCGCAGCCGTTCGGTGGCCTGCGTTCGCAATTCCTCGTCGAAGATCTCGAAGCGGTCACGACCACGGGCCTTGGCCAGGTACATGGCCGCATCCGCGTCCCGGAGCAGACCGTCGGCGGTGTCCTCCTCGGTCGTGGTGATGGCGATGCCGATGCTGACGGTGGTGAACACCTCGTTGCCGTCCACTATCACCGGCTCCTTCAGCGCGGCGTGGATGCGCTGGGCCAGCCGGACCGGCTCGTGGGTGTCCTCGATGCCCTCGATGAGCACCACGAACTCGTCGCCCCCGAGGCGGGCCACGATGTCGGTGGGTCGCAAGGCCGCCAGCAGGCGGTCGGCGATGGCGTAGAGCAACTGGTCGCCGGCGGTGTGGCCCAGCGAGTCGTTGACCACCTTGAACCGGTCCAGATCCAGGAACAACAGGGCCACCGTGCCCGCCGGCCGGTCCCGGCGGGCCAGGATGCGGGCCAGTTGGTCGAGTAGCAGCGCCCGGTTGGCCAGGCCCGTCAACGGGTCGTGCAACGCCTGGTGGGCCAGCTCGGCCTCGGTCCGCTTCAGGGCGGTGATGTCGGTGGTCATGACCAGCACGTGCTCGACCACCCCGTCCTCGCCGATCTCGGGGACGGCACGCGACTGGTACCACTGGGTCTGGCCGTCGGCCACGACCTCCCACTCCGTGTCGAGCCGATAGCCCGACTCGAACACCTGGCGGACCGAGCGTTCCCACCGGAGATCGTCCTGCAGGCCGAAGACCTGGGTGGTCTCGCCCAGCACCCCTCCGATCTGGACGCTGGTGGCCCGCTCCAGCGGTGGGCTGGCATAGATGAGGCGCATGTCCCGGTCGAAGCGCGTGACCAGAGCCGGCGAGTTCTCCACCAGCGTCCGGTACCGCTCCTCACTGGCCCGCAGTTCGACTTCCTGGCGATGGCGCTCGGTGATGTCCTCGACGTGAGACACCGCGTAGCGAAGCTTGCCGTCCCCGCTACGCACCAACGAGATGTGGAGTCGCACCCACAGGAGAGCGCCATCGGGTCGCACGACCCGCAGCTCCAGGCTCAGCTGCTCGACGCCGCCGAGTACGGCCCTCAGAAGCTCGGCGGTGAAGACCTCACGGTCGTCCCCGTGCACCAGGTCGATGGCGGGCACGCCGATCAGCTCTGCCTCGGGGCGACCCACGAGCTCGCAGAAGGTCGGGTTCACCTGGATGTGGCGACCGTCGGGACCGCTCAACACCATGCCCAGGGGGGCGTTGATGAACGCGAGCCCGAAGCGCTGCTCGGCGTCACTACGGGCCAGCGCCTGCGAGATGATACCGGCCGCCGAGCTGAGCACCGAGATGTGGTCGTCGCTCCAGATGCGCTCCCGCTCAACGAGGTCGAAGCCGATGAAGCCGATGAGGCGACCCTCGTCCGCCAGCGGCACCGCCAGCACCGACCGCGCCCCTTCGGGCTTGAGCAGGGCGATCTCGTGGCGCCATTGCTCACCGAGGTCGGCGACGCGGGCGATGTAGATGGCCTCCAACCGCTCGAGGGTGCCCATCCATTCGGGGATGTCGTGGCGGGGGACGGCCCGCAGCGCGTCGATCTCGCTCGAGACCTCCGCCGCCGTCCACTCATGCGTGTTCTCCACGGTGCCCTGGTCGTCGTGGCAGACGAAGACGTAGGCCCGATCCACCCCGACGAACGTGGCGATGTCAGCGAGGGCACCGGAGATGCAGGCGTCCACCTCGTGGGCGGGTCGGTGGATGAACGACGAGGCCACCCGGGTGAGGAGATCTTCGAAGGCCAACCGCTGGCGGAGCGCGTCCAGGGTGTGGCCACGATCCCCGGCGTCTCGCAGAATGACGGCCCGGTACCCCATGGCGTCGAGGGCGGGGCCGGCGTGGATGAACAACAGGGCTTCCCGCCACCCTTCATCAGCGTGGCGGAGCAGCACCCGGTTGCCCACCTCATGGTGGCCGTGCCGACGGGCCAGCTTGGTCAGGAGCTCGGGCCCCTCGTCTTGGCGGAGGAGGTCGACGATGTTGTGACCCAGGACCTGTTCCTGATCGAATCCCAACAGGGCGTGGACGGCGGGGCTCACGTAGCCGATGGTCCCGTCGGTGGCGACGGTCATGACCACGTCGCCGACCTGGGCCAGGGTCTCGTCGAGCTGGACCCGCGTGATCAGGGCGCCGACCCCGAGACCGGGTCGTCCAGCGCTTTCCGTGGTTGGACTATCACTCTCCACTACATCAACCGAGCCCGGCGGACCCTCCCGAACCGGAGACGCGAGGCCAGAGGCTCGCTCCCTGGTCGTGCCGGCTCCCGCCTGGAAGTCGGTGGATACTTCGGGCACGGACTGCCCTCCCGTCCGGTTTTCGTGAACGCTGAGTGTAGTTCCTTCCTCTATCGGCTTCCCGAAGCGCGTTCTGAGGAGTCTGGCGTCACACCCTGTCGACGAGTGGGCTGAAGCTGACCACCGGAGCCGGGTATGGCCCCGCTCCGGTAGCGTGCGCCAGTGGGCACCGACGTCGATCTCTCGGGCACCTGGCGGGCCGCGGCGGGCGACGAGGAGGCCCGGCGGGACTACCACGACCCCTCCTACGACGACGGGGACTGGGCCCTCATCACCGTGCCCGGCCACTGGCGCTCGAACCCGGCGTTCGCCGAGCGGGATGGGTCGGTGCTCTACCGCACCACGTTCGAGACCCCCGAGCCGTTCGGTCCAGCCGCCGGACCGCGACGCACCTGGCTCGTCCTCGATGGCGTCTTCTACACGAGCGACGTGTGGTTGGACGGCACCTACCTGGGTGACACCGAGGGGTACTTCTTCCCCCACTCATTCGAAGTGACCGAACCCCTCGACGCCGCCGCCCAGCACGCCCTGGCGGTAGAGGTGGCCTGCCCCCGCCCAGTCGACCTGACGGCCAAGCGCAACCTGACCGGCGTCTTCCAGCACTGGGACCTCCTCGACCAGGACTGGAACCCCGGTGGCATCTGGCGTCCCGTGCGCCTGGAGCAGTCCGGGCCGGTACGAGTCCGACACTGGCGCGTCCGCTGCGGGGACGTCACCGACGAGCGGGCCATCGTGTCGTTGCGGGCCGTGCTCGACACCGTCGATGCTCGCACCGTCGAACTGGTCACGACCATCACCCCCCTCGACGAACACTCGGGTAGGGGACCCACAGTGAGCCGCGAATCGCGACCGTTGGCCGCCGGGGAGAACCGGGTCGAGTGGTTCGTCTCGATACCCGAGCCAGATCGCTGGTGGCCCCACGCCCTCGGCGACCAACCCCGCTACGACGTCGAGGTGGAGATCCGCACCGACGACGGAGCGGTGAGCGATGTGCGCACCCGGGCCATCGGGCTCCGCACCGTCGAGGTGCGCGACTGGATCTGGTCGATCAACGGCGAGCGACTCTTCCTCAAGGGCGCCAACCAGGGCCCGACCCGAATGGCCCTGGCCGAAGCCACGCCCGACGAGCTGGCCGGCGACGTGGGCCTGGCCGTCGACGCCGGGCTCGACTTCCTCCGAATCCACGCGCACATCACGCGCCCCGAGCTCTACAACGCCGCCGATGAAGCCGGGCTCCTGATCTGGCAGGACCTCCCCCTGCAGTGGGGGTACAGCCGGACGGTGCGGCACCAAGCCCGCCGCCAGGCCCGCGAGGCCGTCGACCTGCTGGCCCACCATCCGTCGATCTTCGTGTGGTGCGGCCACAACGAGCCGATGGCGCTCGACATCGAGCCGGCCACCCTGGCCGACCCGGGGCGGCGACGGCGATTGATCGCCCGCATGGCCGCCGCTCAGGCCCTGCCCACCTGGAACCGGACTCTGCTCGACCGGGCGGTGAAGACCGTGCTGGAACGCAACGACGGGACGAGGCCGGTCGTCGCTCATTCCGGCGTGCTCCCCCACCTTCCCCAGCTCGACGGGACCGACAGCCACCTGTATCTGGGCTGGTACGTAGGCGACGAGCGCGACTTCCCCAGTCTCGCCGCGCATTGGCCGCGTCTCGCCCGCTTCGTCACCGAGTTCGGTGCCCAGGCCGTACCCGAGACCGATGAATTCCTCGAGGCCGGACGGTGGCCAGATCTCGATTGGACCCTGCTGGCCCGCCGTCACGCCCTGCAGAAGGTGCAGTTCGACCGCTACGTCCCACCCGCGGCCTACTCCAGCTATGCCGACTGGAAGGCCGAGACCCAGGCCTACCAAGCCCGCCTCATCCGCTATCACATCGAGACGCTGCGACGACTGAAATACCGGCCCACCGGCGGTTTCGCGTTGTTCTGCTTCGCCGACAGCTCCCCGGCAGTGACGTGGTCGGTCCTCGATCACGAGCGCCGACCCAAGCCCGGCTACGAGGCTCTCCGTGACGCGTGCCGACCCGTCATCATCGTGGCCGACCGGCCGCCCAGCCATGTCCATCCTGGCGACCGGCTCGTGCTCGACCTCCACGCCATCAGCGACGCAACCATCTCTCATAGCGATATTGTTGTGAGTGCTCATCTGTCCCATGGAACGGAGCGCTGGCATGCCTGGGCGTGGCAAGGGGACCTCCCCGCCGACAGTTGCGTGCGAGTCGGCACCATCGACGTCGAGGTCCCCGACATCGACGAACCCCTCGTCATCGATCTGGAACTCGAAGGCGATGGGCTCCACGTCACCAACCGCTACGGCACATGGGTGCGCGGCGGCGACCACGAGCACTGACACCCCTGCGGTGTCGGCCGGGTTCGCACCACGGGTTCACCGCTGGCTAGCGTCTCGTTCGGTTCGACCGGGCACGTATTGTCGCGCCTGTTTCGTCCTCCGCCACACGTCAGATTCCGATCGGGGGGTCCGTTTGTGACCGCTACGCAGCCTGCACGACCGCTCAGCCCGGACATCTCGGTCAAGCCGCTGCGAACGCTGCCGTCGCGCCGAAAGCCGTTCTTCGTTGAGCTGTGGCAGACCGCCGTCGGCAAGAAATGGATCATGGCGATCACCGGCGTCATGTTGATGGGGTTCGTATTCGCTCACGCCGTCGGCAACCTGAAGATGTACCTCGGCCCGGCTGACTTTGACCACTACAGCGAATTCTTGCGGGAGATCCTCGTACCGATCCTGCCCCGCACCATCTTCTTGTGGCTGTTGCGCATCGGCCTGATCGCCGCCTTCGTGTTCCACATCTGGGCCGCGGCCTCGCTCACCGCCATGAACCGCAAGGCGAACGCGCCCTATGTGAGCCGCCGCGACTACGTGGCCGCCAACTTCGCGGCCCGCACCATGCGGTGGACCGGCATCATCATCCTGCTCTTCCTGATCTGGCACCTGGCCGACCTGACCTGGGGCCTCAAGCCCATCGCCCCGTCGGACTGGACCCGGGGCGAGGCGTTCAACAACGTCACCGAGAGCCTCGAGCGGGTGGGGGTGGCCATCTTCTACGTCATCGCCAACATCGCCCTGGGCATCCATCTGTTCCATGGCTCCTGGAGCCTGTTCCAGAGCCTCGGGCTGAACAACCCTCGCTTCAACAAGGCCCGGCGCTACTTCGCCACGGGCTTCGCCGTGTTGGTGGCGGCCATGAACATCAGCTTCCCGATCATGATCCAGGCCGGCGTCGTCGCCGGCTGAGGAGCGAACCCATGCCCAACATCGCCCCCGATCCCCTGCTCAACCCGAACGCCCCCACCGGGCCGATCGACAAGCAGTGGAACCAGCACAAGTTCGACATGAAGCTGGTGAACCCGGGGAACAAGCGCAAGTTCGAGATCATCGTGGTCGGCACCGGCCTGGCCGGCGCCTCGGCCGCCGCCTCGATGGCCCAGCTGGGCTACAAGGTGAAGGTCTTCACGTTCCACGACTCACCCCGGCGGGCCCACTCGATCGCCGCCCAGGGTGGGATCAATGCGGCCAAGAACTACCCCAACGACGGCGACAGCATCCACCGGCTCTTCTACGACACGGTGAAGGGCGGCGACTTCCGGGCCCGGGAGGCCAACGTCTATCGCTTGGCCCAGGTCAGCGTCGACATCATCGACCAGTGCGTCGCCCAGGGGGTCCCCTTCGCCCGTGAGTACGGCGGTCTGCTCGACAACCGCTCGTTCGGCGGAGCCCAGGTGAGCCGCACCTTCTATGCCCGGGGCCAGACCGGCCAGCAACTCCTGCTCGGCGCCTACCAGGCCCTCGAACAGCAGGTGTCGCTGGGCAACGTGGTCATGCACACCAAGTCCGAGATGCTCGACGTGGTAGTGAAGGACGGCAAGGCCTGCGGCATCGTCACCCGCGACCTCGTGAGCGGTGAGATCTCCTCGCACTCGGCCCATGCCGTCGTGTTGGCCACGGGTGGCTACAGCAACGTCTTCTACCTGTCGACCAACGCCATGAACTGCAATGCCTCGGCGGTGTGGCGAGCCCACAAGAAGGGCGCGCTGTTCGCCAACCCGTGCTTCACCCAGATCCACCCCACCTGCATTCCGAGCAGCGACGAGTTCCAATCCAAGCTCACGCTGATGTCGGAGTCGCTGCGCAACGATGGCCGCATCTGGGTGCCCAAGAACCCCGACGAGACCCGCTCGCCCGACCAGATCCCCGATGAGGACCGCGACTACTTTCTCGAGCGGAAGTACCCGGCCTTCGGCAACCTGGTGCCGCGCGATGTGGCCAGCCGCAACGCCAAGACCATGGTCGACAAAGGGTACGGCGTAGGTCCGCTCAAGAACTCGGTCTACCTCGACTTCGCCGACTCGATCACCCGTCTGAGCGCGCCGGTCATCGGCGAGCGCTACGGCAACCTCTTCGACATGTACGAGCGCATCACCGACGAGAACCCGTACAAGGTGCCGATGCGCATCTACCCGGCCGTCCATTACACGATGGGCGGGCTGTGGGTCGACTACAACCTCATGACCACGGTGCCCGGGCTCTACGCCATCGGTGAGGCCAACTTCGCCGACCAGGGCGCCAACCGCCTCGGTGCCTCAGCCCTCATGCAGGGTCTGGCCGACGGCTACTTCATCCTGCCCTACACCATCGGCGACTACCTCTCCGGCCTGCTCGGGACCCAACCGGTGCCCGTCAACGACCCCGAGTTCGCCACCGCCCAGACCGCGCTGTCGTCCGAGGTCGACAAGTGGCTGTCGGTGGGCGGGACCAAGTCGGTCGACCACTACCACCGTGAGCTGGGCAAGATCATGTGGGCCTACTGCGGCATGGCCCGCGACCGCAACGGCCTGGAAAAGGCGCTGGCCGAGATCCCCGCCCTGCGCCAGGAATTCGAGACGAACGTGCGGGTGCTCGGGTCGGCCGACAACGTCAACCAGTCACTCGAGAAGGTACAGCGGGTCGCCGACTTCTTTGAGCTCGGCGAGCTCATGTGCCGCGATGCCCTCATGCGCGAGGAGAGCTGCGGCGGCCATTTCCGGGTCGAGCATCAGACCCCCGAGGGCGAGGCCGATCGCGACGACGAGAACTTTGCCTTCGTGGGCGCATGGCAGTGGCAGGGCCGCGACACCCCCCAGGAGCTCCACAGGGAGCCGCTCGAGTTCGAGTTCGTCCACCTCACCCAGAGGAGCTACAAGTAGCCATGGATCTGCATCTCAAGATCTGGCGTCAGAACGGCCCCGACAGCCCTGGCCGGTTCGAGGACTACGACGCCGTCGGCATCAAGGACGACATGTCGTTCCTCGAGATGCTCGATGCCGTCAACGAGGGCCTGATCGAGGCCGGCCGCGAGCCCATCGTCTTCGACAGCGACTGTCGAGAGGGCATCTGCGGCACCTGTGGTGTGATGATCAACGGCCAGGCTCACGGTCCCCAGAAGGGCACGGCCACCTGCCAATTGCACATGCGCAAGTTCCACGACGGCGAGCACATCACCATCGAGCCGTTCCGGGCCAAGTCGTTCCCCATCCTGCGCGACCTCATGGTCGACCGCAGCCCACTCGACGCCATCATCGAGGCCGGCGGGTTCATCTCCGCCAACACCGGATCGGCCCCCGATGCCAACATCATCCCGGTGCCCAAGACGGCGGCCGACGCGGCTATGGACGCCGCCGCCTGCATCGGGTGCGGCGCCTGCGTGGCCGCCTGCCCCAACAGCGCCGGCCAGCTGTTCACGTCGGCCAAGATCGCCCACCTCAACCTGCTTCCCCAGGGGCAGGCCGAGCGTTGGAGCCGAACCGAGAACATGGTCGAGACCATGGAGGAGTTCTTCGGTTCGTGCACCAACTACGGCGAATGCCAGGAGGCGTGCCCGAAGGAGATCTCGATCGACTTCATCGCCTACATGAACCGCGACTACATCAAGGCCAAGACCAAGAACCGCAAGCTCATCGGCCAGAGGAAGTAGGTCATCTAGCTGCGGGGGACTTGGGACCAGGGTTGGTCCCGGTCGTTGCGCGGCTCGCCGGGCAGGCCGAGGACCCGCTCCCCGAGGATGTTGCGCTGGATCTCGGACGTCCCGCCCTCGATGGAGTTGGCCCGCGAACGCAGGAACATCTTGCGGGACGAACCGGGGGGACCGACCAGGCCCAGCTGCTCGGAACGGCGGTTGGTGTAGTCGTAGTCGACCAGCGCGTCGGCGCCGAGCAGGTCCACGCACAGGTTATAGATCCGCTTGTTGACCTCGGCGAACATGAGCTTGGCGATGGACCCTTCAGGCCCAGGGTTGCCGACGCGGCGAGCCTGGCCGGCGCGGATGTTGGTGAGGCGCAACACCTCGGCCTCGATCCATACCTTCACCAGTCGGTCTTTGACCACGTCGGTGCGGTCCTTGGCTTCCTCGTGCCAGATGCGCACGGCCTCGGAAATGGCCCCCGAGCCCTTGGCGGGCGGCCCGGAGCCCCCGCCGATGGTGGTGCGCTCGTTCATGAGCGTGGTCATCGCCACCCGCCAGCCCTCGCCCACCTCGCCGATGCGGTCCGTATCCGGGACCCGCACCTCGGTCAGGTAGACCTCGTTGAACTCGGCCTCTCCCGTCATCTGCCGCAGCGGACGGACTTCGACGCCCGGCGCGTGCATGTCGAGGGCGAAATACGTCATGCCCTTGTGCTTGGGGGCCTCAGGATCGGTACGGGCGATGAGCATGCCTCGGTCGGCCAGGTGCGCAAGGGTGTTCCACACCTTCTGACCGGTGATCACCCACTCGTCACCGTCGCGGACCGCCTTGGCGGCCAGGCCGGCCAGGTCGGAGCCGGCTCCCGGCTCGCTGAACAGCTGGCACCAGGCCTCCTCCCCGGTGAACATCGGCCGCAGGAGCCGTGTCCGCAGCGCTTCGTCGGCGTGGGTGACCACGGTGGGGCCCGCCATGGTGAGACCGAAGAAGTGCTTCGCCGTCGGGCTGGGGGCGCGAGCGGCCCGCAGCCGTCGGTCGACCTCACGCTGGAAGTTGGGGGCTACCTCGAGGCCACCGGAGCCGAGCGGGAAATGGACCCAGGCCAGCCCGAGGTCGTACTGGTGGCCCCGGAACTCGATGGGGTCGGTGGTGGCGGGGTCGCGCTCGGCCAGGAGTTGGTCCAGCCGCTCGGAAACGAGCGTTTCAGGGTCGGTCACGGTCGGAGCGTACGCCGATCGTGACGGAGACGACCAGCCCCTCTCATGCCGCGGCGGAACTCAGTTGGGCATGGAGACCAGGTGCCACCGGCCCCGACCCTCTCCCTTGACCCGCGGGCCGTGTCCTGGTGCTCGCCTGCTCGATCCCCAGAGGACCCGCGGGGTCGACCACCGAACCGGAACCGTTTCTGTTGGTCGAACGCGATCAGGCCGAGGATCAGCTCGTCTCGTCGGACTGGACGACCGCCTCGATGGTCTCCGGATGACGGCGGTGACGGACGTACTCGATGGCCGCCGGGATGAGCGAGAGGGCGATGATCACCAACAGGACGTAGTCGAGGCTCGAGCCGATGGCCGGGAAGGCCTTCCCCAGCGCCCAGCCCGCCGTGAGCATCAGCGTCGCCCAGGCCACACCGCCGATGATGTTGAAGACCACGAACGTCCGGTACCGCATCTTCGAGGCGCCGGCCACGATGGGGGCGAACGTCCGGACGATAGGGACGAAACGGGCCAAGATGATCGTCTTGGAACCATGCCGCTCGAAGAACCGTTCGGCCAGCTGCAGGTGCTGCTGCTTGAAGAAGCGGGAGTCGGGCCGGCTGAACAGCGGTGGTCCCACCTTCTTGCCGAAGCCGTAGCCCACCTGGTCGCCCACGATGGCGGCGATGGCGCACCCGACGATGAGGACGGGGAGCGGAGGCAGGACCGAGCCGGACAACAACCCGGCGGTGAACAGCAGCGAATCGCCGGGCAGGAAGAACCCGATCATGAGGCCTGACTCAGCGAACACGATGGCGAACACCACCACGGTGGCCAGGCTTCCCAGGCTTCGGAGCCGGTCTTCGGTATGGAAGACGTCGGCGAGAATGGCAGCGAGCATCGGGCAATCCTAGTGGCCGGTCGGGCCCGGCTCGACGCGGGGCCCGTGTCAGCGGGGGGGTTGGTTGAACTCGATCCACCCCGTACCGGAACGCCCGTCGTCGGCGTGGAACCGAGCCATGGCTCGAGGGAAACGGGCCTCGCCCCGGCCGTCCGGCGCCACCAGCAGGACCGGGGACCAGGCCAGCGGCTCCACCGTCACCCCCAGGCCGTCGATGTCCAGCCGGGCCGCGGTGGGGATTCCCTCGGGGCCGAGCGTCGGCTCGGCGCCGAATTGATTCACCCGGGTCAGCCCACCATCGGGAGGCTGCACGTACCCGATGCCGAAAGCGCCCGAGGGGAGGGTGGTCACGGCATGCAGACGGGTGCCGTCGTCGAGGCGGAACGCGGTCCAGCACCAGGCCGGCTCCCACCAGTCCCGCACCCCCCACGAATGGTCACGCTGACCGGTGCCGTCGAGCTCGATGCGTTCGTCGCCCACCAGGATCTCCCCGTGCACTCGACAGGGGATCTCGTAGCGGTCGAGGCCGGCTGGCCAACGAAAGGCAATGCCGTCGGTGTCCCACTCCAGGTCGAAGCCGAGCGGCGTCCGCTCGCCCCGGAGCCCGTGATACGTCTCGGCCGGGTCGTCCACGGCCACCCCGAAGGCCTCCAGTCCCAGGCTGAAATGGTCGAGGGGCGTCTCGACGTTGTGGTCCGCCCACAGGCCATCGCTGCGCACTTCGAGGGACTCATAGCGCGACGGGAACGGCACGGCCTGGTCGATCACGGTCACCAGGGGCCGTTCGGGGCCCGCCACACAGGCCCAATACCAGATGACCCCCAGGTTCGGATAGCGCCCGATGCGGACGTACCCCCCCACGGATGCGTCGTGGCTCAAGAAATCGAAGTAGTAGGACTCGTTCCACAGCGCCTCGGGCCCGGCGGCATGGGTGCCCTCGTCGACCGGGTCGGTAGGCCCGAAGGGGAGGTCGCCGTCGGTGGGCTCCGTGTTGGCCATGACCGAGCTTGCCAGGATTCACCCGCCGAGGCGTAGGTTGTCGGACGACACGATCAGGGGGGAACCCACGATGCACGACCTCGTAATCCGCAACGGCACCGTGGTGGATGGCACCGGCGCGCCGGCCAGCCGGGCCGACGTGGCCATCGACGGGGACCGGGTGGTGGCCGTGGGCGACGTCGACGCCGACGGCCAGCGGGTCATCGACGCCGACGGGTGCCTCGTGACCCCGGGCTTCGTCGACATCCACACCCACCTCGACGCCCAGTTGGCGTGGGACCCGATCGGGTCCTCGTCGTGCTGGCACGGCGTCACGTCGGTCGTGCTCGGCAACTGCGGCGTGACGTTCGCCCCGTGCAAGGAGGGCGACCGCGAGGAGCTGGCCGAGATGATGGAATCGGTCGAGGACATTCCCGCCGACGCCATCCTGTCCGGCCTGGCCTGGGACTGGACCACCTACGGCGAGTACCTCGACGCGGTGGAACGCTGGCCCAAGGGCATCAACGTCGGGGGCATGGTCGGCCATTGCGCCGTGCGGGTGCATGCCATGGGCGAGCGCAGTTTGTCGGAGGAGCCAGCCACCACCGAGGACATCACCGCCATGTGCGCCCTGGTCGACGAGGCCATCGCCGCCGGGGCCCTCGGCTTCTCGACGTCGCGCACGCTGTTGCACCGGGTACCCGATGGGCGTCCGGTCCCCGGCACCTGGGCCAGGGCCGAGGAGCTCATGGCCATCGCCGACGTGATGGGCCGCCGGGGCCGGGGCGTGTTCGAGGCCGCCCCTCGGCTGGGCGAGCGCGATCAGGACGACTACGCCGCCACCCGCACCGAGGTCGAGATGATGGCGGAGCTGACCATCTCGTCGGGCCGGCCCCTCACGTTCGGCCTGGCCCACAGCTTCCGGCGCGACGACCTCTACCAGCGGGTGCTCGAGTTCGTGGCCGAAGGCAACGCCCGCGGGGCCCGCGTCCGGCCCCAGACGACGGCTCGGGGCATCGGCATCCTCTTCGGCCTCTCGCACCACACCCCGTTCGACGGCACGCGGTCGTGGAAGCGACTGCGCATGCTTTCCGTGGAAGAGAAACTGGCGGTCCTGCGCGACCCCACCAGTCGGATGCAGCTCATCGAGGAGGGCGCGGAGCGGCCCGGGGACGAGTTCCTCAGCGGCACCTACGTGCTATGCGACGACACCCTCGACTACGCCCACGACCCGAACAACACCCTCACCGCGGTGGCCGCCCGTCGCGGGGTCATCCCCGTCGAGGCGTTCATCGACCTGTCACTCGAGTCCAACGGTCGGGTGCTGCTCAACTACCCGTTCCTCAACCAACGCCTCGACGCCGTGGCCGAGATGTTGGCTGACCCGAACGTCGTGATGGGGCTGGCCGACGCCGGCGCCCACGTGGGCCAGATCATGGATGCCAGCCAACCGACATTCTTTCTCTCGACCTGGGTGCGCGACCGTGGGGTGTTCTCCATCGAAGAGGGCGTCCGGCGCTTGACCTCCGATACCGCCGGTCTGTTCGGGATCACCGACCGGGGAGTGCTCCAGCCGGGCTCGTTTGCCGATGTGAACGTCATCGATCTCGACCGGCTGGGCGTCCACCTCCCCGAGTACGTGCACGACTTCCCCGGTGGCGCGGGTCGCTACGTCCAGGGGGCGTCGGGATACCGAGCCACCGTGGTCAACGGTCGGGTGGCGCTCAGCGACGGGGAGCACACTGGCGATCTCGCCGGGGTGGTCCTACGCAGCCGCGGCCCGTCGGTCGAGGAGACGCCTCACCCCGTGAGCTGAGGTGAAGCCTTGGCCGGCTCGGCGACAGGGGCCTCGGTCCCACCGGGCGTGGTTGTCGAGGTGGTCGATGTCGACGTCACGGTCGTCACCGGGGTCGCTGGGCACCACGGATTGGTCGGCACGCCGGCGCAGGGATCGGGCATGGTGGCTTGCGCCGGGAGCGGGAGCAGGTGGACATCGCCTCCCCGTGGGTAGGTGCCGACGCCCGGCAGGCACGGTCCGAAGATCTCGGTGGCGCACTGGACCTGCCGGGTGAGGTCGCTCCCGATGAGCGCGGCGGTGTTGCCCTTCTGCCCGCACACGGCGTTTGTCGTCTGCAGATCGATCGGGGCACTGGTGATGCTGCCCGCTGTGTCGGTATTGCCATGCCAGCAATTGCCCGGGTTGCCACTACCGAGATCACCGAGGTCACCGTTGGTCACGTTGCCGAACCCGCCGTTGTCGGTGAACGTGTTCCCCGTGATCTCGTTGGTCGACGAGATGAAGAAGCAGGACCCGATTCCGAACAACGGCAGGTCCTTCAGCCCGCCGGCGCAGTTGGCCACCGGTGGGGGTGGTCCAGAGTCGATGAACGGGACGATCAGGACCGCCCAGCTGCCGTTGCCCTCGAAACGGTTGTCCACCACGGTGTCGTGACTGCCGCCCGAGATCACCACTCCGGTCCCTGGTGGACCGAGGTCGGCCGACCCCGCACTGGGCACGTCGGCATTGTTGTTGTCGTGGACGAAGTTGTTGCGGAACACCCAACACGAGTTGTTGCCCAGCGGGCCGACCAAGCCGGTGGGACAGATCCCGGTCTGCGGTGACGGGGCATCGTCATTGTTCTGGCTGTTGGTGCTGAAGCCGGTCTTGTTGTGGTCGAACTCGGAGTTCTGGATGATGAGGCGGCCGCCGGAGTTGGTGCCTGAATACCCCAGGGCCGAGCCTTGGCCATGGGCGTCGTCGAGCACGGCGTTGCAGTCGGGGCAGGCACCGATGTAGTAGGCGGCGTCAGCCATGTCGTTGCCGTAGGTGTGCACCAGCGAGCCCGGCCCCTTGGCGTTGGAGACGAAGATCCCGTACTCCCCCCGGGGGTGGCCGGTCTCGTAGTAGGTCGTGGTGGTCGACAGGTACGAGCCGGAGTAGCTGTTCATCCCCTGCAACCCGGAGCCGTCGCCGCCGTTCCACCAGATCTCGTTGCCCCCTCCTCCATTACCGTTGAGGAAGTTGCAGG
>DHIQ01000261.1:16861-35600 GCA_002403895.1 Candidatus Neomicrothrix sp. UBA4742
CCGTCCAGCGGCCCGAGATCCTGATCGCCGGGCGCGCTGGAGCACTGAGGGGCACCGGGCTTGGTCCCGTCGATCACCACCTGGTTGCGATCCATGCCCCGGAGATGCAGTCCCGCGGTGGTGATGAGCACCGCCGCCCCCGCCTCGGTGGCATTCGGCTGGTGGTCCATCTGCTCGTGGTAGTCACCCGGACCGACCAGCACCCAGTCACCCGGTTGGGCCGCGCTCACCGCGTCGGCGATCGTGGCGTACTGCCCGGCGATGCCGTTCCACGTTCCCACCCGGAGCACGTGCGGGTCGGCAGCTGCGGTCGGCGAACTGAGGATCGGGACCACCGCCACGGCCGTCACCATCGCCCCGACGGCCACCAGCCAGATCAGCCGTCGATGCCCTCGCTCGTTCCTCATGGAGCCCCCTTGGCCAGCGAACGACTTCATCGTAGGACGCCAAACGTCTCATTGCCGGAGGTTGGCACTCGACTTTTCGTTAGCTATGCTAAGGATGAGGTTAGCAACGCTAACAAGATAGGGATCGAGCACCGCATGGCCCGACAGCTCACCACCACGCAGATCGACCAGGAGCTGGTCACCCGCACCCGACTCGCGGTGCTCCGCCTGGCTCGCCGGATGCGCCAGCAGTCCCACGCCGGGATCACGCCGTCCCAGCAATCGGCCCTCGCCGCCATCGAGCACGACGGCCCCCTGACCCTCGGCGCCCTGGCCGCCATCGAGAACGTCCAACCGCCGTCCATCACCCGCATCGTGGCTGCCCTCGAAGAACAGGGCTACGTCGAGCGCACCGCCGCGCCCCATGATCGCCGGGTCTCAACCGTAGGCATCGCCGCCAAGGGTCGCCGCGAACTCAAGGCCATCCGGAGCGAGCGCAATGCCTGGCTCAGCAGCCGATTCGCCGAGCTCCACGCGGACGACCTGCGCCGCCTCGACGAGGCCCTCCCCGTCCTGGAGCGCATCTTCGGCCGTGACGCATGACCCGGGTGGAGGGTGCGGCCCGCACCACCTTCCGCTCGCTGCGTTCCCGGAACTACCGCCTGTACTTCGTCGGCCAGACCGTCTCGGTCAGCGGCACCTGGATGCAGAGCGTGGCCCTGGGCTGGCTCGTGCTCAGGATGACCGGCAGCGGCACCTGGCTCGGCCTCGTGATCGCCTGTCAGTTCCTGCCCATGCTCGTGCTCGGGCCGTTCGGCGGCGTCATTGCCGACCGGGTCGAGAAGCGTCGTTTCCTGATGGTCACCCAGGCCCTGGCCGGTGCCCTGGCCCTCGCCCTCGGCGTGCTGGTGGCCACCGGGTCCGCCCAGCTGTGGATGGTGTTCGCCTTCGCCTTCACCGGGGGTGTGGTCAACGCCTTCGACACGCCGGCCCGCCAGACGTTCGTCTTCGAGATGGTCGGACCCGAGCTCCTCCCCAACGCGGTGACGCTCAACAGCGTGCTCATGAACGGGTCGCGCATCGTCGGCCCCGCCATAGCCGGCGTCCTCATCGCCACCGTCGGGCTCGCGCCCTGCTTCATCATCAACGGCGTCAGCTACCTCGGCTGCATCGTCGCCCTCGTGCTCATGCGCCCCAGCGAGCTGACCCAGGTCGAGCCCCGACCCCGAGAGAAGGGCCAGTTGCGCGACGGCTTCCGCTACGTGTGGGCCAACCCCGCGCTGCGCACCCCCCTGTTGCTCATGGCCGCGGTGGGCACCCTCACCTACGAGTTCCAGATCAGCCTGCCCCTGGTGGCCCGCTTCACCTTCGGCGCCGGTGCCGGCGGCTATGGCCTCATGACGTCAGCCATGGCCATGGGTGCGGTCATGGGTGGCCTGGTCGTGGCCAACCGCGCCCGAGCCAGCCGCCGCAAGCTCGGCATCGCCGGCGTCGTGTTCGGCACCCTCGTGCTGGTCGCCAGCCTCATGCCCACCATCGGGGCCATGGTGCTGTGGCTCCCCCTCGTGGGGGCAGCGTCGGTGGCCTTCATCTCGATGTCCAACACCAACCTGCAACTGGCGGCCGCCCCGGACATGCGGGGCCGGGTGATGGCGCTGTACTCGGTAGCCTTCCTCGGCAGCACCCCCGTCGGTGGCCCCATCGTTGGTTGGGTCGGCCAGACCATCGGACCGCGGGCCGCGCTGGTGCTGGGCGGTGTCACCGCCGTGTCCGCTTCGCTCATCGCCTGGCGATCGCTGAACCGCCCCGCGCCGATGATCCTGACCGACGCCCAGCTGGCCCAGGCGACGCATGACGCGGTCCTCGAGGCCGAGCTCTTGGATGCCGAGAAGGCCAGCTCCATCCCGGCTGATCCGATGATCGAAGAGCCCGAGCCAGCCGTTCCCATCGCCAGCTGAGCGCGATTGCGGGGTCGCCGAGCGCATGACCCGACGCCGCTTCGGCGCCTGCCGAGCCAGTTCCGCCATCTGCCGGCTGGACCCTCACCAGCCAACGCAACCGCGGGTCGCCCAGCCCATGAATCAGGCGATGGGCAGGTAGTACTCAGCCTCGTCCTGGGGTGCTTCCTCGTCGCCTTTCACCGCGGAGAACAGCTCGTAGAGCGGCTCGGGGATATCCCGGGGGACGGTCCAGTCCAACTCGTCGGCCACCCCGGCGATCTCGGCGAACGGCCCCAGGAAGCTGAAGTACACGTACGCGCCGCAGCGGATCATCTCGTCGCGCGACATCTCGGCGATGGCCCGGTAGTGACGGGCCTGCACTGATCGGATGGATGCCACCAACTCATCGAGCCCGTCGAGCGGAACCGGCCGGAGCGAGCCATCGGGCGTGTCAGTGGTGAACAGACCGAACCCCACCAGGTGCTGAAGGTAGTCCTCGGGGGTGGTCTTGCAGCTACCGAAGTCGGTGGCCTGAATCTCCACACCATCGAGTACCAGCGCCGCAGTCAGGCTCCGGTAAGGAAGCTCGGCCGCCACGCCCGACCAAGAGAAGTCGCTCTGGGCCAGCTTGGTGAACTCACGCACCAGCAGGACCCGCCCATCGGGCAGTGCGTAGGGGCCGGTATCGGCGATGCCCGAGCGCGTATCGAACCACATCAGGAACAGGTGGTTGACCACCGTGGCGTTGAACCGGGTGAGCCGCGTCCGCTCCGCCTCATCGGCCACCGGGACGACTCCGGCCAAGAGCCTCTCGATGACCTCGCGGTCGAACGGCCGGCACCGGCCGTCGTCCCAGACCTGGCGGGTCCCGTCGGCCCGGTAGGCCTTGGCGGCCCTCTCCCAAAAATCGAGGACGGTGAAGGCGGCGGCGGGATCGTCGAGCGACGGATCGAGGCTGGTCATGATCTTGCGGCCGAGGAGCCAGAAGTTGGCGATCGACCACAGGTGGACCGAGTTGATCTCGGTGCCCGGTCGGTGACCGGCGAGAGCAATCTGCTCGGCCGGCATCGCCTCGTCGATCCGTCGCATCATGTCCGGATAGCGCAGAAACGCTTCGCAGCACCCAATGATGATGTAGGCGGTGACGGGAATCAGCTGCGAGCTGTACGAGGTGCGCTCGGCCGTGAGGGCCTGCGAGATGGGGCTGTGATAGGCGATCAGCCGGTTGGCGTCGGCCTTGTGGTCAGCCACGGAGCACGCCTTGCGGGCCCGAGCAGTCCACCTCGACCTCGGTCCCATCGGTCGGGATGTTGCTCAGCTCACAGGCCATGATGCACGGCAACTGGAACTCCCGGCTGACGATGCCGATGTGGCTGCGCGACGTCCCCCCGGTGCACACCACCCCGGCCAGTTCGTGAAAGATCGGAGCGAGGAACGTGGCCCCCGCGTCGCGGACGAGCACGATCACCCCCTCGGCTCCGGCGTCCATCAGGTCGAGGACGTCGGGCGGGCCCTCCATCACCTTCCATCGGCCCCGCACCGGGGCGTGGTCAAACACCTTTTCCCCCTCACCGATGTCATTCATGGCGAGTGACTGTACCGGTCCTGCCTCGGCCGGGGTCGCTAGCCTGCCGGTCGATGCCCGAGTTCCTCTCCCCCGGCTGGCTCGATGCCATGAGCCGCGCCGCCGACGGCGCGATCGTGCCCGTGTTCGAGCCGTTGATCGTGGTGCAGCAGGTGGTGACCGACCCCGACCGGGCCGAGGTGGCGTGGTGGATCGAGCTCGGCGGCGGCACCATCGCCTTGCGCCCGGGCCGGACGGACTCGCCCACCGTCACCTTCACCCAGGACGCGGACACGGCGACGGCCATCAACCGGGGCGTCCTCAGTGCCCAGGCGGCGTTCATGACCGGCCGCCTCCAGGTAAAAGGCGACGTGCAGGTTCTTCTCGATCGCCAGGAGGAGCTGCTCGGCGTCGAGGATGTCTTCGCCTCGATCCGGGCCTCCACCACGTACTGACCATGCCCGAACTCCCGGAGCTCCAAGCCCACGCTGAGCGGCTGACCGCGGCGTTCGCCGGTCGGGAGCTGAGCGGGTTCCGGGCCATCACCTTTACCGCCCTGAAGACGTATGCGCCCGCGCCCGATCAGGCGGTGGGCCACCCCCTGATCGGGGTGGGGCGCCGGGGAAAATACCTGCTGGCCGACTTCGGGGCCACCACCTTCGTCGTTCACCTCATGCAGGGCGGCCGGATCAAACCCGACGACAAACAGTCAGCCAGGCCACGCGGTGGCATTGCCCGCTGGACATTCGCCGACGGCTCGGCCCTACTGCTCACCGAGGCCGGGACGGAGAAGCGGGCCGGCGTCTGGGTCCGTGACCCGGCGTTCGACGGCGGTCTGGAAGGCCAGGAGCCATTGCTCAGCTTGGGGCCCGACGCCGACACGGTTGATGTCGCGGCGATGTCTGCCATCTGCGCGGCTCACTCGATGCGCCTCCACGGGTTGCTGCGCGACCAGCAGGCCCTGGCCGGGGTGGGCCGGCGCCTGGCCAACGAGATCTGCCACCGCGCCCAACTCTCCCCCTTCACCAACGTCGCCAAGCTCGACGCCGACCAGATCGAGCGGCTCACCGACGCCACGCACGCCTGCATCGCCGAATCGCTGACCTACGAACGCAGCCGTGACGACATGAGCTCATCCAAGGAGCGGCCGGGTGCGGTGCATCACCGGGCCGGCGAGGCGTGCCCAGCCTGTGGAGACGTGGTGCGCGAGGTCGAATACACCCGCTACACGGTGAACTACTGCGCCACCTGCCAGACCGGCGGCAAGATCCTGGCCGACAACACCACCAGCAAGTTCCTCAAGTAGCGGCCACCGGCTCCGCCTCGGTGGAGGGGGCCGGGCGCCGGGAGGCCGCCACATCGAGGGCAAGAAGGGTCAGCTCCATGGCTCAGAGCAGGCCGAGCTCGGCAACGGTGTCACGTTCCTCGACGAGCTCGGCGACCGAGGCATCGATCTTGGCCCGGGAGTAGTCGCCGTGCTCGAGGCCTTGGACAATCGAGTACTCACCATCGGCGCACGTCACCGGGAACGACGACATGAGTCCCTCGGGCACGCCGTAGCTCCCGCCGCTGGGCAAGGCCATGGAAACCCAGTCACCGTCGACCGTACCCGTCACCCAGGTGTGGACGTGGTCGATGGCGGCATTGGCAGCAGAGGCCGCACTGGACAGGCCCCGTGCCTCGATGATGGCGGCGCCCCGCTGCTGCACGGTGGGCAAGAAGACCTCGTCGAGCCAGGTCTGGTCACCGATCAGGTCGGCTGCATCCTTTCCGTTGACCCTGGCGTGGAACAGATCCGGGTACTGGGTGGCCGAGTGGTTGCCCCAGATGGTCATGCGGGTGATGTCGTTGACGGTGATGCCGGTCTTGGCCGCCAGCTGGGCGATGGCCCGGTTGTGGTCGAGGCGGGTCATAGCCGTGAACCGCCCGTTGGGGATGTTCGGCGCGTTGTTCATGGCGATGAGGGCGTTGGTATTGGCCGGGTTGCCCACCACCAAGATGCGCACATCGTCGGCCGCGTTGTCGCTCAAGGCCTTGCCCTGCACCGTGAAGATGGCGCCGTTGGCCTCGAGCAGATCCTTGCGCTCCATGCCCTTCGAGCGGGGCCGGGAGCCGACGAGCAGGGCGTAGTTCACGTCACCGAAGGCCACGTTGGGGTCGTCGGTCTGCACGATGCCGGCCAGCAGCGGAGACGCGCAGTCCTCGAGTTCCATGGCCACGCCCTTGAGCGCGTCCAGCGCCGGGGTGATCTCCAGCAGCTGGAGGATCACTGGCTGGTCGGCGCCGAGCAGGGCACCGCTGGCGATGCGGAAGAGGAGGCTATAGCCGATCTGGCCGGCGGCCCCGGTGACGGCGACGCGGACGGGAGTCTTCACGGTGCTCGCTGCTCCTGTGAGAGGTTCGATGTCGGTTCGAATCTATCCACCCGCCTCGGCGAGCCCGAAATCCCGAGCCCTGCTCTGCCATGCTCACGTCATGCGCTACGAGCGGATGGCCATCGAGATCGAGTCGCCCGAGCAGATGGGCTACGGCTCCATCACCTGCAACCTCACCGAGTCCAGCGTGGCCGATGCCACGCTGGCGTCGCTGGGATTGGGCGACCTCGGCCCGCAGCTGGCCGAGCTGACGCTGGCCTACGGCGATCACGTCGGACACCCCGGTCTGCGTGAGGTGCTGGCCGCGGACCCGGGGGCGGGCGCGGTGCGGCCCGGGGACGTGCTGGTGACGCCCGGCGCGGCCGGGGCCCTGTTCATCATCTCCACTGCGCTGCTCAGCCCCGGTAGCCATGTCGTGGTGGCGGCACCCAACTACGCCACCAACATCGTCACCCCGCGGGCCATCGGGGCCGACCTGGAACTACTCGAGCTGCGCTACGAGGATGGCTATCGCCTCGACCTCGACCGCTTGGCGTCGATGATCCGCCCTGACACCGCCTTCGTGAGTCTCACGTGCCCCCACAACCCCACCGGCACCATGCTCACCCTCGACGAGATCGACGCCGTGATCGGCCTCGTCGAGGCCCGAGGTACCCGACTGGTGCTGGACGAGACCTACCGGGACATGGGTCGGCCCGAACCCCTGTCGCTCGGGGCCGGACGCTCGCCGGCGGTGATCAGTGTGTCCTCCATGTCAAAGAGCTATGGCATCCCCGGTATCCGTCTGGGCTGGCTCATGACGGCGGACCCGGCCCTCCAGGAGCTGTTCCTGGCGGCCAAGGAGCAAATGGTGATCGGCAACTCCCTCATCGACGAAGAGATCGCCTTCCAGGTCTTGCGCCGACGCGACCACCTCCTTCCCGCCATCAGGGCCGTCATCGGCGCCCACCGCGAGATCGTCACCCGATGGATGCGGGGTGAGCCCGCCCTCGAATGGGTGGAGCCGACGGGAGGAGTGGTGTGCTTTCCCCGCATCAGGGACGAGGCCAGCGTCGACGTCGAGGCCTTCTACGGCATCCTCACCCGCAATCACCGCACGTTCGTGGGGCCCGGCCATTGGTTCGAGCAACCCCGGGCCCACTTCCGCCTCGGCTACGGGTGGCCGGACACGCCTGAGCTGGAAGATGGACTGGCCAACATCAGCGCATCCCTCTCGGCCGCGCGGGTCTGACCGTCACGCGCGCTGCGTGTTGCCCAACCAGCTCTCGTACAGCCGGGCGTAGCGACCACCGGCGGCGACCAGGTCGGCGTGGGGACCCCGCTCCACCAGTTCGCCATCGGAGAACACGAGGACCAGATCGGCGGCCTCAGCCGTCGACAGGCGATGGGCCACGCTGATGGTGGTACGGCCCTGCGCGAGGCGCACCAAGGCGACCGACAGGGCTCGCTCGGTCTCGGGGTCCACTGCACTGGTGGCCTCGTCCAGGATCAACAGGCCGGGATTGGCGAGTTGGGCGCGGGCCAGCGCCACCAACTGGCGCTCGCCTACGGACAGGTTCTCGCCCCGCTCCCCCACCTCGGTGTCGAGACCGTCAGGCAAGCGGGCCAGCCACCAATCCAGGCCCAGCCGGACGAAGGCGGCCCCGACCTCGGCGTTGGTGGCACCCTCCCGACCCATGCGCACGTTGTCGCGGACGGTCGTGTCGAACAGAAACCCGTCCTGGGGCACCATGCGCACGGCGTCGAACCGGGAGGCGGGGGCGACCTCGCGCAGATCGACCCCGTCCAGGGTGATGCGCCCCCCGGTGGGGTCGGCCAGGCGGCACAGCAGCTTGGCGAACGTCGTCTTGCCCGAGCCGGTTTGGCCGACGACGGCCACCGCGGTCCCGGCGGGGATCACCACATCGATGTTGCGCAGCACCTGACCACCGTCGCGATAGGCGAAGTCGAGCGCCTCCGCCCGCACCTCAACCGGGCCCTCAGGCAGGGTCGCCCCGGGCTCGGGCTCCTCGATGTCGAGGGGGATGTCGATGACGTCCAGCACCTTGCGCCAGCCGGCCAGGGCGGTCTGGGTCTGGTCGAGGATCTCGGCCAGCTCGGCGATAGGTACCAACAGCAGGTTGACCAGGAAGGCGAAGGCGATGAGGGTGCCCGTCTCCAGACCCCAGCCCGGCCCCCGCCACACGCCGATGCCGATCACCGCGGCCAGGGCCAGGCCGCCGAACACATCACCGAGGGGAAACATGAAGGCGAAGTAGCGAGCCGTGCGCACCTCGGCCCCGTATTGGCGATCGACCGCAGCATGGACCCGATCTCGCACCCGGCCGGTGATGCCGTAGGCCCGGATCACCCCGGCTCCCATGACCGACTCGGACACCGCCGACAGCGTCTGGCCCACCCGGGTGCGCACCACATCGTAGGCCTGGAGCTGGCGGCGCTGCAGGACCCGCAGGATGGGCAGCAGGGGGGCCATGACCACGGCCGTGACGATGGTGAGTTGCCACGAGTAGACGGTCATGACGGCCAGGGTCCCGACGATGATGACCGAGTCCACGATCCAGGCCACGCCCCCCCACTGGGCGAAGCGGGCGATGGTCTCCACGTCGCTCGTCACCCGAGCGGTCAGCTCGCCCCGCTTGGATTCGTTGTGGTCGGCGATGCTCAGCCGATGGATGTGGGTGAAGGCCCGCACCCGCAGGTTGCACAGCATCAACTCGGCCGACTGCACCAGGCGGATGTACGTCGCCCGGCTGAGGATCATCACCACCACGGTGATGATCAGCGCCAACGCGCTGGCACCGGCCACGAAGCCAAGCCGGAAGCCGCCCGACCCGGTGACACCCTTGTCGAGGATCTGCTGGATGAGCACCGGGGTGACCAGTCGACCCACCGCGGTGGCCACGGCCATGGCCACGGTGAAGGCGATCCCGGTGCGCAGCTCAGGGCTGACGGCCAGCCCTCGGCGCAACACCTGGAGTGCCCGTACCGAGGGAGTGTCGAACTCCTCGGTGAGCAGCTCGGTTTGGTCGTCGAACATGGCCGGGCGGGTGAAGGCCATCGGCGCCTCGAGCGCCGCCTTCTGTTCCTCGTCGGCCACCAGCTTGTCGATCGACTCGCTCACAATCCCACCGCCTCGGCGCCGCCCGCGGTCTCGTACGCCCGCACGATCCGCTCATAGGCGGGCACGGTGGCGATGAGGTCCTCGTGGCGTCCCTGGGCTTCCACCCGGCCCTCATCGAGGAACACCACGCGATCGGCCAGCTCGATGGTCGAGACCCGCTGGGCCACCACCAGGGTGGTGGTGGCCAGGTCACGCCGCAGCCCGCCCAGGATCTCGGACTCGACGACGGGGTCCACGGCCGACGTGGCGTCGTCCAGGATCAGCACGCTCGGCTGGCGCAGCAGAGCGCGAGCCAAAGCCACCCGCTGGCGCTGTCCGCCCGAAAGGGTGACGCCGCGCTCGCCCAGCACCGTGGCCATGCCCATGGGCAGCTCGGTCACAAACCGGTCGGCCTGAGCCACCGCCATGGCCTGACGCACCTCGTCGTTGGACACGTCGAGGCCCAACACCACGTTCTCCCACAGGGTGTCGGCGAACAGGAACGTCTCCTGGAACACGAGGGCTGCCTGACGATGCAACGACGCCGGGTCCGCCACCCGGAGATCCACACCGCCGAGGCTGACCGCCCCCGCGGTGGGGTCGGTGAGGCGTACCAGCAACTCGCACAACGTGGTCTTCCCGGCTCCAGTGGAGCCCACCAGGGCGACGATCTCCCCCGGATCGATGCGGAACGACACGCCGGAGAGCACGGGCTGGTCCGGCTCATAGGCGAAGAACACCTCGGCCAACGTCACGTCGAGGCCGCCGTCGGGGAGGGGCCGGGCGTCGGCCGCTTCGGGCACCGGCGTCCTCGGCGACGCCATGACCCGGTCGAGCCGGGCGGTGGAGACCACGGCGCGGGGCAGCTCTTCGAGGAAGTAGCCCACGACCTGCATGGGGAAGGCGAGGATGCTGAACAGGGCGATGCCCTGCACCAGCTGCCCGGTGGTGATCCGGTCCACGGAGATCTCCCACGAGCCGAGCGCAAGCAACAAGATGGCGCCGATGGTGGGCAGCCCCTGGAGCACCGGCTCGAACGAGCCTCGCAAGCGCCCGACGTGCACCCGGGTGGCTCGCAGGCGATCGGCGGCCGCCTCCAGCCGGTCGATCTCCAGCTGGCTGCGGCCCAGCGTCTTGACCACGAGGGCACCGTCGATACTCTCGTGGACGATGCGCGACACCGCCCCGACCTGTTCCTGCACGACCTCGGCCGGACGCTCGATGCGCTTGGTGTAGACCCGGTTGAGCAGGGCCAGGGCGGGGAACAGCAGCAGGCCGAGCAGCATCATCCAGAGGTCGACCAGCGCCAGGCTGATCACCGCGAACACGATGAGGGCGATGACGCCGGTGGCGAAGGGCACGGGGCTCATGACCTCGGTGGCGGCCAGGACGTCGCTGTCGGTGTGGGCCAAGAGCTCGCCGGTGGGATGGTCCCGGTGGAAGTCCAGGGGTACGTCGAGGTAGAGGTCCGAGATCGTGCGCCGCCAGCGGGCCTGCACCCGGAAGGCCGTGAGCCCCGCGCAATAGCGGCGCATGACGATCGAGGCGGCCTTGAGGAAGCCCACGATGACGAGTGCGGTGGCGGCCGCCAACACGGTGGCGTGAGTGACGCTGCCCCCACCGAGAGCGGGCAGGATCACGTTCTGGGTGACCCGACCCAGCACCACGGTGGATCCGACGGTGGCCGCCGCATAGAGGGAGGCGCCGATCACCGAGATCACGAACGTGCGCGGCTCTTGTCGCACGTAGCGCGCCACGACCCGTATCCCCCGTCGGAACAGGCCAGTGGGGCTCGATCGAGGCGCACCCTGGTCGTCCATATCCCCGTCATCGTCGCCCACCGATGGCCGGTGGGCGAATCGCATTTCCCGCCTCCACTAACGTCGGAGCCATGCGCAGTCCCAAGGACTTCTTCCGCCCCCTGGCCCTGGGTGCTCCCCAACCGCTGAGGGAGATCCCGGCACGGCCGTCGCGGATGATCCACTTCTTCCCTTCGTCGAACCCCAAGATGGTGGCCAAGGTCCCCGACATCGCCCCCACCGTCGACGTGTTGCTGGCCAACCTCGAAGACGGCGTACCCGCCAGCGACAAGGACGCGGCCCGCGCCGGGCTGGTCGAGGTGGCCCGCACAGTCGACATGGGCGACACCCAGTTCTGGACCCGGGTGAACTCTCTGGACTCGCCGTGGGGCCTCGATGATCTCACCGCGGCGGTGCTCGAAGCGGGCGAGGCCCTCGATGTGATCATGATCCCCAAGGTCGAGGGCGCCGAGGACATCCACTACGTCGATCGGCTGCTGGCCCAACTCGAAGCGAAGGCCGGGCTGACCGAGCCGCTGCTGGTGCACGCCCTCCTCGAGACCGCCCGGGGGGTGGCCAATGTCGAGGAGATCTGCGCCGCCTCGCCCCGCATGCAGGGCCTGTCACTGGGGCCGGCCGACCTCGCCGCCAACCGGCGAATGAAGACCACCCGGGTGGGTGGCGGTCATCCCGGCTACCTGGTGCGCCAGGACCCGGATGCCGATGATCCCGAAGCGCCACGCGCCACCTATCAGCAGGACCTGTGGCACTACACGATCGCCCGGATGGTGGACGCTTGCGTGGCGAACGGAATCCTTCCCTTCTACGGCCCCTTCGGCGACATCAAGGACACGGTGGCCTGCGAGGACCAGTTCCGCAATGCCTTCCTGCTGGGCTGCGTGGGGGCGTGGAGCCTGCATCCGGTGCAGATCGACATCGCCCGCCGGGTGTTCAGCCCGGACCCGGCCGATGTGGCCCACGCGCTGAAGGTGATCGACGCCATGGGCGACGGCACCGGAGCGGTGTTGCTGGACGGGAAGATGGAAGACGACGCCTCGGTCAAGCAATGCCAGGTCATTGTCCAGCTGGCCCGCCAGCTCGCCGCCCGCGACCCCGAGCTGGCCGCGGCCTACGGGTTCTGAGAGATCGAGGACACGATCCGATGGTGAACGACAGCCTCCGTCCCCGCCGCTCCGTGCTGTACATGCCAGGCGCCAACGAGCGGGCCCTGGACAAAGCCAAGACCATCCCGGCCGACGCACTCATCCTCGATTTGGAGGACGCGGTGGCCCCCGACGCCAAGGTGGAGGCGCGGGCCCGGGTCTGCGCCGCAGCCGCGTCCGGGGAGTACGGCAACCGGGAGATCACCATCCGGGCCAATGGCCTCGACACCGAGTGGCACGCCGATGACCTCCGCGCCATCGCCGAGGCCGGGCCGGCGGCGGTGGTGATCCCCAAGATCAACTCGGCGGCCGAGGTGGCGGCCGTAGAGCGGGCGCTGGAGGCGGCCGGTGCTCCGAGCCACACTCGCATCTGGGCCATGCTGGAGACGCCGGTGGCCATGCTCCACGCCGAGGAGATCGCCACGTCCAGTGAGCGCCTGTCCGTGCTGGTCATGGGGACCAACGACCTGGCCAAGGAGTTGTACGCCGAGCACGTCCCCGGCCGCCAGCCGCTGCTGTTCGGGTTGTCGCAGTGCCTGCTCGCCGCTCGCATGGCCGGCAAGGTGGTTCTCGACGGGGTCTACAACGACATCAAGAACCCCGACGGTTTCCTGGCCGAATGCGTGCAGGGCGCCCAGATGGGATTCGACGGCAAGACGCTGATCCATCCCACCCAGGTCGAACCGTGCAATGACGTGTTCGCCCCCGACGTCGCCGAGCTGGACCGGGCCAAGGGCCTCATCCTGGCCTTCGAAGAGGCCGAAGGGCAGGGCAAGGGTGTGGCTACGTTCGAGGGTCGGATGATCGAGAACATGCACGTCGAGAACGCCCGGCGGGCCCTGGCCATGGCGGAGGCCATCGCCGAGTTCCAGTCCTGACGTGACACCCCCCGACATGGCCCCCGACGACTGGAGCCAGTGGCGGGAACGGGTCGATCTGGAGGGCTATGACGAGCGCTGGCGTCGGATGGCCGAAGCCGGGGAGAACCCCCACGGCGAGGCGGATCTCGTCTGCTCATTCGAACCGGCGTCGGTCCTGGACGGCGGTTGTGGGACCGGGCGGGTGGCCATCGAGCTGGCCCGGAGGGGCCTCGACGTGGTGGGCGCCGACCTGGACCCCGACATGATTACTCGAGCCCGGGCCAAAGCTCCCCACCTCGAGTGGGTCCATTCCAGCCTGGCCGACCTCGACCTCGGCCGCTCGTTCGACGTCGTGGTGCTGGCCGGCAACGTCATCCCCTTCGTGGCCGCCGGCGAGAGGGCCGCGGCGGTGGCCGGCTGCAGCCGCCACCTCTCCCCCGGTGGACGGCTGATCGCCGGGTTCCAGCTGCGGGCCGGGTGGCCCACCCTGGACGACTACGACGGATGGTGCGCCGGGGCCGGCCTCGAACTCGAGCATCGCTGGTCGACCTGGGACCGGGCGACCTTCGGGACGGGGGCCGACTACACCGTCACGGTGTCGACGTCGATCCCGTAGGCGGAGTGCGCGGCCGCGGGGGTTGACCGCCGTTGGCGGTCCGGGTCATGACCACGTAGGTGAGGAGCTTTTCGTACACGCCGAGGATGACCGGGCCGTAGTTGGGGTCACTGGCCCACACGTGGGTGAGCTCGGTCCAGTTCTGGCAGCAGCCGGCGGGGCCCCGCAGGCGGCTGTCGACCAGCGGGTAGGTGTACTCCGGTTTGTGCTGCGCATAGGACTTGAGCAGCTGGATCTGGCCCCGCACGCCGGATTGGACATCCTTGAAGGCGAAACCGGACGGGCAGGTGTCGCAGTGCCCGATGCCGGCGAAGTTGTTGCCGTTCACCGTGTCCGGGTTGGCGAAGTACCCCGTCTCCACCAGGGCCTGGGCGAACGCCATGTCCCCCCGGATGCCTTCGGTGGTGCCCTCCGTGATGAACCAGCCAGTGAGGTCGTCGAGCGGTGCGTTGGCCCGGGAAGGATGATTCTGGCCGGCGAACCAAGCGGAGAGCTCCTCGGCGGTGGCCAAGTTGGCCCCCTCGATGGTGAGCTGCCATCCGGACCGGTTGGCCCGGGCGTTGGCCTCTTCCTTGCGGGCGTCAACCAGCTTGGCGGCGAGATCGTCCACGCCGGCCTGGGCGTCGTTGACCTTCTGGGCGGCATCGGCGGCCGCTTGACGGGCCGCGTCCAGGGCGGTGTTGGCGTCGACCAGTTGCCGCTGGGCATCGCGGAGATCCTGCTTGCGGCTGTCGAGCGAGGAGTTGAGCAGCTCCCGTTGACGGGCGGCGGCCGTGCTGTCGCCCTTCAACACGGCAGACAGCACGGCATCGCCCGAGCCCATGTAGGCGAGGACGGCCAGCGAGCCCAACTGGTCGCGGGAGTTGTCGATGTCGTGGTCCGCGGCGCCCACCGTGGCCTCGGCCTCCGTCACCGTGGCGTCCGTATCGGCCTGGGCGTGCTTGGCCCCTTCGAGTGCGAAGGCGGCGATCCCCTGCCAGCGCTGGGTCTCCATGGTCGTGATCTGGGCCGCGAGCAGCCGGATGTGGGGCGTCGGGTCGGGCAACTTGAGATCGGGCGGCAGCGGGGGCTGACCGGGCAACGGGGGCGGGCCGGTGCGGGGCGGGAGTGGGCCGGGATCGGTGGCGCCCGGCGGAGTGGTGGTCTCGGGCGAGGTGGTCTCGGGCGAGGTGGTGGGGGCCGGGTCGGCGCTGGGAGGCGTCGTGGTCGTGGTGGTGGGATCGTCCGCCGCCGCCGGGCTAGCGGTGAACGCGGACCAAGAGGCCATGGACGCCATCAGGGCGAACAGGGCCACCACCACTTGGCGATCGGGTCGACGACGTACAGCCACGGTCTCTTCCATCGGCACGTTGGCGCGCGCTGTTGACGTTTCGGAGCGCGCGAGCCTGTCACGTTTCGCTCAGCTAGGAAAGGTTGGGGTGCGCTGGGGAGACAGCGGGCTGGACGTGATAGCGGCCCAGTCGATCTGCGATCTGAGAGCCGCGGCCCCGCCTCGGAGCCCGAACAGGCGCTTCGTCCAGACCAGGTAGACCAGGATGGCCAGGTTGACCACCAGGGCGCCGACCCGCAGCACCGTCACCCGGGCCGCCAGCTCCCGGATCTCGAAGGGCAGGAAACCAGCCGTGGCCACGACCGTGAGGTACTCGGCCCACCGCCGCTCCCGCCACAACCCGACCGCCTCGATCGACTCGATCGCCGCATACACGATGGCGGTCACCAACAACACGGTGAGCTCGCTCCCGTTGAGGTGCAACAACCGCTCCAGATCCCGACTGAGCCGCACATGACCACCACGGGAAGTGTTGTCGACCGTCCCGTTGATGCTCGTCAGCAACGATTCGGCCCAGCTCTGGATGCTGCCGAGTTGCAACTTCACCAGCAGCAGAGCGACAGCCAGGATGGCGAACAACGCGCCGTGGATACCCCGGTCGATGGCGATGAGGCGCAACAAGATGGCGTCCTCCAACGGCTTGCCTCGGCGGGGCAGCTCCAGGTCCGCCAGCGGAGGCACCACCTCGTAGGCGCAGTCGTCGGGCTCAGGCACGGGCGCCCGCAACCACAGGTCACAGCGCAGGCACCGCGAGAGGCGCGTGCCATCGTTGCCGTCGACGGCGATGCCAATGTCCGCGGGCTGGAGCCGAAGGGCGACGGCGGCCGGCACAACATGGCCGCGGATCGAACAGACCCAGGTCTCGTTGTGCCACCGCCGGGGAGCTATGCGCACGAGTTACGGCAACTGCATGGCCTTGGTCTCGAGGAACTCCTCGAGACCGAACTTGCCCAACTCGCGGCCGTTGCCCGACTGCTTGTAGCCACCGAAGGGCGCCTGCAGGTTATAGGCCCCTTCGTTGATGTTCACCTGGCCGGTGCGCATCTTGCGGGCGAAGGTCTTGGCTCGTTCGATGTCGGAGGACTGCACCCCACCCGACAGGCCGTAGATCGAGTCGTTGGCGATGCGCAGGGCATCGTCTTCATCGTCGTAGGGCATGATGGCCAGGACCGGACCGAAGATCTCCTCCTGGGCGATGGTCATGTCGGAGGTCACGTCGGCGAACACGGTGGGCTGCACGAAGTAGCCGGTGTCGAGCCCTTCCGGAGCATCCACCCCACCGGTGACCAGGGTGGCGCCCTCGTCGATGCCCTTTTGGATGTAGCCCCGGACCCTTTCCCGCTGGACGGCCGAGACGAGGGGGCCAAGTTGGGCATCGCTGTTGCCAGGCCCGACGGCGATGCTCTCGGCGGCCGCCTTGGCCAGGGCCACCACCTCGTCCTGACGGTTCCGTGGCACCACCATGCGGGTGAGCGCCGAACAGGTCTGGCCCGAGTTCAGGTAGCAGCCGAAGATCACGCCGGGCGCCACCGCGGCCTCGAAGTTGGCGTCGTCCAGGAACACGTTGGCCGACTTGCCCCCGAGCTCGAGATGGACCCGCTTCACGGACGGCGCGCCCAGTTCGGTCACCCGCTTGCCGGCCCGGGTGGATCCGGTAAACGAGACCATGTCGACATCGGGATGCGAAGCGATGGCCTCGCCGACAACCGGGCCAGTGCCGGTGACGAGGTTGAACACTCCGGCCGGAAGGCCCGACGAGTCGATGATCTCGGCCAGGATGAAGGCGTTGAGCGGCGTAACCTCACTGGGCTTGAGCACCACGGTGCACCCGGCGGCGAGGGCGGGGGCCAGCTTGGCGACGACCTGGTGGAGGGGGTAGTTCCACGGCGTGATGGCGCCCACCACCCCGACCGGCTCCTTCACCACCAGGGAGTTCCCCACCTGCTCCTCGAACACGAACTCGTCGAGGATCTGCACGTAGCCAGCCATGTTGCCGGCCGGGAGCCCGGCCTGGATCATGTTGGACCACATGAGGGGCATGCCGAGCTCGTCGGAGATGGTCTGGGCGATCTCCTCGCTGCGAGCGGCGAGGCCCTCGGCGATGGCCTGGACGTACTTGCCCCGCTCTTCGGACCCGGTGAGGCCCCAGGTCTCGAATGCGGTCTTGGCCGCGGCGACGGCCCGGTCGACATCAGCCGGCGTGCCCGCGGGCACCGAGGCAATCACCTGCTCGGTCGAGGGGTTGATCACCTCGATGGTCTCTTGACCCGTGGAGGGCACCCAGGCCCCGTCGATATAGAGCTTGTCGTACTCGGTCACGAAATCCCCCTGGTTCGGTCGGTCACCGACAAGCTATCGACTCAGAGGCCGGCGAACTCCTCGACGATCCAATAGCGACCATTCCCGTCGACGGTGACCCCGACGCCGAGATGCGTGTCGGACGGTTCGAGAATGTTGGCCCGATGCGGGGCCGAGTCCAGGAACGCCTGGTTGACCGCGGCCAGCGAGCTACCCGTTCCCACGTTCTCGCCGAGCCGGTACCAGCCGGCGGGGGCGCCATCGGAGAGGTTGCTGTGGTACAGGCTCTGGTCGGCGGCCAGTTGCTTGGACCAGGCCTGGGCCTTGACGATGAGGGCGATGTCGGGGTTCAGCTGGCCGGTGCCAGCTTGCGCCCGTGACGAGTTCACCATCGAGAACATGTCGTTCTCGTCCGCGCTGCAGGCGCTCAGGGCGAGGCCGACCACGACCACCGCCACCGCCAGAGCGACGAGTCGACTCCTCGAGCGCGGGATGGACGAAACAGGACGTGATTCGATCATGAGGGGACTCCAGGGGGCTAGGCGAGGGTGAGAACCCAGCCGCCCGCCGAACGATGCGGAGAGAAACGGACGGATGGGTCGGCGAGACCATATCGCAATCGTTTCGTCATGAAAGGGACACCCAACCGACGTAATCGTCACACAAGCGGGGATCTGCGAGGCCCATCAGGGGCGCGCTGAACCAGGAACCCTGCCTGAAATGGGCTACGTGGGCTGGGCTACCCGGGCTGGGCTACAGGCGGTCGACGATGGCGGAGGCGAACTCCGAGCACTTGACCTCGGTGGCCCCGTCCATCAGGCGGGCGAAATCGTAGGTCACCACTTTGTCGGCGATGGTGGCCTCCAAGGCCGACACGATGTCGGTGGCGGCATCGGTCCAGCCCAGGTGCTCGAACATCATGACGCCCGACAACAGGACCGAGCCCGGGTTCACTTTGTCCTGCCCCGCGTACTTGGGGGCGGTGCCGTGCGTCGCTTCGAAAATCCCGTGGCCCGTCACGTAGTTGATGTTGCCCCCTGGGGCGATCCCGATGCCCCCGACCTGGGCGGCCAGCGCATCGGACAGGTAGTCACCGTTGAGGTTCATGGTGGCGATGACCTCGAACTCGGCCGGGCGGGTGAGTACCTGCTGCAGGGTGATGTCGGCAATGGCGTCCTTGACCAACACCTTGTCGCCGGGCTGGCCGTCGCAATCGTCCCAGCCGACGGCCACATCGGCGAACTCGTCGCGGGTGATCTCGTAGCCCCAGTTGCGGAAGGCGCCCTCGGTGAACTTCATGATGTTGCC
>DHIQ01000261.1:35785-43479 GCA_002403895.1 Candidatus Neomicrothrix sp. UBA4742
CTTCATGATGTTGCCCTTGTGCACCAGGGTCACGCTCGGTCGGCCCTGCTTCACCGCGTAGGTGATGGCCGCCCGGATCAGGCGCTTCGAGCCGAACTCGCTGACGGGCTTGATGCCGATGCCGGAGTCGGGTCGGATGTCCCAGCCGAAGTTGTCGTGCAACAACTCGATGAGCTTGGCCGCCTCGGGGGTGCCCGATTCGACCTCGAGACCGGCGTAGATGTCCTCGGTGTTCTCCCGGAAGATAACCATGTCGACCAATTCGGGGCGCTTGACCGGTGAGGGCACACCCTGGAACCACCGCACCGGTCGGAGGCAGACGTAAAGATCGAGGATCTGGCGGAGGGCCACGTTGAGACTGCGGAACCCGCCGCCGATGGGCGTGGTGAGCGGGCCCTTGATGCCGATGAAGTACTCCTTGAAGACGTCCACCGTCTCCTGGGGCAGCCAGTCCCCGGTCTCGTTGAACGCCTTCTCACCGGCGAGGACCTCTTTCCACTCGATGGCGCGGCCGTACTTGGCGGCCGCCGCATCCATGACCAGGCGGGCCGCCGGCCAGATGTCCACCCCGGTGCCGTCACCCTCGATGAACGGGATAATCGGGGTGTCGGTGACGTTGAGCGAGCCGTCAGCGTTCTGCGTGATCTTGTCTGCCATGGCCCCGATCCTAGCGATGAGACAAGTTCAAGACAAGTGCCCATGGCGGACGCCGGGACGGGCGCGCGTAAGCATTGACCTACACGGCGGTCAGGTCCTTCGACCCGGCCGACGGTCGTGCAGACCCAGTTCACGCCCTGAGCAAGCTCCAGGTCACAATCCGAGGTTGGCGTAGATCTCCCGGCTCGCGGTAGACCGATTGAGCGTGTAGAAGTGCAGGCCGGGGACGCCGTAGTCGAGCAGTTCGGCGCACAGATCGGTGGCGATGTCCACCCCGAGGGCACGCACCGCAGCCGGGTCATCGGCCACCGCCGCGAACCGCTCGGCCAACACCGGGGGGAACTCGGCGCCCGCCAGCTCGGCGAAGCGCTTCACCTGACCGGCATTGGTGACCGGCATGATGCCGGGCAACACGGGCTTGTCGGAGCCCCGATCGGCCAGTTCATCGAGCATGCGAAAGTAGGGCTCGGGCTCGAAGAAGAACTGCGTGATGGCGAAATCGGCCTGGCCGAGCTTGGCGGCCAGGTAGTCGCGGTCGGCCACCCGATCTCCGCCCGAACGAGGATGCAGCTCCGGGTGGGCGGCCACCCCGATGGCGAAATTCCCGACGCCCTTGATGAGCCCGATGAGTTCGCTGGCGTAGCGCAGGTCGCCCGGGTCAACCGTCGGATCGGCGGGCGGGTCGCCCGCCAGGGCCAGGATGTTCTCGATACCGGCGGCGCGGTATTCCTCCAACAGGGACACGAGCTGCTGGCGGGTGTGGGCGATGCAGGTCAGGTGAGCCATGGCGGTGATGCCGGCGTCTTGTTGGATGTGGGTGACGACGTCGCGGGTGCGGTCGCGGGTCGATCCTCCCGCGCCGTAGGTCACCGACACGAACGACGGCTCGAGCGGTTGCAGCTCGCTCACCGTCTTTTCGAGCTCGCGGGCCGCCTCATCGGTCTTGGGCGGGAAGAACTCGAACGAGTACGTGGGCCCGGCCGCCAGCAGGTCACTGATCTTCGTCATGGCTGATCAGGGTAGGCGGCGCGCTCGGCCGCCTCCACCGTATTGCGGTAGAGCAGCGCCCGGGTCATGGGCCCGACCCCGCCGAGCCGGGGCGACATCCACGACGCGACCTCGGCCACCTCATCGACCACGTCGGGCAGGACCTTGCGACCCTCATACGTCACGCCGGCACCAACCACGACCGCACCCGGCTTCACCAGGTCGGGGGTGATGAGTCCGGGGGTGCCGGCCGCCGAGACCAGGATGTCGGCCTCGCGGGTATAGGCACCGAGGTCGGCCACGCCGGTGTGCACGACGGTGACGGCCGCGTTGGCACCCGGTTGCTTCAGCGTGAGCAGGTTGGCCAGCGGCCGGCCGATGGTGAGCCCACGACCCACGATGACGACATGGCGACCGGCGATGGGGATCTCGTAGTGCACGAGCAGCGCCTGGATGCCGGCTGGCGTGCAGGCCACCGGCGCCTCGACCCCCATGACCAGCCGGCCGAGGTTGACCGGGTGCAGCCCGTCGGCGTCCTTGGCCGGATCGAGCCGCAACAACGCGGTTTCGTAGTCGATGCCGGCGGGGAAGGGGTACTGGATGAGCACGGCGTCGACCGCGGGATCGGCGTTGTAGGCGTCCACGACCGCCACGATGTCAGCCAGCGTGGCGGTGGCCGGCAGGTGCTCGCCCCGCGACGCGATGCCCAGCTTTGCGCAGTCGCGGCGCTTCATTGCCACATAGTTCGCGCTCGGGCCGTCATCTCCGACGAGGATCGTGCCCAGCCCCGGCGTGATGCCTCGGTCGGCCAACGCGTCGATGCGCTGGGCAAGGTCGGCCCTGATGGCGGCGGCCACCATTTCGCCGTCGAGTGTCTGCGCGGTCATGGACTGAACCTACCCTGGAGCGGTGACCACGGAGTTCGTCCCCCTGGAGATCGGGCCGCTCCGGGTCTGGCCCCCGGTCGTGCTGGCTCCGATGGCGGGCGTCACCAACGCCCCGTTCCGTCGCCTGTGCCGGCGCTACGGCGCCGGGCTGTACGTGAGTGAGATGGTGAACGCCCGGGGGCTGGCCGAGGGGGGCGCCAAGAGTTGGGAGCTGGCCGCCTTCGACCCCGACGAGTCCCCTCGCTCGATCCAGCTCTACGGCACCGAGCCGTCGTCGTTGGCCGACGCCGTCCGGCGGCTCGTCGACGACGCCCGGGTCGACCACATCGACCTCAACTTCGGGTGTCCCGTGCGCAAGGTCACCCGCCACGGGGGTGGGTCCGCCCTGCCCCTCAAGGCACGGTTGTTGGCGGCCGTGATCGGGGCCACGGTCGACGCCGCCGGCGAGGTCCCCGTCACCGTCAAGATGCGCATGGGGGTGGATCCCGGGCTGCTGACCTACCTGGAGGCGGGACGAGTGGCCGAGCAGGCCGGCGCCCGGGCCGTGGCGCTGCACGCCCGGACGGCGACCCAGCTGTATTCGGGTCGGGCGGACTGGTCGGCCATCGCCCGACTCAAGCAGCATCTCGCCATCCCGGTGCTGGGCAATGGCGACATCTGGGACGCGGGTGATGCCATTGCCATGCTGCGGACCACCGGCGCGGACGGTGTGGTGATCGGGCGAGGATGCCTCGGGCGGCCGTGGCTGTTCGGCGACCTGGTCGACGCCTTCGAGGGGCGCACCCCCAAGCCCTCGCCGACGCTGGGCGAGGTGACCACCGTCCTCGTCGAGCACGCTCATCTCCTGGCCGTGCTCCGGGGCGAGCACGTCGGGCTCCGCGACCTGCGCAAGCACACCAGCTGGTATCTGACCGGCTATCCCGTGGGCCCGGCGATGCGGCGGCAGCTGGCGCTGGTCGGCTCCCTCGACGAGCTCGAGACACTGGTGGCCTCCCTCGACCCGTCCATCACCGCCCCCGCCGAGGCGGTGCGGGCGCCCCGCGGCACGCAGTCCGGACCCCAACAGGTCACCCTCCCCGACGGCTGGCTGGATCACCGCGAGGACCTCATCCCCCCACCCGCCGAGTTCGACGTGGCGGTCTCAGGTGGCTGAGCTGGTGCTGGCGTCGGGCTCGGCCCGCCGTCACGAACTGCTGAGCCGTCTCGGCGTGGCCTTCACCGTCCGGGTGCCCGACATCGACGAGACGCCGCGGCCGCGCGAGGCCGCCACGACCTACGTCGAGCGTCTGGCCCGGGCCAAGGCGGTGGCGGCGCGACGCCACCCCGATGAGGTGGTGCTGGCGGCCGACACCACCGTGGACGTGGACGGCACCATCCTCGGCAAACCGATCGACGAGAAGGCAGCCCGGATCATGCTGACCGGACTGTCGGGGCAAACCCACGCCGTCCACACGGGGGTGGCGCTGGCCGTGGTCGGCGAGGTCATGAGCCAGGTGATCACCACCGAGGTGACGTTCCGGGTGCTGGCGCCCGAAGAGATCGAGGCCTACGTGCGCAGCGGCGAGCCGCTCGACAAGGCCGGTGGTTATGGGATCCAGGGCCAGGCCGGCCTGTTCGTGAGTTCGGTGGCGGGGAGTGTCAGCAATGTGGTGGGGCTGCCACTGGCCCAGACCGCCGCCCTGCTCAGCCGAGCCGGGTTCGAGCCCATCGAGTGGGGCCCGCCGCGCCCGTCGTGACGCGCGTCAGTGGCGGAAGTGGCGCTCGCCGGTGAAGACCATGGCCAGGCCGGCGGCGTCAGCCGCGGCGATGACCTCTTCGTCTCGGATCGAGCCGCCCGGTTGGATCACCGTGGCTGCCCCCGCCTCGATGGCACCGTCCAGGCCGTCGGCGAAGGGGAAGAACGCATCGCTGGCATAGGCCCCACCGGCGGCCCGGCCGGCGGCCTTCTCCCTCGCCAGCATTCCTGCGTCACGCCGGTTCTGTTGACCGCAGCCGATGCCGACCGCCTGACCGTCCTTGACCAGCACGATGGCATTGGACGTCACCTTGGCCACGACCTGCCAGGCCAGCACCAGATCGGCCCATTGGGCGTCGGTGGGGGCCGCCGTGGTCACCACCTGCCACTGCGAGCGATCGACGGTGACGTCGTCGGGGGTCTGCACCAGGTAGCCACCGTCGATCCCCCGCAGGCTCACGTCAGCCGGGCCCGGAGGCTGCGCCTCGAGAATGCGCAGGTTCCGCTTCTCGAGCAGGCGCAACAACGCGTCCCCCTCGAAGCCGGGCGCCACCAACACCTCGGTGAACACCGGGGCCAACGCCTCGGCCATGGCATGAGTGACGGGCCGGTTCACGGCCACGATCCCACCGAAGGCCGACATCGGGTCGCACGCATGGGCTCGTTGGTAGGCGCCTGCGATATCGGGGGCCACGGCCACACCGCAGGGGTTGGCGTGCTTGATCACGACGGCCGCCGGAGCCTCGCCCAACGAGTGCACTAGCCGCCACGCCGCCTCGGTGTCGTACACGTTGAGGTACGACATCTCCTTGCCGCCGTGCTGCACGGCAGTGTCCCACCAGCCCGACCGGCCCTCGGCCCGGTAGCGAGCCCCCACCTGGTGCGGGTTCTCCCCGTAGCGCAGCACCTGCGCCCGCTGCATCCGCAGCGTGATCGTGTCGGGCAGCTCGACCGGATCAGACGACGGGGACAGCCAGTCCACGATCTGCGCGTCATAGTCCGCCGTCACCCGGAAGGCGGCGAGAGCCAGGGCCAGGCGGGTGGCGTCCGACAGCGCCCCGTCACGGCGCAGGTCGGCCAGGACGAGCTCGTACTGGCCCGGGTCGGTGACCACCCCCACGTACTGGTGGTTCTTGGCTGCGGCTCGGATCAGGGCCGGGCCACCGATGTCGAGGAGCTCGATCGACGGATTCGAGGAGAAGGGGTACAGGTTGGAGACGACGAGATCGATGGGCTCGATCTCGTAGCGGGCGAGATCGGCCTGGTGTTCGGGATCGTCGCGGTCGGCGAGGAGGCCCCCATGGATCTTCGGGTGCAACGTCACCACCCGGTGCCCCAGGATCGGTGGCACCCCGGTGAGATCACCCACGTCGGTGACGGGGAGTCCCGCTTCGGACAGCGCGCGGGCCGTGTTGCTGCTCGACACCAGGTCGACGCCCAGGTCGTGCAGGGCTCGGGCGAAGTCGACGATTCCGGTCTTGTCATAGACGGAGAGCAGGGCCCTCATTGCACACTCCCGCGTTCGAGGATCTCGTGGATGGTCTTGACGTAGAGGCGGCGCTCGACGACCTTGATGCGCTCGTGGAGCGTCTCGACGGTGTCACCGGGCAGAACGGCGACGGCCTCCTGGGCGAGGATGGGCCCGGCGTCGACGTCCGGGGTGGCCACGTGCACCGTGCACCCGGTGACCTTCACCCCGTAGGCCAGCGCGTCGGCCACCGCGTGCCAGCCCCTGAACGAGGGCAACAACGCCGGGTGGGTGTTGACGAGGTGACCGGCGAACGCCTCGAACATCGGCCCGGAGAAGATAGTGCCGAAGCCGGCCAGTACGACCAGGTCGATGTGGTGGGTCAGCAGGACCGCGGCGATCTGGCGGCTGTAGGCGTCGCGATCGAACTCCTCGCCGTAGCTCGTGCGCTGGACGACCTGAGCGGGCACGCCGTGGCGAGCGGCGACCTCGGTTGCCGGGCACGGCCGATCCACCACGACGAGATCCACCGGTACGCCATCGGTGAGGATCGCCTCGAGGATCGTCCCACTTCCGGAAGCCAGCACCGCCACACGCATCCCGGGCACGCTACCAGCGCGCCCAGGATGGGTGATCTGGCCGACGATCGACTACAGGATGCGGGTGTGTCGCCCTGGTACTCCCCTGCTCCGAAGCCCAGCATGGGGATGAAGATGAACGGCAGGATCATCGGGCCGACGCCATAGATGGCTTCTTTCCCGAACTGACCGGTGGCTTTCGCACGGTCGCGCCTAGCTGAGAGCGGCGACGAGGCCCCGGATGTAGTTGACCCGCTGCTCCACATCGATGACCCCCGATGGCGAGGACACGGGGATCTGCGTGGCGTAGTAGACCCCGTCGCCTTGCACGCTGACCTGCACGTGGCCCGTGGTGGTGCGCTCCTTGACCAGAAGGAATAGCAGACCAAGAAGGCAGAACCAGACGAACAGCACCGTCATGACGATGGCCCAGGTGGGGATGGCCTCCGTCGTGGTAGTGGCGTTCGACACGATCCACACGGTGTGGCGCAGCGGAGCCTGCCCATTCGGGATGAGGACCTGGTCAGCAGTGCAGGCGATGTCGCCCACCGTGATCAGCACCGGCGTCGCCGGTGCCGGGGCCGAAGCCATCTGGGCCGGGAATCGGTCAGGTGGATACCACTTGCCGTCGGACGCCTCCCACCATCCCGGCGCCTCAGGAACATCGCTCACCGGACAGCTCCTTACGTCGTTGAGACCTAGTTGAAGAAGTTCTCCACCTGGGTCACCTTGCACGTGACCTGGGCGCCTTGGTCAACCGAGGTCGTGACTTTCCATTCGGCCGTGTCACCCGGCTGGATGTCACTCACGATGTCGAGCGAAGTGTCGGCCACGGCGTTACTCGCCTTGTTGCGGAACTCGACGTTGACCGTGAAGTTCTTCTTGGACGATGTCGTGTTCTTGATGGTGCCTTGGTAGGTGGCGAAACCGAAGTCATCGACGGCGCAATCTCCCGGCGTCAACTGATACGTGGACGGATCGGCCGCGCCGCTGATGTTGACCGTCGCATCCTTGGCCGCCTTACCGAAACTGACGAGCGCCACGATCAAGATGAGCGATCCAACCAGGCCAACGGCGCCGAGCACCATGCCGGCGATGCTCATGCCCTTGCCCACCCCGACCTCCCTGGCTTTCTTGAGCCCCAGGAACCCGAGCACGATGGCGAGGATGGCGCCCAGCGGCCCGAGGCAGAAGAAGGTCAGGATGCCGAGGACGAGCGCGGCGACCGCGAGCCCGTTGGAACCACCCGTTGCCGGTGGCATGGCGGGAGGAGGCCCAGATTGGTAGGCGGCCGGCCCGGGCGGGGGTAGAGACGGAGGGACAGGCGGAGGGACAGGCGGAGGTAGAGGCGGAGGTAGAGGCGGAGGGACAGGCGGAGGGAC
>DHIQ01000203.1:0-7621 GCA_002403895.1 Candidatus Neomicrothrix sp. UBA4742
GACCCACACCGTCAGCGAAGAGCTGGACGTTGATCGGGCCACTGGCCGCCTGCTCGCTCCCGGGTCCCGACGAGGGGCTCACGTCCCACAGTTGGTAGCCGTCGGGCACCCAGGTGGGGGCGAACACGCCGGGGCGATCGGGGTGATCGCTCTGGCTCACCGTGGCCTGGCGGTGATCGGCTCGAACCAGGGCGATGCCCGTCACGAGCGCCACAACCGCGGCGACGGCGGCTGCCGCGGCCAACACCCGTCCCCCCGGGCGCCTGCCAGGCGGCTTCAGCGGCACCAACTCGGCCATGGTCGAGAGCACGAAGGGCTCGTCGTCCACCACCAGCTGGGCGGCCTTGGCCTTCAGGGTGGCTATCAGCCGGCCCTCGATCTCGGTCGTGTCGGTCATCGTTCCATCTCCTTGCGCAGGTCGGCCAGGCCGCGGTGCAGGCGGGTCCGGACCGTGGCCACCGGGCAGCCGAGCAGGTCGGCGATCTCGGCGTGACTCAGGTCCTCGTAGAAGCGCAGGGCGACGACGAGGCGGCGCTCGGGCCGCAGCCGCGCCAGCGCCGCCCAGGTTTCGTCCAACTCGGGGATGGCCAGCTCGGGCGCCTCCGGCAGGCGGGCCAACCGATCAGCCTCCATGTGGCGCCGCGAGCGAGCCGTCGAACACAGTCGGATCAAGGCCACCCGTAGGAACCCGCCGGGATTATCGATCTCATCGAATCGCTCGTAGAGACGGGCGAAGGCGTCGTGGACCAGCTCGTCACCCACCGCACGCGACCCCATGAGCACGTAGGCCAGCCGGGCCATGGGAGCGTGACTGGCCCGGTAGACCTCTTCGAACGACGCCACCTGGTCCCCCGCCGTCTCAGTCAACATCGGCCCGCCTGTTGCGATCGCCGCCATCTCATTGTGGCCCGTCCGGCCATCCACGTCGTCTCCCGCCGATTGGTTCCATGCCCAGTTGACCAGCGGGCGATACGGAACGTTCCCGAGGGCGCGGCCAAGGCGACGTGCTAGACCCCCGACATGGGGCGCATGGTCATCGTCGGGGCGGGGATCATCGGCACCATGCACGCCGTGGCGGCCCGACGGGCTGGGTGGGAGGTCGTCCACCTCGACCGCGACCTCGAGCCGCGCTCGGCCTCGGTCCGCAACTTCGGGCTCGTGTGGGTCAGCGGGCGGGCCGAGGGTGACGAGCTCCGAGTGGCCCTGCGGGCCCGGTCGCTGTGGGAGGAGATCGCCGCCGAGGCCCCCAGTGTGTGCTTCCGTCCCGACGGGTCGATCACGGTGGCCCAGCTACCCGAGGAAGTAGCGGTGCTGGAGCAGGTCATGGCCCGGCCCGACGCCGCTGAGCGAGGTTTCCGCCTGCTCGATCCGGATGAGGTACGGATCGTCAACCCGGCCCTGCGGGGCGAGATGCTGGCAGGCCTGCACTGCCGCACTGACGCCGTGGTCGAGCCGCGCGCCGTCCTCCCCGCCCTGCGGGCGTGGCTGGCCGCTGAGGCCGCGGAGGCCGACACCGGCGGCACCCGGAGCTACACGTTCCACGGGGGGCGGACCGTGCACGAGATCGGCCCCGGCTCTGTGGTCGACGGCGCCGGCGAGCGCCATCGGGGGGACGTGGTGGTGGTGTGCCCCGGGGCCGAGCGCCAGGGTCCCATCGCCGAACTGCTCGACGACGCCCCGGTGCGCCCGGTCCAGCTGCAGATGCTGCAGACCGCGCCCCTGGACGAGCGGCTCACCACATCGGTGGCCGACGGTGACTCGCTGCGCTACTACCCCGCCTTCGCCGTCCCGGCGCTGGCCGCCCTGCCACCCCAGGCCCCCGTTGCCGCCGAGCACCACATGCAGCTGCTCATCTCCCAGCGGGCCGACGGCCAGCTCACGGTGGGCGACACCCACACCTACGAGGAGCCGTTCGACTTCGCCACCTCCGGCGCGCCCGAGGCCCACCTGCGGGCCCGGGCCCAGTCGATCCTGGGCCGGGCCCTCCCACCCATCGTGCGGCGCTGGACGGGCGTCTACTCCCAATGCCTCGACCAGTCGATCTGCCACCGGCGCCAGGTGGAACTCGGGGTATGGATCGTGACCGGGCCGGGTGGTCGGGGCATGACGCTTTCCCCCGCCATCGCCGAGGAGACCCTCGCCCAGATCGGAGCCCCCGCGTGATTGAATCCTCGTCCAACTCGCCGCCGGTCGACGCGTGGCAGCGACCGCCGATCCGCCTGGCCGTGCTCGACATGGCCGGTACCACGGTGCGCGACGGCGGCATCGTGGAGTCGTCGTTCCTCCGGGCCCTCGCGAGCATCGGCATCGACGAGGACGATCCGGCCAACGCCGAGAGGCTCGAGTACGTGCAGGCCACGATGGGCCAGTCCAAGATCGAGGTCTTCCGCGGGCTGCTCCACGACGAGGACCTCGCTCAGCGGGCCACCCGCGGGTTCGAGGCGGCCATCGCCGAAACGGTGCGGGCCGGCGCGGTCGAAGCCCTGCCCGGGGCGGTGGACACATTTGCCACGCTGCGGGGGGCGGGGGTGCGGATCTGTCTCACCACCGGATTCGCCCCCGAGACCCAGCAGCTCCTCATGGATGCCCTCGGGTGGGGCCACCTCGTCGACCTCACCCTGGCCCCCGGCCCGGGCTTGCGAGGTCGCCCCTATCCCGACCTGGCCCTCCAGGCGCTCATGACCCTGGGCGTAGACGACGTGCGCAGCCTCGCCGTGGCCGGCGACACCGCCAACGATCTGCGGGCCGGCTGGCGGGCCGGCGCCGGCGTGGTGGCCGGCGTGCTCACCGGTGCACACGGTCGCGCCGAGCTGGAAGCCGCCCCCCACACGCACATCCTCGCCACCATCGCCGATCTGCCCGCCGCCATCGACCTCCCCTGACCTGTTCGCCGGCGAGGGCGGGAGAGGGCGGGATATGTCGGGGAGGTGAACTCTGGGCCCGGGAGCGAACATCCCGGCGACGGAGGAAGAAGCCCCGGGGTACCGTCGGCAGATGAAGGCCGTGCAGACGTTCACCGTCATCTCCCACCTGCCCGAGTCACTCGAGCCGCTGCGGGACGTGGCCATGAACCTGGGATGGAGCTACGACGAGCGGGCCACCGACCTCTTCCGCCGCATCGACCGCGAGGGCTGGGAGTTCGAAGGGCGGGACCCGGCGCTCATGTTGGCCACAGAATCGCAGGACCGCCTGGACAAGCTGGCGGCCGACGCCGCCTTCACCTCCCTCGCCCGTGGCGTGCGCGACCAGTTGCGCAACACCCTGGACGACCCCCGCTGGTTCCAGCGCGAGCGCTCGGGCGACCTGGGCTCGGTGGGGTACTTCTCCCCCGAGTTCGGCATCGCCGCCGCCCTGCCCCAGTACTCCGGCGGCCTGGGCGTCCTGGCCGGGGACCACCTCAAGGGGGCCAACGACCTCGGCCTGCCCCTCACCGGCATCGGCCTGTTCTACCGCCACGGCTACTTCCGCCAGGAGCTCGACCGCCGTGGTTGGCAGCAGGAGCGCTTCCCTCGCCTCGATCCCCGCGCCATGGCCCTGCGCCCGGTCAAGGACGTCAAGGTCGGTGTGGAGCTGGCCGGGGTGCGGGTGTACGCCGCGCTGTGGGAGGCGCGGGTGGGACGCATCTCGCTGTACCTGCTCGACACCGACATCGAGGACAACGACGAGTACCACCGCCTGGTGTGCGACCGGCTCTACGGCGGTGGCCCCGAGGAGCGCATCCGCCAGGAGATCGTGCTCGGCATCGGCGGGATGCGCGCCCTGCGGGACCTGGGCAAGCTGCCGGAGGTCTTCCACCTAAACGAGGGCCATGCCGGCTTCTTGGCCCTCGAACGCATCCGGCGGTCCATGCTCGACGACGGCCTTTCCTTCGCCGAGGCCCGCAGCGCCATCCGCCCCGCCGCCGTCTTCACCACCCACACCCCGGTGCCTGCCGGCATCGACCGCTTCGGTCGCGACCTCATGGAGAAGTATTTCGCCAACTGGTGCCGCGACTGCGGCCTGGCCCTCGATGACCTCATGGCTCTCGGCCACGAGCCGGGCACGCCCGAGGGCGAAATGTTCAACATGGCGACCCTCAGCCTCCGCCTGGCCGGCAGCAGCAACGGGGTGTCCCAGCTCCACGGGGCGGTCAGCCGCGGGACGTTCGCCGGGATCTGGCCCGGTGTGCCGGTCGACGAGGTCCCCATCTCGGCGGTGACCAACGGCGTGCACGCCCGCACCTGGACCACTCCCGAGATGGCCACATTCTACGAGCGGGCGATGGGCGAGGACTGGCCTGAGGCACCGGTCGAGAACTGGAAGCAGTTGGAGTCGATCTCCGATCGCGAGCTGTGGGCCGCCCGCCGGGACTGTCGTGAGCGACTGGTGGACTATGCCCGGCGCCGACTGAACCAGACCATGGTCAAGCGGGGGGCGAGCGAGTCCCAGGCCGCCTGGACGGGCCAGGTCCTCGACCCGGAGATCCTCACCATCGGCTTCGCCCGACGCTTCGCCACCTACAAGCGGGCCACCCTGCTGTTCCGCGATCTCAACCGGCTCAAGGCCCTGTTGCTCGACGAGGACCGGCCTGTCCAGCTCGTGTTCGCCGGCAAGGCCCACCCCGCCGACGACCAGGGCAAGGAGCTGCTCCAGCAGGTGGCCACGCTGGCGTCAGACCTCGACCTGCGCACCCGACTCGTCCTGCTGGAGGACTACGACATCACCGTGGCCCGGATGCTGGTCAGCGGCGTGGACGTGTGGCTCAACACCCCGCTCCGCCCCCTCGAAGCGTGCGGAACGTCGGGGATGAAGGCGGTGTTCAACGGGGTGCTCAACTGCTCGATCCTCGACGGATGGTGGGACGAGCTCTACGACGGCGACGTCGGCTGGGCCATCCCCTCCGCCGAGTGGCAGGACGACCTGGAAGCCCGAAACGACCTCGAGGCGGCCAGCCTGTTCAACCTGCTCGAGCGGCAGGTAGTGCCACTGTTCTATGCCCGCAACGATGGGTTGCCGGCCGACTGGCTCCGCAAGGTCAAGGCGTCCATGAGCAGAGTCGGTCCCCATGTCAGCGCCAGCCGGATGCTGCGGGAGTACACCACCGAGTTCTACGAACCTGCTGCCGCCCGGACCCGCCAACTGCGGGCCGACGACGATGCCCGGGTGAAGGCACTCGTCCGTTGGCGCCGTCACATCGACCGCTGCTGGCCGTCAGTGGCGGTCACCGGGACGTCCTTTGAGGAGCTGCCCAGCGCCGAGGGCACCACTTACCGGGTCACCGCCCAGGTTTCGCTGGGCGACCTGGACAGCGGCGACGTCGACGTCCAACTGCTCTATGGCGGCATCGGGCTCGACGACGACCTGCGGGACCCGACGGTGGCGTCCATGAGCGAGAACGGTGACGGCCTGCACCCGGGCTGGCGCCGCTACACCCACGACCTCGACTTCGACCGGGCCGGCAACTTCGGGTTCACGGTGCGCATCGTGCCCGCCCACCCCGACCTACGCAGCTACACCTACCTGGGCAAGGTGGCGTGGGCGCCCCACACCGGCGGGTTGGCCGAGTCGGAACCGGAGTAGCCCCAATCCCTGATTTTACCCCCGCGTTTTGCCCGCCTGGCCGGGCACCCGGGACGCCAAGACCTGGGGTAGAGGGTCAGCCGCCGGGAGTGCCGGCCACCCGGCCGCCGCCACCGCAGTTGAGAACCTTGGCGCACGCCGTGGCGATCGGTGGGGCGAAATGAATCTGGCCGTTGTCGTAGCCGAGCGGCGAGTACGTCAGCGACGCCACGCCGAGCACCTTGCCGTCCCCGTTCACCACCGGACCGCCTTGGAAGTCAGCCCCCAGAGGACTCGTGTACTGGAAGCCCACCGTGGACTGGTCGATCAGGGTGCCGCTGGTGAGGGTGGCGCCGGTGCCTCCCGTCCCGCTGATCGGGAACACCCGCGAGCCGAGCGCCCGGGCCAGCACATCGTCGCCGGCCCAGTCCAGGACGGGGATGTTGGCCTTGTCGATCTGAAGCAGAGCCAGGTCGTGCTCGGGGTCCCAACTCAAGATCTTGGCCGGGAACTGGTCCGCTCCTTTGCGCAGGGTGACGGCGGGGCCGGGGTTCAACGTTGCCGCCCGGACGGTGGCATACGACGTGAGCATGAGGCTCTGAGCGTCGCCGGTCACCACCGAGAACGCGGTGCCCACCGACGGCTTGCCCTGCTCGTCGAGCGTGGCCACCGAATACACCGACGGGGAAAACGTCTCGGACAGCTGGATGGTCTTGCTCTCGGTGAGGAACCCTTGGAACGGCTTCAGGGCGGCGTCGATCTGAGCCAGGGCGTCGGCCCGCTGCTTGTCGATGTCAGCCGAAGCCGACTGGGAGCGCGTCTCGAAGTCCTGGGTGTCGGAACGCAACTGGCTCACCTGGCTGTTGAAGTTGGCCCACCAGAACGCCCCGCTGGCCCCGAAGGCGAGACCGACCAGGGCGAAGACGAGCATCCACAGCAGGACCGACCGGGTGAAGATGGGGAACCGCACCGAGTTGCGGGCCGCGTGACGTCGGGCCTTCTCCGCCCGGCGCCACTCGCTGCGACGCTGACCACCCGACGGCTCTGAGGGGTCCTGGCTGGGCGGGATGGCCACTGCTCCGGCGCTCTCTTCCGGCCGGTCAACGACATTGCTCATGGGCTCTTCGCCTTCTTGGTCGTAGTCGTGACCCCAGCCGTCGTCGACGGGGGTGTGCCCGGTACTGGCGTCGTCGGCGCGGGTGGGGCGGGCGGCGGTGTGGTGGGCGGTGTGGTCAGCCTCGGACTGATCTGGCACGGTCCGCCGCAGTTATGGGGCAGATCGGGGACACTCTGGGTGTTGGGCCGCCGGGCGTTGGGGTCGAGCTCGGCCCCGGGGGCGGCGCCAGCAACCGGGAGCGGGCCCGGTTTGGGGAAGTCCAACACGGGCTGGCCGTCGAGCGCCGGCTTCATGAACGCCTTCCACGTCTGGGCCGGGACGGTGCCACCGAACACCCGGCCGCCCGCCCCGAACCCGGTGATGGTCCGGTTGCCGTCGAGGTGCCCCAGCCACACCGCCGTCGACAGCTGGGGGGTGTAGCCGATGAACCAGGCGTTGTCGTTGAACTCAGTGGTACCGGTCTTGCCCGCGACGGGACGTCCGAAGTCGGCCAGGCTGCCCGCCGCGGTGCCACCCGGCTGGGTCGGCCCCCGCAGCAGATCGGTCACGGTGTCGGCGATGTTGGCGTCGAGCACCTGGGTCCCCGTGCGCTGGGTGTTGTCTTCCAACACGGTGCCGTCCGGCAGGGTGACCTTGACCACCGGGGTCGGGTCGTTGCGTACGCCGTGGTTCTCGAACGTGGCGTAACCGACCGCCTGGTCAAGCGGGGAGAGGCCCACGGTACCCAGGGTGAGGGTGACGTTGTAGTCCTTCTTGTTGGGGTCGATGCGGCTGGCCCCGAGCCGATTGGCCATCTTGGCGATGTTGTTGGGCCCGACGTCGTAGGCCAGCTGGGCGAAGTAGGTGTTGGACGACTCGGCGATGGCCGGTGCCATGGTGGCGGCGGCCTCACCGCGAATGACGCAGCTGTTCGTCTTACTCTTGATGCAGGCCGGCACCGGCCACGCGGTGGTGGCGGGGTACACC
>DHIQ01000203.1:7802-12263 GCA_002403895.1 Candidatus Neomicrothrix sp. UBA4742
GTGTATGGCTTCATCGACGAGCCCGGCTCCAGGCCGTAGGTACCGCCCAGCGCCAGGTTCACCTGGTTGGTGGAAAAGTCACGGCCGCCGACCATGGCCTTCACGTAGCCGGTGGACGGATCCACCGACACGAGCGACATGGCTACGGTGGGCTCGGCGTTGCCCACCTTGGTGGTCACCGCCTGGTCGGCCAGCTGCTGGAGGCGAGGGTCGACCGTGGTCTCGATCTTGAGACCGCTCTTGTACACGAAGTCCTCGCCGTACTTGGCGCCGTACTTGTCGGTCAGGTATTGGCGGACGTAGTCCACGAAGTACGGGAACTGGGCGGCGCCATTCTCCGGCGGAGGGTAGAAGGCGGTGGTGGGACCGCCCGGATCGCCGAAGCCATAGGGCCACAGGAACTTGGCCTTGGCGTCGGTCCACTCCGCATCGCTGATCATGCCCTGGTCGTGCATCTCGTCGAGCACCTGACCGCGGCGGGCCTCGGACTTGAACAGGTCGTCGCGGGGTCCGTATTCGGAGGGCGCCGGGATGATGGCGGCCAGAGTGGCCGCCTCGGAGATGTTGAGATCCTTGAGGTCCTTGCGGAAGTACGACTGGGCCGCGGCTTCGGCTCCGTAGGCACCACTCCCGAAGTAGGTCGTGTTGAGGTAGCGGAACAGGATCTCTTCCTTGGCCGCCCGGCGCGACCCGAACTCGTCGGTCAGGTCACGCTCGAGCCGGGTGGCCAGGACCGCCTCGTTCAGCTTGCGCGATACCGACCGCTCACCGGTCAGATAGACGTTCTTGACCAGCTGCTGGGTGATGGTCGAGCCGCCCTGCACCGTCTCCCCTTCGCGGTAGTTGGTGATCCCGGCCCGCACCAGGCCCTCGGGGTCGACCCCCTTGTGGGTCCAGAACTTGTGATCCTCGGCGGCGACGACCGCGTCTTTCATGACCTGGGGGATGTCGGCCTTGATCAGCGGGATGTTGAGGTCGAACTGACGGAACGAGGCGATCTGGTTGCCGTTGGCGTCATAGACGTAGCTGGGCTGGGACACCGCCCGGGGCTTCTCCTGGGGCACCGTGCCGGGAAGGTTGCCGAAGAGCAGCGCCCCGAACCCCGCGGCCACGCCTATGCCTACCAGCAGTGGGACGCCCAAGAGCAGGATCACCGCCACCCGCAGGCCGCCGCGCAGGAACCGTCGCGGTGCCGGTCGGCGTTGGCTGCCCCGGTTCACGGTGGGCGCGCTCACCGGCCCGGCCCGCCCGGTCCGGTGGTGGTCGTGGTCTTGCCGGTCGGCTTGGTGGTCGAGGTCGTCGAGCTGGAAGGCGGTGTCGCCGCCGCCGCACACGCCGGCAGGGTCGCCGAGGCCGACGCCTCGGGCACCGCGGCCGATACCTGGTGGGCGCCGAGCGCGGTGCACTCGATCACCCAGCTGGCCGAGCCGCTGGCCTCAGTGGTGGCCGGGTTGGGCGACGTGATGCTCAGCCCGTCGGCGGCCACCAGCGTGACGAGCGATCCGGCAACCCCGCCCGCTTGCACGATGCCGTTACTGTCCACCGTCTCGCGGGTGAGCAGGGCTCGCACCCCGCCAGGAGCACCCATGGTGAGGGTGGCCTCCGTCGCCGCCAGCTGCAGAGTCACGGCGTTGTGTCGCTCGAGATTGGGGCTCAGGTCGAGGGAGTCGCCGTCGGCCACGAACCCGGTGGGCGAGGCGAAGGTGGCGAGATCGGGCTGGAGCCAGGCCCGCACCCGGTACCGACCGCCTAGTGCGCCCGTCACCACGAAGCGCCCGGAGCCGTCCGTCACCACCTGAACCGATCCACTGGCCGTACCCACGAACCGCTCGACGCGCACCGTTGCGCCCGCGACCGGGCCGTCGGGCCCCGTCACCACGCCGGTGATCGTGCTCCTGCCGCCCACCACGGCGATGGGCGCCGACTTGGCCTTGGAGGGCGCAGTGAGGAGCACGGCGTTGCGGGTGTCGGGCAGCTTCCAGCCGGGTGGCGCCTGTAGGCCTGTGGCAGCGTCATCACCGACGACGATTTCTGGCGCCGCGGTCGTGGTGGTCGTGCCCACAAGCGCTCGTGACGACGTGTTGGAGCAGGCGCCGATCAAGATCGCGGCGATGACGAACAGCGTGGTAGCGCCCAGGCGCCAGGCTCGCAGATGTGGGTGATCCATCGAATCCTTACCGCAGCCGACCGGCCCCGACTCCGCATTGGGAGTGTAGAACGATGCCACCAACCGACCCGGAATGGGTGTCACCCCAGGAGCCGTGAGCCATGCCAACCCTCCGTTTCCGCTGGCCACGCCCCCACCCGGAGGCCGCATGACCGCCGCTGCGGGCGGCCGGCCGGCCGTGATCCTGCTCAGCGGAGGTCTGGACAGCGCCACCTGCCTGGCTCTGGCGATGGCCGACGGATTCGTCCCGGTCACCCTCAGCTTCCGCTACGGCCAGCGCCACGATGTGGAGGTCGAGGCGTCGCGTCTGCTGGCCGAGCGGGCCGGGTCCGAACACATCGTGATCGACCTCGACCTTCGCACGTTCGGGGGCTCGGCGCTCACTGCTGACATCGACGTACCCAAACACGACGACGTGGCCGACCTGGACGGTTCGGTCATCCCGGTCACCTACGTGCCGGCCCGCAACACGATCTTTCTCGCCTATGCCCTGGCCCTAGCCGAGGTGCGAGGCGCCGCTGACCTCTTCATCGGGGTCAACGCGCTCGACTACAGCGGCTACCCCGACTGCCGGCCCGAGTTCGTGGCCGCCTTTGAGATCATGGCCAACCTGGCCACGCGCGCCGGGGTCGAAGGCACCGCCCCATTGCGGATCCACACGCCGCTCATCGACCTGACAAAGGCCGAGATCATCACCACGGGCATCGAGCTCGGCGTGGACTACGCGCTCACCACCAGCTGTTACGACCCGGACTCCGCCGGGAGGGCCTGCGGGCGATGCGACTCGTGCCTGCTACGGGCGAAGGGGTTCCGCGAGGCCGGCGTAACCGACCCGACCCGCTACCAGAACGAGGCCGGCGCGACCTGAGGATCTCGAGGGTCCCAAGCCGCTAGAAGGTGGGAGTGAGAGGGGGCGGTGTGAGAGGCGCCGGGGTAGCCTCGATCGGTGACTTACGTGGTCAAAGAGGTGTTCCCGACGTTGCAGGGCGAGGGGGCCAACACGGGCCGGGTCGCCGTGTTCTGCCGCTTCTCCCGCTGCAACCTGTGGAGCGGGCGAGAGGAGCACCGGCCCACCGCCATCTGTCAGTTCTGCGACACCGACTTCGTCGGGACCGACGGGCCGGGCGGGGGCCGCTTCGCCACCGCTGACGCCCTCGCTGACGCGGTGGCGACCGCATGGCCGGCCGGGACGAGTCGGGAGCGGCGACTGGTCGTCTGCACGGGGGGCGAGCCACTTCTCCAGCTCGACGAGGAGGCGGTCGAGGCTTTCCACGCCCGGGGGTTCGAGGTGGCCGTTGAGACGAACGGCACCCTGCCCCCACCGGCGGGGCTCGACTGGGTGTGCATGAGCCCCAAAGCCGGCACCGAGCTCGCCATCCGCGCCGGCGACGAACTGAAGCTGATCTTCCCCCAGCAGGGAGCGGAGCCCGAGCGCTACGTCGACTTGGAGTTCACTCACCGATTCATCCAGCCGATGGACGGCCCCGATCGGACGGCCAACACCGAGGCGGCCATCGCCTACTGCCTGGAGCACCCGCAGTGGCGCCTCAGTCTGCAGACCCACAAGCTGATCGGGATCCCATGAGGACGCCGCCATGGTGAACGGTGATCCGAGAACGGTTCATGATGACTGAGATGGAACTGTTCAAGGAGTTCGGCTTCGAGGCGGCCCACCTCCTGCCCAACGTGCCCGAGGGGCACAAGTGCGCGCGACTCCACGGTCATTCGTTCCGGGTGGAGGTGCGCATCGTCGGCGAGGTCGGTACCGACACCGGCTGGGTCATGGACTTCGCCGATCTGGGCGCGGCCTGGCGGCCGCTGCACGACGTGTTGGACCACCACTACCTCAACGAGCTGGCCGGGCTGGAGAACCCCACCAGCGAGGTGCTGGCCCAGTGGATCTGGCAGCGACTGGCGCCCGGACTCCCCAGCCTGGCGATGGTGACCGTCCGCGAGACCTGCACCTCGGGCTGCACCTATCGCGGCTAAGGACACGCTCCCTCTTCCACATTCTGCCGCCCGATTTGGTCCCCCCGGGGCACCAGATCGTCGCCAGGACCGGGAACCAAGTCCTACACGACCTGGTCTGCCCCCATTAGGCGACGTCGGGGGCGGGCCGGTCGGTGGCCGCTGACGCCGCCGGGGCCGGGGGGTCCGGCTCGGGGGGCATCTCGAGGGCCTGCACGTCGAGCCATCCTTGTTGCGCTGAGGCCAGCTCCTGGCGGGCGAAGGCCAGGACCGCCGGGTCGACCGGCTCGACCGTCGGCGGCGCCGCGTCGACAAGGGCACGGAAC
>DHIQ01000203.1:12456-42667 GCA_002403895.1 Candidatus Neomicrothrix sp. UBA4742
GAACTCGGCGAGGCTCGACACGCCCAGCCGCTCCAGCAGGAGCCGCTCGGACAGCTCCAATTCCCGGACCCGGTCGCGCGCCGCCCCCTTGGCGAAACGTCCCGACGCCTTGGACCGAGCCTGGGTCAGCTCGGCCGCCAGCGACTCGAGCCGCTCGGCATCAATTGGATCGAGTGATCGCGCCGCGGGCCCCCGCTGGCCCTTTGGTGCCTGGAGCTGGGACTGGGCCCGGGCCAGACGCTTCAGCGCCGTGAGCACTTCCTGTTCGGCCCAGGACAGGGCAGGCACAGGCGTGGCGGTCTCGCCCTCCAGGCCAGCCGCGTCGGGATCCGCACCGTCAGGATCAACGGCGGATGCGCGGCGTGGTTGGTAGGGGGCCTCTGCCATAGCCATGAGCGGAAGTTCGCGTCTCCCGGGGACGGTGGGTACTGAGTCGATCGCACTACTTGCATCGGCCAATGGGCCCAAACCTTTACCTGACAGCGGTCACGGCCGCCTGTTCCCGGGCTGACCACCTGTTTCCCGCCAGGACCCCTACATCATCGCTCAGCGCCGCCCGGACGAGGGGGAACCGCTTCCTCGGCGAGGCCGAGACGCTCCACCCGGGCGCTGAGACCTTCGACCTCGGCGTCGAGCGCGGCGAGGACCTCAGCGGGCGAACGACCGGGCTCCGGCTCGGCCATCGGCGACGCGTCGGGTGCGGCGTCGGGCGCGGGCTCGCGGACCGGGTCAGGGACGCCCGAGCGGGTCCCGACGCCGTCCTCCCCGAACAGGTCGGCCTGGACGGTGGCCAAGCGCCGACGACGACGCGCCATCAACAGGAACGCCACCGCCACCACCACCAACACGGCGGCGACCGCGGCAGCGGCCAGCAACGGGACGATCGAGGTCGATGTCCCGCTCGCGGTCTCGCTGGTCGACGCCACCTCGGGGGCCAGCGTGCCCGGCGGGGCCTCTGAGGGCACTGCCGCGGTCTGGAACCACCCAACGGTGGCGGTCACGGGAAGACCGACCACGACGGTGCCGTCGGCCAACGTCACCTTGCGACGCAGGCCCAGCCCTGTCCCGTTCGGGTCGAGCGGGATCCCCAACGCCGTGGTGACGCCTTGCAGGTCGAGGGTCACCGTGACTGGTGCGGCGAACGAGGCCGGCGGCGCGGCGATCCCGGTGGCGATCCACGAGCCGCCACCGGTGCGGTCCTCGGGCAGGCCGGTGGCGCCGCTCAGGGCCCGGATCGTGCCCGCGGTTCGGTTGATCTGCACGACGCCCGACACCGTGCCCGAGGGCGTGTAGCCGGGGAGGAAGGTGACTTCGTCGACGACGCCGGTCACCGCTTGGCCGTCCAGCTTGGTTGGGGCGGGGGCCGGGTCGTCCACGATCAGCGACTTGTTGTCGACCGAGAGCGTCGGGGCCGCCGTGCCGAACGCCACGGGGGCCGAGTTGGTCGCCTCCGTGCCGGCAGCGACATCGGGGGAGCCCCAGGAGGTCGCCGACAACCCGCCGTCGCTCGTGCGGCCCAGGGCGGCGTCGAGCGAGAACACCGGCGTCGTGACCAGCCTCGTCGTGGTCTTGCCGAGCTGCGCCTGCACCCAGAGCCCGGCCCCGTCGGACGCCTCCCCAAGTGAGGCATCGATGGCGACCGAGTCGTCGCCGAAGGTGGCCGTGGTGGCGCCGGCGTCGGTCCACGAGCGCCCGTCGGTGCTGGTCTCCACCACGCCGGAGGTGGTGCCGGCCGAGCTCACCATCGAGGCACGGGTCTGCGGACCACCCGGGTTGCCCCACACCACCGACACCCGGTAGGACTCCGTGGGCAGGGTGAAGGAGCTGGCGAAGCCCACCGTGACCCGGCGCGTGCCCCCGGAGCCCACCCCACTGCCCTCTCCCGCCGCCACCGTCTGGATGGCCAAGGCCGGATCGGTCGGACCCGATGCCGGCGCGGGCACGAACGCCACCAGAGGGCGGGGGAACGGGGTCGGCGGCGTGGCCGTCTGGGCTCCCACCCCTACCGGCCCGACCACCAAAGCTGCTATCACCATGGACACGGCGAGGGAGAGACCGGCGGCGGCATGGGCCAGCGAACGGGAGGACCGGATGGCGATCGACATCACGGCATCATGACTCTTTCACGGCCGCGTACCAGATCCGGTCTCCGATCTGGACCAGCAGATCACCCAACCGGTCGAAGCGCCGGTAGAGCTCGCGCTTGGCCGCCACCTCTCGGACGTCATCCACATCGAGCAGCGCCGACATCGCCTTTCGGTAGGTGTGTTCCAACTTGCGGCCCTGCTTGATGCCGGCGTCGGCCTCGTCCATGGCCCGGTCGATGACCGGGTCATCCCGGCCGCCCAGGCCCTCGATGGCGGCGGCCAGGCGGTGGACCCCGGCCGCCACCTGACGCGCCATGGTGGCCATGGCCTGGTCGGGTGGGGTGGTCATGACGTCGGCCTCGCGCACGGTGTCCTTGGCCCCGTTCAACAGCGCGTCCAGCCGCTCGGACAGCGTGTAGAGGTCCTCGGCGTCGACTGGCACGGTGAACGCGTCACGCAGTGCAGTGCGCAGCGCGCGCTTGGCATCGTCGGCCTCGTGCTCGAGCCGGCGTACGTCGTCGGCGGCCGCCCCATCTCCTTCGGCCCAGCGCACGAGGGCGTCGATGCCGGCGATGGTGAGCTCGGTCTGGGTGCGCAGCATGGCCACGACGTCGGGCGTCTCGGGCAGGAACCAGCGGCTCATGGCCCCCACCTCCTCGATGGCCGGCGGCCGTCGGATCGGCGATCGGTCAACAGCAGGTTAAGGGCAGGCATCAGCGCCTCCAGATGAGCAGGGAAAGCGCAGCCAGGGCGGCGCTGGCGGGCAGGGTGGTGATCCACGTCAGCAGAATGGTGCGAACGATGACCCAGTTGATGTGGCGGAACCGATGGCGTCCTATCCCGATCCCCACCACCGACGAGGCCAGGACCTGGGTGGTGCTGACCGGTGCTCCGACCAGTGAGGATGCCACCACCACGACGGTGGAGGAACCCTGGGCCACGAGCCCGTCGAGGGGGCGGATCCGGTAGAGGCGCCGACCGATGGTGCGCACCAGGGCCCACCCACCCACCGCGGTGCCCACCGTGAGGGCAACCGAGCTGGCGGCCCGGACCCACAGCGGGAGCGACAGGCTTGAGGTGCGCCCCGCTGCCAGCAACAGCGCGGCGATGATGCCGGCCGCCTTGGCCCCGTCGTTCGAGCCATTGGCGAAGGCCAGCGACGCCGAGGTCACCCACTCCCCCCCCCGCACCGGCCGGCGCCCCCGGCGCGTCGCCCGCCGCAGTGCTGCCCGGGCCCCCCGGTCGACGACCAGGCCCACCGTGAATCCGATCACCGGCGAGATGGTGAGAGCCAACAAGAAGCCCAGCACGCCCACCGGCTTCCACCCGTCGAGCCCACCCCAGTAGACGGCCTTCCAACCCCCCTGGAGCACAGCGGCACCCACCAGCCCGCCGATCAATGCGTGCCCCGCACTGGAGGGGATCCCGGAGCGCCAGGTGATGGCGTTCCAAGCGGTGGCGCCGGTCAACCCCGCTCCCAGTACGGCCACCGTCACCCCCTGATCGACCCGGATGAGCCCTGCGATCACATTGGCCACCAAGGTCCCGCCCACCATCGGACCGAGCAGGCAGAACACCGAGGTCAGAGCCATGGCCTGCGCCGGGCGGGCCACCCGGGTGACGACCAGTGCGGCGTTGGCATTGGCACCGTTGTGGAAACCCGTGGTGAGGGCGTAGGCGAGAGCCATCAGCACGGCCAGCCAGAGCAACACGACCTAGTGCCGCAGGCCCAGGATCTCGGACACGCCGTACACGACGGACATGGCCAGCACCGACCACCCGAAGAGGCGACGGACCAAGACGTCCGACGCGGCGAACGACAAACGGGCACCGACCTGGGCTCCGGGGACGACACCGATCAACAGGGGGATGGCGAAGCGCCAGGCGATGTGGCCGTAGTAGGCGTGAGTGATCAGCGCCGGAATCGAGAAGAGCGCCACCGCCACCAGGCTGGAGCCCACCGCCACCTTCATCGGGAGCCGCAGCACGCCGGTGAACGCCGGGATCATGACGATGCCACCCCCGATCCCGAGCAGTCCCGCCAGCGCCCCGGCCCCGGCACCGATGGCGATGAGCAAGACCACGCCCACCTCGGCGGCGCTCGTCATCTCGTCGGTCTCGGCCTCGACGACGAGGCCCTCGGCCATGTCGCCCTCGGGCCCGGCGGCCGGCACCTCGGCCAGCGTCTCGGCCATCCGGGCCGAACGAATGAGCGACACTCCGCTGAAGGCCATGAGCCCGGCAGTGAGCACCATGAGGTAGTGGGCGTTGACCAGCCCCGACACCCAGGCGCCGACGGCGGCCAAAAGCCCGCCGGTGGCGCCGCAGATCAGGGCCACCCGCCAGTCGACCAGGCCGGCCTTGGCGTAGCGGTAGGCCCCGGAGATGGCACCAGGCAGGATCGAGGGGACGGTCGAACCCACCCCCTCGATGGGGGTAGCCCCCAGCACGCGGATGGCCGGCGTGGTCAGTACGGCTCCGCCGATACCAAACATGCCGGCCAGGATCCCTGACCCGAAGCCGAGGATGAGCGTGGCCACGGTGGCCGGCGTCACGAGGTCATGCACCGGGCCAGTATCGCCCAGCGATGGTCAGACGAAGCGCTGGAGCCAGCTGAGCAGGTGGGCGGTGATCTCGTCCCGGTTGGTCTCGTTGAAGACCTCGTGACGGGCGCCCTCGGGGAAGTCGGTGGTGATGTCGGTGATCCCCGCGTCGCGGTAGCGCTGCTCCACCAGTTCGATGAGGACCAGACCCATGTTCAATGGGTCGGCCGAACCGGCCACCAGGTAGATGGGCAGATCGGAACGGACCCCGGCCAGGACCTCGGGCTCGGCCAGGCGCGGGGCCCCCGCCACCATGCTGGCGGCAGCGGCCCCGTCGATGCCGAACCCACACAGGGGGTCGGCCACGTAAAGATCGACCTCGGCCTCGTCACGACTGAGCCAGTCGAAGGGCGTTCGGGCGGGCTCGAACGGGGCGTTGAGCGCGGTGAGATCGGCGCCGTTCTCGGTGTCGATGGCCGCCGCCGCCAGATCGACGGCGGTGCTCCCCGACAGGACCAACCCGTCGATGTCCCCGCTGTGGTCGAGCACGTACTCCTGGGCGGCGAACGAGCCCATGCTGTGGCCGAGCAGGACCCGGGGAACGCCAGGGACCTCCTCGCCGATGTGCCGGTTCAACCGCACGAGGTCGTCGACCAGCCCAGGCCAGCCTGCGGCGCCGAAGTCACCCAAACCACCCGGCCCCTCGTCCGGTTCGGCCGCCCCGTTGACCACCGAATGCCCGTGGCCGCGGTGGTCGTTGGCGTAGACGGCCCACCCCGCCGCGGTGAGCGCCCCGGCCAGGCGCGTGTAGCGGCCGGCGTGCTCGCCCATGCCGTGAGCGATCTGGATGACGCCGATCGGGTCGCCGTCCGGGGTCCACTTGTAGGTGTGGATGGCGAGCCCGTCCGCCGCCGGGAACGTGAACGTGGTGGTCTGCATCCCCGAGTTCTAGCTCGGATTCCTTATGAGTGGGGGTGCCGCGTAGGCTCTCCGGTCGTGCAACGCCGCCGTCTCGTCCTGACCTCGGTCGCCGCGTCGAGGTGCTGGGGCAGATGAAGGGCGCCGCCATGAAGTTGGGCCAAATGGCCAGCTACCTCGACCAGGGCCTCCCCGAGCACGTGCGGGCGGCGCTGGCCGAGTTGCAAACGTCGGCACCGCCCATGAGCCCGGAGCTGGCCGCCGGCATGGTCCGGGCCGAGTTCAACGGTGACCCCCACCCGGGCAACTATCTGTTCCGGCCCGACGGGCACGTGACGTTCCTCGACTTCGGGTTGGTGAAGTACTTCACCCAGACCGAAGTGGACGTGTTCGGGGTGATGATCCAGGCCATGGTGGTCGACCACGACCCCGCCGAGTTCCGCCGCATCGTCGAAGACATCGACCTGCTGCGCCCCGACATGGGATTCACCGACGCCGAGGTTGGCGACTACTTCGGTCATTTCTACGACTTCGTCATGACCGACGGCGACTACACCATCACCCCGGCCTACGCCTCCGAGACGGTGCGCCGGTTCTTCGACACGTCCGGTCCGTACGGCGAGGTCATGAAGGCGTCCAACGTGCCGCCGTTCATGGTCATCATCCAGCGCATCAACCTGGGGCTCTACGCCATGGGCGTACCCTCCCACCAAGGTCTCGTGGTGGGGAAACGGCCAGGAGCGACATCGACTTCTTGGTCGAGTTCGAGGACGGTAGCTCGCTGTGCGATTTGCTCCATCTCCAGGACGAACTGGAGGCGCTGCCCGAGTGTTCGGTCGATGTGGTGTCCGTTGGCGGGCTCAAGCCGAGGGACGAACACATCCGTCTGGAGGCAGTGCCCCTGTGAGCCGCTCGGACGAGCAACGGATCTCCGACATCTTGGAGGCTGCCGACGAGCCGGCTGAGAATCGTGATCGCTTATCACTATCACCGGGTCGAGGCCGAACAGGTGTGGGTGTTCGCCAGCAGCAACGTTCCGATGCTCGCAGAGCGACTTTCAGTCTCTCGCCGGTAGACGAACGTCCATCGATTCGATCTGGCCTGACCCTGACCCTGGGGAGCACTGCGGAGTACGCCGCCTCTGGCGTGGTCGAGCCCGACGACTAGCCTGTTGTGGTGCTGGACAGCGGAGGGGTCGACATGGCATCACCTGGTGCACGAGGGGGGCAGGTGAGCCGCAGGCGACCGGCCTTCTTAGTGTCGGTGCTGTGCGCTCTGGTTGCGGTTGCGCTTCTGACCGGGGGGACGGCGTGGCCCGCGGCCGCGGTCGCCAGCACCGGGACGGTGAGCGGGATCGTGACCGGAGCGGGGACCCCGCTTGTGGGGGCCACCGTGGAGATCTATCGCCCCAACGGGACGAGGCTGGTGACCGTCACGTCCGGGCCGGGTGGCGCATGGTCGGCCACCGTCGAGAGCGGCTGGATCAAGATCAAGGCCTACGACAACTGCAGCCCATACGGCAAGGCGTGGTACGGCGGTCCCGACCTCCTCACCGCAACGGCGATTCAACTCGCGGCTGGTGGGACCATCGGCCCGTTCAGCGTCGATCTGCCACCGGTTCCGCCCGGCACGCTGCAGGTCGGTGCGTACAACTGGGTGGCCACCTTCATCGCCAACCCGGGCCGCTTCGACGTGTACCGACTCAACGGGACGAGGGTGGCCACCGTCACCACGAAGATCCAGGCGATCAACGGTTCGGTCAGTCTCCCGCCGTGCACCTACCGGGTGCACTACACCGACCTCCACCACGAGTGGGAACCGGCCTGGTACGCCATCGGCCCACCACCGGCCGACCGAGTAACCATCACCAGCGGTGTCACCACCAGCATCTATGTAGGCACGTTCGCCGATGAGACCCAGACGACCCTCGGCGGACAAGTCACCCACAACGGCTCCCCCGTGCCATACGCCACCATCACCTTCCGGTACCCCGACGACCCGTTCAACATCTACGGCACCGGCGGTTCGTTGGTCACCGATGCCGCTGGCCACTGGCAGGGCACCGGCGCGTGGGGCTGGCCGCTCATCATCCGAGCCTCCGCCGTGATCAACGGGACCACCACTACTCGCTGGTACGGAGACACCGACAGCTGGACGACCGCCACCAAAGTGCTGGACGGCAACCACACCACCCTCGACATCTCCCTCCCCTAACGAGAAGAGGGCAATCCTCGGCGTTCGGATCAGGACCCGAACGGGCGAACGGCAGCGCAGACACAACCGCCCTCACCCCAGGCGGCGTGTATCGCTCACGTCGTCGCCCGACCAAAGGCGAGTACATCGTGCCGTTACACGCCGCATCAGGGAGCGTTTCGATACACGTCCTTCGGGAACGTTCGAGGTCTCGGCTGGTTCAAGCAGGATGAACCTGAAATCGCTGAGGATGGCGTGCCAAGCGCCCCGGCCCAGCCGGGCGTCATCATCCTGATAGCCGGGATCGCACTGAAACGCGGTCACGCCGAGGCTGGGGAGACGTGTGAGATCGCCGGGGTGGGCCGTGTCCCCAGCGCATGAACTGGGGCGACGACCACTCCGGCCTGATCCCCGGTAGGCCGGCCCCTCGCCTAGGCTCACCCTCCCTCGCTGGCGCGGCCGATTCGCCGACCCGACCCCGGAAGGCGACGAATCCGTGAGCGTCTCCGCTGACCCGAGTTCCACCAGCTGGATCGACCGCGACGCCGCCGTCGTGTGGCACGGGTTCACCCAGATGTCGGCGTATGCAGGGAACGCTCCGATCATCGTCGACCGCGCCCAAGGGCGCGAGCTGATCGCCGTCGACGGCCGCCGCTACCTCGACGCCATCTCGTCGCTGTGGGTCACCACGCTGGGCCATCACGTTCCCGAGCTGGACGCCGCTGTCCGCGACCAGCTCGACAAGGTGGCGCACTCCACCATGCTGGGCAACGGCAACACGGTAACGATCGAACTGGCTGAAGCCTTGGCGCCGCGGGTGCCGGTCGACCAACCCCACTTCCTGTTCGCCTCCGACGGCGCCGCGGCGGTCGAACAGGCCCTCAAGATCGCCTTCCAGTTCTGGTCCAACCAAGGGGTAAGCGGGCGCACCCGCTATCTGGCCCTGGGCGGCGCCTACCACGGCGACACCATCGGCGCGATCTCGCTCGGTGCCGGCGGCTTCGGCACCGACGTGTTCGACCCGCTCCGGTTCTCCGCCTTGCGGGCGCCCGGCTACGACGATCCGGCCTGGGCTGACGGAGCCGTCGCCCTCATCGAGGCCCACGCCCATGAGTTGGCGGCCATGGTGCTCGAACCGCTGGTGCAGGGTGCGGCCGGCATGCAGATCACGGACCCGGCATCGGTGGGGCGGGTCGTCGAGGCGGCCCAGCGCCATGACGTGCTGGTCATCGTCGACGAGGTGGCCACCGGCTTCGGGCGGACCGGCACCCTCTTCGCCTCCGAGCAGTGCGGCATCCGCGGCGACCTGCTCTGCATCGGCAAGGGCATCTCCGGGGGCTATCTCCCCCTGGCGGCCACCGTCGCCTCCGGTCGGGTGTTCGACGCTTTCCTCGGCCCCGACCTCAGCGAGCGGACCTTCTACCACGGCCATTCCTACAGCGGGAACGGCCTGGCGTGCGCGGTGGCGTTGCGCCATCTGGAACTGGTGGACGAATGGGACGTGCTGGCCAACGTTCGGGCCCGTGCCGCACAACTGGACGCGTTGCTGACCGAGCGGGTCGCCGCGCTGGCCGCGGTGGCCGCGGTGCGCCAACGCGGGCTCATGACGGGCGTCGAGCTGGCGCCACCCGCGGACGGGCTGCGCTGGGGTCGCCGGGTCTGTGCCGGCGCCGTGGAACGGGGGGTGCTGCTTCGCCCGCTCGGTGATGTGGTGGTCTTGATGCCCATGCTCACGTGCACCGCCGAGGAGATCGACCGCATCGTGACCGTCCTGATCGAGGCCATTGATGACGTGGGCACGACGGGCACCGACGCGCCCGGGGGCGCCCCGGCATGAAGCGTCAGCTCTCCTCGGTCGTCGCGGTGACGGCCATCTTGTTGGCGTGCGTGTCGTTCGGGCTCATGGGGTCCGACGCCTCGGGGGCCACCGGGACCCCGGCCACACCGTTGCCCGCCTCACAGGTGCAGGTCACCAAAGACGTGGTGTTCACCGACATCGGTGGCACCCGCCTGACCATGGACGTGTTCGCCCCCCGGGAGTCAGCACCCAACCGCCCCGCCGTGGTACTCATCCACGGTGGCGCGTGGGGCACGGGCAATGCCCACGACCTGAGCACCGAGGGCAAGCTCATCGCCCGCCAGGGGTGGGTGGCCTTCAGCATCAACTACCGGCTGGCCGATCAGACCTCGACCCCATGGCCCGACGAGCTCACCGATGTGCAACGGGGGGTGCGCTGGGTCGGCGCCAACGCCTCGACCTACGGTGCCGACCCTCAGAAGTTGACGGTCATGGGCTTCTCGGCCGGCGGTCATCTGGCGGCCATGGTCGGCGCCATCGGTACCGCCATCGACGGCACCGGGGGCCCCCTGTCGGATCCCAACCCGCCGGTGAAGGTGGTCGCGGTGGCCGCCTGGTCGCCGCCGTCGCGCCTGGCGGGGTTGGTGCCGGTCGAGGGCGGCGATCCTCCCGACTGCGCCGACAACAAGCAGTGCGCGCAGTTCTGGCGACTCCCTCTGGTCAAGAACTTCCTCGGCTGCCTGCCCGACGCCTGCCCCGACAAGTACACCCAGGCGTCGTCCAACACCCGGGTGACCGCCAAGGCAACACCGACCTGGTTCGCCAATGCCACCTCCGAGGTCACCGGATGGCCCCAGGCCGAGGCCTACGACAAGGCGCTCACCACGGCCGGGGTGGACCACAAGTTCGACGTGGTGCAGGGTTCTCAGCATGCCGATCAGTACCGCGCCAAGGTGTGGAACGACATGATGCCGTGGCTGGCGGCCAAGGTCGGCGCCCCCGAGCCCCCGCCGGTCAGCTTCAGCGCCCGCAACATCCTGCTCAGCCCGCTGGTGGTGATCTCGGTAGTGGCCGGCCTGGCCATCCTGATCACCCTGTTGGCCATCGCCCTGCGCGACGACGAGGGCGAACTGTGACATGACGGCCTGGGCCGTGTGGGCAGAGGAGACCGGCTCGGCCATTGCCCAGGCCGGCCGGTGGCGAACGGTGCGGTCCTTCGACGCCCACGGGCCCGAGGGCATGCTGGTCGATGTCGACCACCCCGAGGGCCGGAGGCTGGTGTCGTTCGCGTCCAACGACTACCTGGGCCTGACCCAGCATCCTGCGGTGCGGGCGGCCGCCATCGAGGCCATCGATCGGTGGGGCACCGGCGCCGGCGCCGCCCGCCTGGTAGTGGGATCTCGCCCGGTTCACCACGACCTGGAACACGCGCTGGCTGACTGGTGCCACACCGAGACGGCCTTACTGTTCCCCACGGGCTTCGCCGCCAATCTCTCCGTGATGAGCGTCTTCGGTGGGCCCGGCGTGCGCATCCTGTCCGACGAGTTCAACCACGCGTCGATCATCGACGGGTGCCGCATGGCCCGGGCCGAGACCGCGGTGTACCGCCACGCCGATGCCGACCATCTGGCCGAGCTGCTCGTCCACGCCCGCGCCGACGGCGTCAGCCGCACCATCGTGGTCACCGACACGGTGTTCTCGATGGACGGCGACGTCGCCCCGATCGAGGCGATCGCCGAGCTGGCCACCAAGCACGGATCGCTGCTCGTGGTGGACGAGGCCCATGCCGTGCTCGGGCCCTCACCCGACCTCGAGGGACTCGACGCCTTGCGGGTGGGGACGCTGTCCAAGACACTCGGATCATTGGGGGGCTTCGTGGCCGGCCCCCGACGTCTCCTGGATCTCCTGGTCAACATCGCCCGACCATTCATCTTCACCACCGGCTCGACGCCCGCCGACTCCGCCGCCGCCCTGGCCGCCATCGGGGTGGTGCGCTCCGCCGAGGGCGACCGTTTGCGCGACCGCCTGCGGGGTCACGTCGAGCGCATCGCTCCCGGTCACCCCTCGCCAGTGATCCCCATACTCGTCGGTGACGAACGGGAGGCCGTGGCCTTAGCCGACCGCCTGGCCGATCAGGGGCTGCTGGTCCCCGCCATCCGGCCGCCCACCGTGCCGGTGGGCACGTCCCGCCTGCGGCTCGCCCTGTCGGCGGCCCACACCGAAACCCAGATCGACGCCCTGGCCCACGCACTGGGGATGCTGACCACGCCATGAGTGCCACCGTGCCCGACCGACTGGTGGTCGTCGTCGGTACCGGCACCGAAGTGGGCAAGACGTTCGTCGCCGCCGCCGCCCTCACCGCCCTGCGCACCGACGGGGTGGCGGTGGCCGCCCGCAAACCGGCCCAGTCGTTTGCGCCCGACGACGCAGCGGGCTCCACCGACGCCGAGGTGCTGGCCGTCGCCACCGGCGAGGACGTCCACACCGTGTGCCCGCCACACCGTTGGTACGAGGTGGCCCTGGCGCCCCCGATGGCCGCCGAGGTGCTCGGGCGACCACCGTTCACTCTGGCCGAGTTGGCCGACGAGATCACCTGGCCCCCGGGCCTGGCGCTGGGCCTGATCGAAACGGCGGGCGGGGTGCGCTCCCCTCTCACCTCCGATGACGGCGATGCGGTCTCGCTGGCCACCGCCCTTATGGCCGATCTGGTGATCCTGGTGGCCGACGCCGGATTGGGCACCCTCAACGGTGTTCGGCTCAGCGTGGCCGCCCTCGATCCGTTGGTCGATACCCGCGAGGACCTCGAGGTGGTCGTCGTCCTCAACCGCTACGACGCTCGGGACGACCTTCACCGCCGGAATCGGGCGTGGCTACGGGATCGCGACGGTCTTGATGTGGTCACCAGCGTCGACGAGCTGGTCGATCGCCTCCGACCGGACCGAGCACGCACGGCGTAAGGCCGCACGTCTGTTCGATCGAAGGTCGGATTCAAGACGAGCGGCGATCGCCACGACCGCACAAACCACGGAAAAGGACCTCAATTGGGCAGGTTGACGGACCGAAAGATGAACAACGCGAGGTTCCGGCTCGCAAACTCTCCAGGCAGGAGCATCCCCGGTTGAGCGACGTGTCCCAGGGCCCAGGTTGGTGGGAGGCCTCCGACGGCAAGTGGTACCCGCCGAAGGAGTCTGACCAGCCGCCCGCGCCCGGGTGGTGGCTGGCGGCCGACGGGAAGTGGTACCCCCCCGAGGACCATCCCGACGCCAAGGCGGGCCAGGCCACGGCGAACGCTGAGCAGGCCGGCACCGACCGCGGCCCGCGGACGGTGGCTCAGGCCGCCATTGACGCCATGCCCGTGCGTCGACGGTCCGTCGATGCCACCGACCAGATCCGCACCCGCAACGACGCGTCCCGCCAGGACGCCATCGCTCAGGCCCCGGCCCGGTTCCTGGCCGCGTCCCGGGCGCTGCAGGCACTCGAGTCCGAACTCAAGGACCACACCCCCGTTCCCACCGGCGCAACTGCCCCACCAGCAGTCGCTCCCTCGACCACAGGTCGGGCTCGTGGGCCCGAGGCCGCGCCCTCGCCGTCGCCGCCCGCTCCCCCCGCACCGGCCACGTTGGTGGGCGTATCGCCTGCGCCCACCGCCCCCGCCGGCCGCTTCGAGGGTCCCGAGCCGCTCATGGAATTGCGGACCTCGTCGCTGGGCGCCGACATCGACCACATCGGTGATCGCGTGTTGGTCTTCGACGATCGGGTCGAACTCCGGGACCGGCTGGACCGCGTCCGCCAACACCTCGACGGCGACCAGATCACCGACGTCGTCATCCAACGCAAGTTCACCGGGGCGGTGCTCATCGTCGAGAGCGGCGACGGTGCCTCGATCCTGACCCGCGGCCTCCGCCCGGAACAGGCCGAGCAGGCCAAGGCGCTCATCCACAAGCGCACCCGGGGAGGCCGACCAGCACGGCCCCGGGCCGAAGCCGAACCGGCCGCCGCTGCCGCCCCGGCTCCGGGCTCGCCCGACGAGGGATCGGACCTCGCCACCAACGCCACCGCCGCCCGGATAACGCTGCTCAGCCAGGGACAGCTCAACGAAGCCGACCTGTTGCGCAAGCTGGCGGACCTGCACCGGGCCGGCGTGCTGACCGACGCCGAGTTCGAGGACAAGATCGCCATCGTCGGTCGTCTCGTGACCGGCGAGTCCCTCGTCATCGGCTGACCCCGGTCCAGCTCCGACTCGCCAACGGTCCCCCCTCCACCCTAGGATTTAGAACACGTTCTAAATCTGGAGGAACTGTGGAGTTCGGGCTCTTCTTCAACGGCTACATCCCCGGGCCGGCGGCTCATGACACCGAACTCGAGCACCTGTCGCTCATGCGCGAGCTCGAGTACGCAACCCTCGCCGACCAGCACAACTGGAAGTACGCCTGGTTCGGCGAGCATCACGGCCTCACCGAATACAGCCACATGTCGGCGCCCGAGGTGGTGATGGGGTACGTGGCTCGAGCCACCGAACGGATCCACGTCGGCTCAGCGATCATGAATCTCTCGCCCCGGGTGAACCACCCCGTCCGCAACGCCGAGCGGGTGGCCATGCTCGACCACATCACCGGCAATCGCTACGAGTGGGGCACGGGCCGTGGTGCCGGCAGCCACGAGATCGCCTCGTTCAACATCCTCGACTCGAGCTCGACCAAGGCGGAGTGGGAAGAGGTCATCCACCAGATCCCTCGGATGTGGGAACAGAAGGACTACTCCTTCGAGGGCGATCACTTCACGGTGCCGACACCCCACAACATCCTGCCCAAGCCGTACCGGGGCGGTCATCCGCCCATCTGGGTGGCGTGCGGAAACCCGCCCACGTTCAACCGGGCCGGCGAGTTGGGGATCGGGGCCATCGCCTTCAACTACGAGCCCATCCATGCCATGAAGGGCCGGGTCGACGCCTACAAGGAGGCCGTCGCCGCCTGCACCGAGCCTTTGGGCCAGTACAAGCACGACAACATCATGATGACCAACGCCGTCATCTGCCTATCGGACCGCAAGCGGGCCCGCGAGATCGCCCTCGGTCAGGGCCGCGGCTACCAGTACACGATGGTGGCGATGTACCACGACACCATGCCCCGCAAGGAAGGCACCCAGGTGTGGCCCAAGCACCCGCCGGCCATCCCCAACGAGGACGTGCTCGACCAGGTCATCGAGGCCGGCTACATGCTGTGCGGGTCACCCGAGGAGGTCTGCGAGCAGGCGGAGAAGTACCAGGCCGTCGGTTGTGACCAGCTGGCGTTCGGGCTCCCCGCCGACGGGATGCACCATGAGGAATCGCTCGAGATGATCGAGCTGTTCGGCGACAAGGTGATCCCCGAGCTCGACACCGACCCGGTGCATTCCACCACCCGGGCCCGCCAGCAGGCGCAAGCCCATCACCCGATGTTCAACACCCCGCCCGCCGACCTCGTGGCCGACGTGCTCCCCGAGCACGCCCTCATCCGCTGAGGTCGTCGGCCGGTGCCGCACCGACCTCAGTCTTCGGGCTCGGTCACGGAAGGACAAGTCGTCATGGGTGGGGGATGTAGTACGCCACCGCCACGAGGATGCCGAGCACCAGAACCAGGGACGTGATCAGCCAGATCCACCGGCGCCCGGCGGCCGTCTCCAGCGGATTGATGTCACGCAGGTTGCGCCGCGCGTCGTTGAGCTGCTCGTTGAGCGCGACCGACTGGTCCTGCAGAGCCTCGATGGCCGACGTGGCGGAGTCGAGCTGCTCGCGCACTGACGTCGTGTCCTCCAGGACCGACTCCCGCTTGGCCCGCTCCTCCTCCAGCTGCTTCTGCAACACGAGGTACTGATCCCGCAGCCCCGCCACCGCCGCGTACTGGGTCTGGAGCTCGGCCAACTGACGGGTGATGGCCCGCGTCCGCCCGCTGGCCGACTGGGCCTCATGGCGAGCCGCCTCGAGCTGTTCCTCCAGCTCGTCTTGGTCCTCGCGCAGCTGGGTGAGCTGGTGGATCATGGCCTCGCTCTCAGTCATGCCCTGCTCGCGCGCGGTCTCCTGCACCCCCTCCCATTGGAGTTGGTCCTGGAGGTCAGCCATACGGGCCGCCTGCGGGGAATCGATGGCTCGCAACAGCTCCTCGGCGTGGCGGATCACCACCGAGGAGTACTCGTGGTCGAACGGGTGGTCCTCGTCGGGGTGGGCCCAATAGTTGCGGGCGGTCCGCAGCTCGGTGACGGTCTGGCGCTCGCGCTCGGTCATCGGCGGCGAAAAGGCCGGGCCCCACCACCGGTTCAAGACCTCCAGCTGGAAATGAGGATCCGACAACGAAACGATCACGTCGCGACGCTTCCCCAGCTTCGAGGCCGCCACCATGATCCAGTCCGCCCCGGGGAACGTCGCCGTCATCCGCTCGTCCACGAAAGGCGCCAAGCCCTCGGCCAGGACCTCGAAGGCGGCGGCGATCTGAGCTCGGTAACTGGTTCCCATCTGGTGAAGATCTTGCCCGATCACCGTTGCCCCGTCACGCCAGCGCTCCGGACTGTTGCGACGATCCCTGGCAGCCGCCTCCCCTATGGGGGACCGGAAGGTCCCCAGACCGGAGGAACGAGAGATGTCCTGGTAAAAAGCCCTATGACCGAAACCCTCCCGCACTGGGACGTGTCCCCCTTCTTCCCATCGCTCGACAGCCGGGAGCTGACCGTCGGCCACGAAGAGGTGGTGGCCGACCTGGCCCGGCTGGTCGCCCTCTACGACCGCCATGACGTCAGGGGAGGTGAACCCCGCTCCCCGACCGATGCCGATGTGGCGGCCTTCGACGAGGTGGTGAGCGCCACCAACGACCTCATGGAACGGGTGCGGCTCATCTCCGCGTACCTGTACACGTTCATCAGCACCGACTCGGGCAACGACGCCGCTGCCGGCCTGCGGTCCCGCCTGCAGGCCGAACTCACCGACCTGACCCGCCTCACCACCCGGTTCGCCGCCTGGGTCGCCCGTTTCGGGCCCGAGGCCCTCATCGCGGTCAGCCACGAGGCCGCCACTCACGCCCACCCCTTGCGCCGGGCCGTCCGGGCCGCCGAGCATCAGATGACCGAGGACGAGGAGGGTCTGGCCGCTGACCTTCGCCTCACCGGCAGCACCGCCTGGGCCCGCCTCCACGGCGAGATGACGTCCCGGCTCACCGCCACCGTGACCCGGCCCGACGGAACGTTCGAGACCCTGCCCATGTCGATGGTGCGGGGACTGGCCCACGACGCCGATCCGGCGCTGCGCAAGGCGGCTTACGACGCCGAGGTGGGGGCGTGGGAATCGGTGACGGTGCCACTGGCCGCCGCCCTCAACGGCGCCAAAGGCGAGACCATCGTGTTGAACACCCGCAGAGGCTGGGCCGACGCGCTGGAGCCGGCCCTGTTCACCAACGGCGTGGATCGCGGGACCCTCGATGCCATGCACGAAGCGGTGACCGCCTCGCTGGGCGACTTCCGCCGCTACCTGCGGGCCAAGGCCCGCTCGCTCGGCCATGACGGTGGCTTGCCGTGGTGGGACCTGTTCGCCCCGGTGGGCAACGCCGCCGATGCGCAGGTGTCGTGGAGCGAGGCCGTCAGCCAGGTCAGCGACGCGTTCGGCGGATACTCGGCCGGTCTGGCCGCGCTGGTGGAGCGGGCCGCCACCGACCATTGGATCGACGCTGAGCCCAGGACCGGCAAAGAGGGAGGGGCCTTCTGCATGCCGATGCGGGGCGCCGAGTCCCGGGTGATGCTGAACTTCGACGGCTCGGCCAGCAGCGTGCAGACGCTGGCCCACGAACTGGGTCACGCCTATCACAACACCAACCTGGCCGAGCGCACGCCGCTACAGCGCCAGACGCCCATGGCCCTGGCTGAGACGGCCAGCATCTTCTGCGAGACGATCATGGTCGAGGCCGGCCTGGCCGCGACTCCGGCCGACGAGCGACTTGGACTGCTCGACACCGACCTGCAGGGCGCCTGTCAGGTGGTGGTCGATATCCACAGTCGCTACCTGTTCGAGAGCGCGCTGTACGTGCGCCGTCAGCGCCAGGCGCTCTCGGTCACTGAGCTGAACGAGCTGATGCTGGACGCCCAACGCCGGGCCTACGGGACGGGCCTCGACCACGACGCACTCCATCGGTACATGTGGGCGGTCAAGGGCCACTACTTCACGCCCTTCTACAACTGGCCCTACACGTTCGGGTTGCTGTTCGGCATCGGCCTGTACGCCCGGTATCGAGCCGAACCCGACCGCTTTCGGGCCGGCTACGACGACCTGCTCTCGTCAACCGGTCTGGACGACGCCGCCGGGCTGGCCGGTCGGTTCGGCATCGACGTCCGCTCGACCGAGTTCTGGTCCTCCAGCCTGGACGTACTTCGCGCCCGCATCGATGCCTTCGAGTCGCTCGTCGATACCGCCACGCCGCGGTGACGGTCCCCGAGCTGGTCGTGCCCGTGGACGTGGCCGTCGTCGACCCCGACCTGCTGTGGCGGGTGGAGGTCATGAACGCCCTCGACGGGATCATGGTGAAAGACGTCGTGACGGTGTTCGGCGCCATTGAACACCTCACCCCCGGACATCCAGCCGTGGTGGTGTTGGGGCCCGCCGGAGCCATCGACTCCGCCCAACAGCTCCTCGAGTTGCGAACCAGCTTCCCCGGGGTGCGGGTGGTGGCCGTCGAGGGACCACTCGTCGAACCCGAGCTGGGAGAGCTGACCGACGCCCCCCGGCTCAGCCTGGTGCCGGATCTTCCCGACGAGGATCCCGCCGCCGCGCCCGGCGACGACGCGCCGTCGCTCCTGCGGCCAGCGCCCTTACCGGGCGCGGAACGCAGGAACGATGACCAAACCCGCGAGCTGATCGACCGGGCGGTCCCGACCGGCACCACGCTGGAGGACCTGGTCCGCATCATCCACGAGGAGCTGGCCTTCGCCCGCGGCCGGGCCACCCACGACGAGTCGGGGACGGTGTTCCGGACGCTGGCCGGCACGCAGATCATCGTGGTCACCTCCGCCAAGGGCGGAGACGGGGCGACCACGGTGGCCGCCAACCTGGCCGCCGCGCTGGCCACCCAGGGGCGGGCGGTGGGACTGGTCGAAGGCGACCCGGTGTTCGGCGACCTGGCCCTCGTGCTCGCCCTTCCCGTCCCCGCGCCGGGCCTGGCCACCGACCCGGAGACGGGGATACGCCTGGTGATGCCGGCCCGGCCCGACGAGGCGTTCGGGCCCGTCGACGTCGACCTGCTCTTCGACCAGCTCAGCGAGGCCGAACCCCCGTTCGACGTCGTCGTCATCGAAGCCCCGCCGTCGATCGCGGAGCGTTCCGGGCTGGCTGGTATGGCCGACCATCTGTTGGTCGTGTGCTCGTCGCACCTGAGCTCGATCAAGAACGCGGTCATCCTCGTCGAGGTGCTGAAGCGCCACGACAACCTCGGTGTGGTGGTCAACCGCGTCGGCCGCAAGGGCCTGCCCCGCCACGAGCTGGAGGAGACCCTGCGGGCCCACGTCGTCGCTCAGCTGCCGGCCACGCCGACGCTCGCCCTGGAGCGGCCCGACCAACCGCCGGCCCTCGCGTCCCCCAAGACGGCGTTCGCCAAGGAGATCGACCGCTTCGCCGCCCAGCTCACCCCGGCCGACCGCAAGGGCTGACCCGCGTGACGGGCTTCAGCCGACCCGCGGGTCAACGCGGCTGACCGGGCCCGACGAGGTCAACACGGTGCCGGTCAGGGTCCTCTCCGCGTGGCGCATCCGCCATGACAGCAGCTTCTGGGCGTACTCAGCCACGATCGGCGCGTAGGCGGCATCGCCCGCCAGGTCGACGAACTGGTCCGGGTCCTCGGCGAGGTCGAACAGCAGCGGGGCCATCCCCGCGAAGTGGACGTACTTCCAGCAGGTGTCACGGATCACGTTGAGCGAGCACTGTTCCATGGTCAGACCCAACAGGTCTTCGGCCAGGTGACCGTTGGGACTCCGGAAGTCCCACTCCCAGTGCACCTCCGTCCGCCAGTCACTCGGCGCAGTCCCGTCCTCGCCTAGGAACGGAGCCAGTGATCGGCCGTCGCACTGCAACGGGATCTCGGCCCCCAGCCACTCCAGGATGGTGGGCACCACGTCCACGTGCTCCGTGAAGGCGTCGATCCGTCGCCCCCGGGTGGAGACCGACGCCCGCGGATCGCGCACGATGAGCGGCACGTGGTAGCTGGCGTCCCAATACCCCAACTTCTCCATGAGCCAATGGTCGCCCAGCTGGTCGCCGTGGTCCGAGGTGAGCACCACCAGCGTGTCGTCGGCCTGTCCCGACGCGTCGAGCCAATCGAGGAGGCGGCCGACCTGATCGTCGATCTCGGCCATCATCCCGTAATACGTGGCCCGGATCTGGCGCATCTCGGCGTCGTCGGCCGGCGCCCCCACCACACCCACCGCGAAGGCGGTCAGCGTGTGCTGCGCCCCTTCCACCTCCGGGCTGGCGGCCCGCACCGGCATGGCCACCGCGGCCGGGTCGTAGCGATCGTGGTAGGGAGCCACCGCCCGGTAGGGGGTGTGGGGCCGCAGGTAGCTGGCGTGCACGAACCAGGGCTGGTCGCCGTGCCCACCGAGCCACGCCATTAGGGCATCGGTGAGGAAGGCCGTCTCGCTGTGCTCGGCGGCGTAGATGGGTGGTGCCCACGTCGGCGGATGGTCGGCGGCCCCCGGGAAGTCAGGATCGCCGTCGAAGATCTGGTGGGGTCGCTCCGGTCTCGGGTAGCCCAGCGCCTCCAGGTGATCGAGCCACGGTGTGAGGGTCTCGAACGGGAAGTCCAGCTCGGCCCGAAACCCCGGCAGCACCCCCTCGTAGGTGCGCAGGCGGGGGTCGTCGGGTGCCACCGAGCGCGGGTCCACGCTGGCGTCGGTGTAGCCGAAGAGAACCGGGTCGTAGCCGGCGGCGCGGGCCTCGAGGGCGACGTTCGTGAACCGAGTATCGAGCGGCGTGCCGTTCAGCACCGAGCGGTTCTGGTGCAGGTACGTGCCGGTGTACAGACAGGCACGACTCGGACCGCACGGCACCGCCTGAGCCCAGTGCTGAGCGAACAGCACGCCGCCGGCCGCCAGCCGATCCAGGTTGGGGGTGCGCACCACCGGGTGCCCCAGCGCCGAGAGGCAGTCGCCCCGCCACTGGTCGAGCGTGATGAACAAGACGTTGCCCGGCGGGCGCATCGGCGAACAGTACCCCGCCGACGAGACGGCCCCACCGCCGAGTAGTATTTAGCACTAAGCAGCGGGAGGATCCCCATGGCCCGCTATCGCGCCACCGTCAACGCCCCCATCTCCATCACCGAAGCCTTCGACCACCTCGCCCGTTTCGACTCGACGGCCGAATGGGACCCGGGGGTATCGGCCGCCGAGATGCCATGGTGACGCGATCCCCCAAGGGCCTCGTCACGCTGTACGAGGCCGCCGAACGACTCGGTGTCCACTACATGACCGTCTACCGCTACGTCCGCACCGGGCGTCTCCCCGGGCGCAAGGTCGGGGTCGAATGGCGGGTCGATCCCGCCGACCTCGACGCCTTCGCCGGCCGAGCGGCCGCGGCTGGCCTTCAACCCACCCACCGGACGGAACCCCCAGGTACCGACAGACCCTCCGCCGGCCCGGACGGCAACGACGACCTGGCCCGGCCCCGATCGCGCCGGCGGGTGGACCATGCCCGACGCCTCGTGGATCGCCTGGTGGCCGGCGATGAGCAGGGCTCGTGGGACATCGTGCAGAACGCCATGGCGTCAGGCATCGATGCGACCGATGTGTACCTCGAGGTCGTCACCCCCGCCCTGGCCACCATCGGCGACGAATGGAGCGATGGCACCATCAGCGTCGGCCAGGAGCACCAGGCGTCGGTGGTCGTGCATCGTCTGATCGGCCGCCTCGGGCCCCAGTTCGCCCGACGGGGCCGCAAGCGGGGCACCATCGTGCTCGGGGCGCCAGCGGGCGACAACCACGCCCTACCGTCCGCCCTGTTCGCCGACCTGCTGCGGGGCGAGGGCTTCACCGTCATCGACCTGGGCAGCGACACGCCGCCCGCCTCATTCGTGGACGCCGCCCTCGGGGCCGAGCGACTGGTTGCGGTGGGCATCACCGCCACGGCCCTCGACAACGAGGTAGCCATTGCCGAGGCCATCACCGCGCTGCGGGGAGCCACGGACACCACCATCGTCGTGGGTGGGGGGGCTGCTGCAGAGCCCGATGCCGAGCGCCTCGGAGCCGACTGCTGGGGAGGGTCCGGACGCGACGCGCTGGCGCTCTTCGGTCGGTTGGCTGATGATGCCAGTCGAAGCCGTCGCCAACAGTCGCGCCGGGAGGTCCGATGAACGCCCGTTCACTGCTCGCCCAAGCCGTGGATACCGCCCTGGAGGGCACGGTGGTTCTGAGCTTCTCCCGGGTCGGCTATGACGTGCGCAGCCGGTTGTTCGCCTGGCTCGACCTGACCGAACGACCCATGACGGGGAAGGTGGCGGTCGTCACCGGCGCCACCTCGGGGCTGGGCTTGACCGCCGCCACCCGGTTGGCTGCCCTCGGCGCCTCGGTGCGCCTGCTCGGTCGCGATATCGGTCGGACCGAGCGGGCCCGCGAAGAGATCGCCACCCGCACCGGGAACCCTGACGTGGAGATCGGCGTGGCCGACTTGGCCTCCCTCGACGACGTCCGCCGCTACGCCGACCAGATCCGCCGCTACCACAGCCGCCTCGATGTACTGGTGAACAACGCCGGGGCGTTGGTGCGTGAGCACCAGCTCACCGGAGACGGGATGGAACTCACCGCCCAGACCCATGTGGTGGCCCCTTTCCTGCTCACCGCCCAACTCCTGACGTTGCTCGCTCAGACACCGGGGTCCCGGGTGGTCACCGTGTCGTCGGGCGGGATGTACACCGAGCGGTTGGGTCTTCCGCATCTGGAGATGGGGCCGGACGGCTTCGACGGCGTCAAGGCCTACGCCCGGGCCAAGCGGGCCCAGGTGGTGCTGAACCGCCAATGGGCACAGCGGGCCGCCCATTCGGGAGTCACGTTCCACGCCATGCATCCCGGGTGGGTCGACACGCCGGGCATCCAAGAAGCGCTCCCGGGGTTCTCACGCGCCATGGGTCCGTTGCTCCGCACCCCCGAACAGGGGGCCGACACCATGGTGTGGCTGGCCACCGCTCGCGAGCCGCTGACCAGCAACGGCCAGTTCTGGCTCGACCGCCACCGCCGCTGGACCTCCAAGCTGCCGTGGACACGAACATCAGCCCCCGATGCCCACCAGCTGTGGCAGTGGGTTTCGGAGCGGGCGGGGGTGGGAGCGGTTGACGGCCCCGAGCCGGTGGTGACGCCCTAGGCCCGCCAGGACAACCCGGCCACGGAGAGCAGGCGGCAGGTCGCTCGGTCGTCATCCGGGCGGGCCGTCGGCATCGGATGATGGCGAGCGTGGGAATGTTCACCGCGCTCGCACTATTTAGTGCTTAATAACGACCGGAGGTAACGAGCCGGATCGGTCACCAGTAGGTCGCTTCAGCGTTCGAGCTCGAGGAGGGTCATGAAGGTCGCCATCGTCGGAACCGGGATCTCGGGACTCGTGTGCGCCCACCTGCTGCACCCCCACCATGAGCTCACCGTGTTCGAGGCCAACCACTACATCGGTGGTCACACCAACACCGTCACCGTGGAACTGCCCGACCGGCACGGCGGCGTCGAGACCCAACACATCGACACCGGCTTCATCGTCTACAACGAGCGCAACTACCCGAACTTCGTCCGGCTGCTCGACGACTTGGGGGTGGCGACCCAACCCAGCCCGATGAACTTCAGCGTCAGCGATCCCCGCATCGGCCTCGAGTACCGGGGAACCAACCTCAACACCCTCTACGCCCAGCGGGCCAACCTGGCCAGGCCCTGGTTCCATCGGATGCTCTACGACATCGTGCGCTTCAACCGGGCCGCCCGACGGATGCTCGTCGACGGTGGGCCGAGCGCGGGTCAGGACATCTCACTCGAGGAGTTCCTGGCCCGGAGTCATTACTCCGACGCCTTCGTGGATCGATTTCTGATCCCGCTAGGCGCCTCCATCTGGTCCGCCGACCCAGAGACGTTCACCCAGTTCCCGGCGGCGGCCTACGCCCGCTTCATCAACAACCACGGGCTGCTGGAGCTGTCGGGTATGCCGCAGTGGCGCACCGTCACCAGTGGCTCACGGCGCTACGTCGAGGCTCTCACTGCCCCGCTGGCCGACCGCATCCGCCTCAACTCACCGGTGCGCAAGATCGTGCGGCGCCACGATGGGAGCGACGGCATCGAGATCGAACTTATGAGCCCGACCTACGGGCTCGAGCATTTCGACCGGGTGATCCTGGCCTGCCACAGCGATCAGGCCCTCCGCCTGCTCAGCGACGCCGGGGACGACGAGCGGGCGATCCTCGGGGCCATCAGCTACCAACCCAACGTGGCCACGCTCCACACCGACGAGCGCTTCCTTCCCCGCAACCCCCGGGCCCGGGCCAGCTGGAACTACCACCTCGGCACCGGTACCGACCGATCGGCCACACTGACCTACTGGATGAACATGCTCCAGTCGCTCGACAGCCACCACCAGTACCTGGTGACCCTGAACCGTCACGACGAGATCGACCCGGCGCGGGTACTGGGCCGCTTCGACTACGACCACCCCGTCTTCGACGGCAGAGCGATGCGGGCCCAGAGCCGCCGCCACGAGATCCAGGGCCGCAGCGGGACCTACTTCGCCGGCGCCTATTGGTCCTACGGCTTCCACGAGGACGGGGTGCGCTCGGCCCTCGATGTGTGCCGCCACTTCGGAGTCACCCTGTGACGAAGCCGCTCACGGAGATTCCCCCGCTCACGACCAGGCGCACGGCGAGCGCGCTGTACGAAGGGGCCGTGCGCCATCGCCGGTTCTGCCCTGTGCGTCATTCGTTCGAGGGGCCAATCGTCATGACCCTGCTCGACCTCGACGAACTCGACACGCTGATGGACCGCCTGCCGCTGTGGTCGCGACGGCGATGGGCCCCCATGCAGTTCCGTCGCCGCGACTACCTGGACGGCGGGGACGCCCCCCTAGCTGACGCGCTCGGCGACCTCGTCGAGCAGCGACTCGGCCGGCGACCACGCGGGCCCGTGCGGATGCTCACCCACCTGCGGACCTGGGGCTGGCTGTTCAACCCCATCACCGTGTACTGGTGCTTCGAGCCCGACGGCACGACCCCCGACCTCGTCGTCCTCGAGGTCACCAATACCCCGTGGGGTGAGCGCGGGTGGTACATCATCGCCGCGGAGCAGGTTGAGGGGCGGGGCGCGGTTTTCCCCAAGACGCTGCACGTCTCGCCCTTCCTGGACATGGACCTCGACTACCGCTTCTCGTTCGCCGCGCCCGAGGCAGCCGCCGGCGACAGCCTCGACCTGCGTCTCGAGCTCCTTCGCGACGGGCGCAAGGTGTTCGACGCCGACCTGTGGCTCACCCGCACCGAACTCACCTCTGGTCAGGCCGTGGCGGTGCTGTTCCACCGGCCGTTCGAAACGATCCGCGTCTCCCTCGGCATCCACGCGCAAGCCTTCAGATTGTGGGCCAAGGGCGTGCCCATCGCGGCCCACCCCAAGCGGAAGGAATCCCGATCGTGACCGACACGCTCAACCGAACTCCAGCTCCGGCTCCGGCTGTTGAGGACGAGCCCATCGATCTTCGCCACGACGATCTGACGCCGACGACGGACACGGACCTCTCGCCGGCGCGCCTCGTCGCCGCGCCGCTGGACCGTGCCGCCCGATCCCTCCTGTGGCGGTTGCTGGGACGGGCCAACCGCGGCCGGATCGAGATCACTGAGGATGGCGGACCGACGTTCACGTTCGGTCCTGACCGACCCGATCGCTTCGGTCGACCGGCGATCACGGTGCAGGTCCATGTCCACGATCCCCGCGCCTATCGGGCCGTCCTCACCGGCGGCAGCGCCGGGCTGGGCGAGGCCTACCTACGGGGTTGGTGGGACGTCGATGACCTCACCGGATTCCTCCGTCTGCTCAGCCGCGAGGTCCACCGCTACGAGCCCGCCCGCAACGGGATCGCCCATACCGCCGGTGCAATAGTCGACAAGCTTCGAGCCCGGCGCAAGCAGGACAAGCACCGCGACCGGGCCAACATCGCCGCTCACTACGACCTGAGCAATGACTTCTTCTCGCTGATGCTCGACGAGACCATGATGTACAGCTCCGCCGTGTTCGCTTCACCGGAGATGACCCTGGCCGAGGCGTCGACCCACAAGCTCGACCTCCTGTGTCGCCGGCTTGAGCTCGGGCCCGAGGACCACGTCGTCGAGATCGGCACCGGCTGGGGTGGCTTCGCCGTCCACGCCGCCGCTCACTACGGCTGCCGCGTCACGACCACCACGATCAGCCGCGCCCAGTTCACCCACGCCACGGCCCGGGTGGCCGAGGCCGGCCTCGCTCACTTGGTCGAGGTGCGCAAGGACGACTACCGAGACCTCACCGGCACCTACGACAAAGTCGTGTCCATCGAGATGATCGAAGCGGTCGACTGGCGCGAGCTCGACACGTTCTTCGCGACCTGCCAGCGGTTGCTCACCCCAGCCGGCGTGCTGGGCCTGCAGGCCATCGTGATCCCCGAGCAGCGCTACGAGCGGGCCAAGAACACCAAGGACTTCATCAAGGCGTTCATCTTCCCGGGAGGGTGCCTCCCCTCGATCGAGTCGATCACGCGATCGACACGTCGGGTCACGGACTTCACCCTGACCGATCTCGACTCCTACGGCCTCCACTATGCCGAGACACTCCGCCGCTGGGGGGCCAACGTGCATGCCCACCTCGACGAGTTGGAGGAACTCGGCCTGGACTCGACGTTCCGGCGGATGTGGGACTTCTACCTCGCCTACTGCGAGGCCGCCTTCGACGAGCGGGAGATCAACGTCGTGCAATGCGTGCTGGCCCGTCCCGGCTGGCGCCCCGCCTGACCTCACCAGATTCCGGCCGCTTCACCGGGTTCTGGCGCTACGCCCGGCCTAGGCTGGCTGGCGGAAGAGAAGGTGCGCATGGACGTCATTGTTTGGCTGGTGGTCGGGGTTGGCCTCGTCGCCTTCGAGATGCACCACATGGCGTTGTACGCCCTGTTCGCCGCCGCGGGGGCCTTTGCCGCCGCTCTCGTCGCCGTCCTCTTCCCCGGCGCGATCGCCATCCAGCTCGTCGCCTTCGTGCTCGTGACCACCCTCGGCATCCTGGCCGTACGACCCAGAATGAGCGAGGTCCTGCACCGTCGTCACGACGGCAAGTTGGGCCGGGGCGTACACGGGACGTTGGTGGGTGAGGAGGTCCTCACCCTCGACGTCGTCGGTGACGTGCACGAGATCGGTCACGTCCGGCTGGCCGGCGAGCGATGGCTGGCCGTCAGCGGCAGCGGCACGAGGATCCCGAAGGGGTCGAAGGTGCTGGTCACCGCGGTGCAGGGCACGACCCTCACCGTGTGGTCGATCGACGGCACCCCATCGCTGCCCGAGGGGTTCGACATCCACGATGTATCCGACGCAGACCCCGATGGGGCCAAGGGAGACCACCCATGATCGCCGCCCTATTCGCCGCGTTGAGCGCCGTGACCATCGGCAGCATCGTCGTGGCCATTCTGATCGTCATCGTCATCCTGGCCGCGTTCCGGGGCTCGGTGAACATCGTCCAGCAGGGCCAGGTCGGCGTGGTCACGCGCCTCGGGGAATACAAGCTCATCCACGAGCCCGGCCTCGCCATCATCATGCCGTTCATCGACTCACTGCAGGCCGTCGACATGCGCGAGATTCCGGTGCCCGGCGATCGCCAGGACGTGATCACCAAGGACAACGTGGTCGTGACCGTGAACGCCACCATCTTCACGCAGGTGGTCGACGCCAAGCAGGCGCTGTTCAGCGTCAAGAACTTCGACATCGCCATCGACGCGCTGGCCCGCACCGCGCTGCGCTCGGTCATCGGCACCATGACGCTGGACGAGGCCCTGTCAGAGCGGGAGCGGATCAACACTGACGTCCAGGAACAGATGGAGGTCGTCACCGACAAGTGGGGCATCCGCATCAGCCGCATCGAGATCGTGGAGATCGCCCCGCCACCCCAGATCCTCCAGGCGCTGGCGCTGCAGAAGCAGGCCGATCAGGAGAAGCGGGCTCGCATCCTACAGTCCGAGGGTGCTCAGCAATCGGCCATGAACGTGGCCGAAGGAGACGCCCAGGCCGCCATCAGCGCCGCCCAGGGCGAGCGCACGGCCGCCATCCTGCGCGCCGAGGGCAAGCGGCAGGCGGTCATCCTCGAAGCCGAGGGTCGCGCCCAGGCCATCGCCACGGTGTACACCGCCATCACGGCCGCAAACCCGAACCCGACGCTCGTGGCCATCTTGCAGCTCGACACTCTGGCCCGCTTCGCCGACAGTGACAACGCCAAGATCGTCGTCCCCTACGAGAGCGCCGGCCTCTTGGGCGCAGCCCAGGCCCTGCGGGGCGTGCTCGACGCGGCCGGCGGCGGCGTCACCACCGACGGCGCCGGCTGACCCGCACCCGCCTCCGCGCAAAGCCGCCTCATTCAGTGGGCTCGTGCGGCTGACTACCGCCACGGTGGTGAACGGCACAACCCCAGCGCCGGGGACGCCGTTGCGCGGTTGCGGGTCAAATGGCGGGGCCGGACAGCGCGAGGGCGTTGTCGCGCATGATGGCGCGGATCTCCTCGTTGCTGAACCCGTGGAGATCCTCGACGAACGTCGTCGGCTCAGCCAGGCCTTCGGCATGGGGCCAGTCCGACCCGAACAGCACCCGGTTCGCGCCCAGCGCGTCGGCCAGGCCTCGGATGTCGTCCTCGTAGTAGGGGGCGACCCAGATGTGACGGCGGAAGACCTCGACCGGATCCTCCCCACCGGGGAACGACGAGGGCGTCTGGGCGTGGATCTTGGCCAACTTCTTCAGCAGCGGCCCCACCCATTCGCTCCCGCTCTCGATGGTGGCCACCCGCGCGCCGGGATGACGGTGGAACACCCCGTGACTGACCAGCGCCGTCATCGTGTCGGCGATCGGTCGGTCGCCGGCGGTGATGGCCTTGAACGGGCTGCGCCGGAACGCTTCCATCTCCGCACTCTCACCCCAGTCCACCGCGTAGCGCCCGTACCCGCTCTCCCCTGAGTGGTAGGCGACGGTGATGCCCGCCTCGACCGCCCGGGCCCAGAACGGGTCGTAGAGGGGATCGCCCGGTGAGCGGCCTCCCGTCGGCGCCATCACCGGCCCGGCCCGCATGACGATGACCCGGGCGCCGTTGGCCAACACCCGGTCCAGCTCGGCTACGGCCAGATCAGGATCCAGCAGGCTCAGCATCGGGGCGGCGAAGATCCGGCCCGCATACGCGTAGCCCCAATCATCTTCCAGCCAGCGATTGAACGCCCCGAACGCGGCGTGGGCGGCTTCGGGATCGCCGATCAGTGCCTCCTCCATGCCCACTCCGAGCGTGGGGAAGATGAAACATCCCTGGATCCGCTGGCGGTCCATCACCTCGAGTCGGGCGTCGCGGTCTCGGTAAGCGGGATTGATGGGATCGAGCTCACCGAAGGCCGAGCGGATGTCGTCACCGGCGCTACGACCCCGGAAGTAGTCGTCAAGGGCGCCCGGTCGGGCCACCGGATCGAAGCCCGGGTTGGGGATAAAGCGGTTGACCTTGCCCCCCACCAGCAGCCGGGTGCGCCCGTCGATCTCGGCCCACTGCATGGTCCGCTTGCGCATCGACGGATCGATGTGGCGGGTGAAGGCGTCCACGGCCTCGTAGTAGTGGTTGTCGGCGTCGAAGACATCGAACCCGAGATCTACCGCTCCGCTCATGACCAAGCCCCCTGTCGTGGCAACAAGAACAGGTTACAGAAGTCCCCTCCGTCCCCCACGGCCCCCCGCCCCGCCGACCTTGCATCTCACAGCAGCCCATTTCGCCGCTGTCGCACGCAAGGTTGGAGTGGTCCGCGGCCTCGGGAGGCTCGGGGGTGGTCAGGGGAGTTTCGGCGTGAGGGCCGGTCGGCCGGCCAGGACCTCGATGATGTTGGCGCAGGCCAACTCGACCATGGCCGCCCGGGTCTCCGTCGTGGCGGAGCCGAGGTGAGGCAACAGCACGGTGTTCCCCAGCTCGGCCAGGCCCCCGGCCAGCTCCGGCTCGCGCTCGAAGACATCGAGCCCGGCGCCGGCGATCACCCCGGTGCGCAGCGCCATGACCAGCGCCCCCTCGTCCACCAGAGCCCCCCGGGCGGTGTTGACGAGGATGGCGGTGGGCTTCATGCGGGCCAGCGCGGCGGCGTCGATGAGATGGCGGGTCCCATCGTTGAGCGGCGCGTGCAGCGACACCACGTCGCTCGTGGCCAACAGCTCGTGGAATGTGGCCGGGATCACCCCCAGTTCTCGTTCGGCCACCCGGTCCCGCTGCCGGTTGCAGTAGAGCACGGTCATGTCGAAGCCCCGGGCCCGGCGGGCCACGGCCCCACCAATGGCCCCCAGACCGACGATGCCCAACGTGCGACCGGTCACCGGCATCCCGAGCAACATGGTCGGGCTGAACCCCCGCCACCCACCACGGCGCACCAGCGCGTCGGCCTCGGCCACCCGGCGCGCGGTGGCCAGCAGTAAAGCCCAGGCCAGATC
>DHIQ01000203.1:42981-45829 GCA_002403895.1 Candidatus Neomicrothrix sp. UBA4742
ACCGCCAGGTTGGCCACGATCCGCAGGTGGGGTGCGGCGTCGAGCAGCTCGGCATCGATGCGCTCGCTCAGCAGGCACAACAGGGCACCGGCCTCGGCCACACCGGCCAGCAACTCCGTCCGAGGCGGAGGCGAGTCGACGTCCCGGTGGACGACGCGCAGGCCCGCGGCCACCAACGGCTGGACCCCCGGTGCCGGCAGCGACCGGGTCACGAACACGGTGGCGGGACCGGACACGACCGCATCCTGGCACGGTTGGGTACCCCGCATCGAGCGAGGGCGTCCCCGATGGTCCAGGGCGCAGGCGATACCGTCCGACGGTGGCCACCTCGCCCGCTCCGGGCCTGCCCCCCGCCAAGAACCCGCCGCTCGAATCGCGGTGGCCGGCCACCGTCGCCATCGGCTGCGCCCTCGCGTTGTACCTGGTCCTGCCGGCGAACCTGGTCGTCGGCCCGCGGTGGATCCTGCCCGTCCTCGAGCTGGCGGCCGCCATCCCCCTGGCGCTGACCAACACCGATCGGCGCGTGCGCAACAGCAGTCGCATCCGGGCCATCACCGTGGGCCTCATCGCCCTCATCTCCGTCGCCAACCTGGCGTCGCTGGCCCTGCTCGTGCGCTACCTCATCGATGGCGGCACCGTCACCGGCAACGCCCTGGTGCGCTCCGCCTTCGCCGTGTGGGGCACGTTCGTGATCGTGTTCTCCCTTTGGTACTGGGAGCTCGACGGCGGCGGCCCGGTGTCCCGCCACCAGAACACCGAAGCCAATCGCGACTTCCTTTTCCCCCAGCAGGCCAGCCCCGACGTGTTCAAAGATCCGTGGCTGCCCAACTTCGTGGACTACCTCTATTTCTCGTTCACCAACTGCACCGCCTTCAGCCCCACCGACACCATGCCGCTCACCACGTGGGCCAAGTTGCTGATGATGGCGCAGTCGGCCTCCGCCTTCATCACGGTGGCTCTGGTCGCCGCCCGGGCGGTCAACATCCTCAGCTAGGTCTTCGGCTCGCCGTGGCGCCTGCCGGCCGGGTCGGTGCCGTCGATGCGGTCGATGCGAAGTGCACGGGGGCGCCGAACGCAGCTCGGCGTGACACCCGCCGCAGCGCGGCCAACACCGGTCGGCCCACCAGCAAGATCAGCACCGCGTTGGTGATGGCCCGCTGCAGGTCCCACCCCAGGGCGGTGGTGACATGGAAGGCCCAGAACCGCTGGAGGTTCTCGACGGTGGAGGCCCCGGCCACGAAAGTGACGTTCGTCCCCGAGCTGGAACCGAATGGCCAGAACCAGAAGTCCAAGAGGAGCCCGTAGGCCAGCCCCGCGACGAAGCCGTAGCCAGCCAGCACGACGATTTCCCGCCGGCCCCGCGCCGGGGGCAGGCAGCCGGCGAAGAACCCCACCCAGGCCGCGCCGAACATCTGGAACGGCAGCCAGGGTCCCACCCCGCCAGTGATGAGGGCCGAGGCGAAGATGGTCAGGGCCCCGAGCACGAAGCCGAAGCCCCGCCCCAGCACCCGGCCCGACGGGATGAGCAGGAAGAACACCGGCTCGAAGCCCGACACGCCGCCCGGCAGGCGCATGGCACACCCGCAGGCGGCCAGCACCCCGAGCAGGGCGACCGCCTTGGCGTCGAGGGAGCCCTCGGCGATCTCCGACACGACGATGGCCAGCAGCAACGGCAGGAGGGCCACGAAGATCCACGGCGCGTCGGCACTGTGGGCCAGGTTCTCGCTGCCCAACGGCCGGACCAGGAGCGGCCAGCCGAAGGCCACCAAGCCCAGCACCGACGCCACGCCCAGCAGCAGCCAGGCCTTGGGCCGCAGGTGCAGGGCCGGCGCGTCGCTCATGAGGCCACCGCGGCCAGGGCGTGGCCCACCTCAGGCACCGTCAGCCATGTGCCGGGCGCCAGCACCTTGGCCACCTGGGGGGCAAACACCGGGGAGTGCGTCACGACCTCACGGGCCGGGCCGTCCGCCACCACCTCACCCGCCGCCAGCACCACCACCCGGTCGGCCACCCGGGCCACCACCTCGACGTCATGGGTGGCCAACACCACCGCGTGACCGTCGGCAGCCAACTCCTCCAACAGGGCCACCAGCCGGTCCTTGGCCTGGTAATCGAGTCCGCGGGTCGGCTCGTCCAGCACCACCACCGGCGGGCTGGCGGCCAGCACCACGGCCAGGGCCAGGCCCAGCCGCTGCCCTTCGGACAGGTCCCGCGGATGGGCGGCGGGATCGACCCCGGGTACCATCCGTTCCAGGGTGGCGGCCGTCGTCCCCGGCTCGAGGTGCGAGTCGTGATCGTTGGCACGACACTCGGCGCCCACCGAATCGGCGCTGAGCAACAGGCCTGGGTCTTGCGGCACCATCCCGATGAGGCGGATGGCGTCCTTGGGCGACAGTCGCGCCGGCTCCTGATCGGCGACGAGGACCTTGCCCGCCTGCGGAGCGCGCAGCCCCACCAGGTGCGACAGCAGCGTCGACTTGCCGGCGCCGTTGCGGCCCATCACGGCCAGCACTTCGCCGTGGCGAACGTCGATGGTGACGTCGCGCAGGGCGACCACCGGCCCGTAGGCGGCGTGCAGACCCGACACCGACGCCGCCGAGGTGGTCGCTCGACGCTCCGGGTTGGGCGGCACGCTCCCGACCAGGGCGTCGCGCAGCGGACCCGCCGCCCGGCGGGCGTCCCGGATCGACAGCGGCAGCGGCGACCATCCGGCCAGCCGGCCCAGTTCGACCACGGGCGGCGCTACCGGGGAGGTGGCCATGACGAAGGCCGGCTCGCCCACCTCCACCGGGCCTCCCCCGCCGGGCAGCATCAGGATCCGATCGGCGTACTGCACCACCCGCTCGAG
>DHIQ01000203.1:46092-48914 GCA_002403895.1 Candidatus Neomicrothrix sp. UBA4742
GAGGTGGGCTCGTCCAGCACCAGGATGCGGGGCGACGTGGTGAGCACCGAGCCGATCGCCACCCGCTGTTGCTGGCCGCCCGACAAGGTGATGAGGGGGCGGTCCCGCAGTTCGTGGAGGCCGAGCAGGTCCAGGGTGTCTTCCACCCGGCGGCGCATGACGTCGGCCGGGATGCCCAGGTTCTCCATGGCGTAGGCCAGCTCGTCCTCGACGGTGTCGGTGACGAAACCGGCCGACGGGTCCTGGCCCACCACGCCGACGAGGTCGGCCAGATCGCGTGGGGCGTGGTCCTCGGTGCGGCGACCGTTCACGGTGACCGATCCCTCGAGGCGGCCGCCGGTGAAGCGCGGCACCAGCCCGTTCACCGCCCGCAGCAGTGTCGACTTGCCCGACCCGGTCTGACCCACGACCAGGCACAGCTCCCCCTCGGGGATGCGCAGGTCGACGTCGGTCAGCGTCGAATGCTCGACGTCGGGGTAGGTGAACGTGACGTGCTCGAAGTGGATCATGCCGCCACCACGTCCGGTGTCTCCGCACCGGGGCACGAGACGCCGTCAGGGGCGTCATCAGGTGCGCCATCAGGGCTCGCCGTCGGTCGCGCCGCCACACCGAGGAAGGCCGGGGGATGGGGCGCCACCGCCGAGGGCAGCAGCCCGGCCATGATCCCAGCCACGGCGGCCGCGGGCAGTGCCGGCCACACCAGGGGAACGGTGAACGAGTCGAGCGCGGCCTCGCCACCCGGCAGTCGGGCGGCCGCCACCATGCCCACCAGGGCGGCCAGGCCGGAGAAGCCGACCACCCATTCGGGAAGCCGCCACGGGTCCGGCCGGTAGCGGGTGCGCACGGCCCGGCGGCCACTGGCGAAAAGTCCGACGGCGAGGGCCACCGAGCCAGCGCCCAGCAGCGGTAGCCCCAGGGCCCGGGGGGCACCGGCGTCGAGCACGCCATAAAGACCGGCAGCCACGGCCAGGATCCCCAGGCCGGTCGCCAGGCTGGTCATGCGCCGGACACCGGTTGCCACGTCAGTGCGACGCCCATAGCCGCGGGTGTCCATCGACGCGGCCAGCGCCACCGAGCGGTCGAGCCCGCCCTCCAGCACCGGCAGCGCCATCCCCCGCAGCGCGGCCACACCGCGGACAGGCCGGCCCCGCAAGCGCCGCGCCTCACGCAGGCGCCCGATCTGGATCACGGCCTGCGGGGCGAAGGACAGGGCGACGGTGACCGCCACCCCCGCCTCGTAGAGCGACGCCGGCAGGCAGCGGAGCATGCGGTACGGACTGCACAGGCTGTTGACCGCCCCAAAGCAGATGAGCACGGTGGCCAGCCGGAGTCCCTGGTTGAAGGCGAAGACGAGCGACTCGAGGCTGACTGGTCCGCCCACGGTCACGCCGGCCATCCACGACGGCAGCGCCACCGACGGGAGGGTGAACAGCTCGGTCCCGGGGATGCGGGTCCCGAACAAGATCTGGATGAACAACCGGAACCCCACCACGAACACGGCCAGGCGCACGAACGAACCGAACGACCGGGCCCAGGGGGCCGATGTGCGCCGGGCGGCGACCACGTAGGCCACCACCACGATGATCATGGCCAGCAAAAACGGGTTGGTGGTGCGCATGGCGGCCGCGGCCAGGCCTCCGGCCCACAGCCACCAGCCGCCGGGATGGAGGAGTCGACGGGTCGCCAGATGGCGAGCCACCCCGATCAGTCCTCCGGCTCGGCGCGGAAGCGCAACGCCGCGGTGACGCCGAGCGCCATGATCATCACGCCGCCCCCGGCAATGGCGATGGGCACCCCGGTACCGGATGACGATCCGCCGCCGTCGGCGCCCGGCTCGCCCGTGGCCAGTTCGTTGCGGGAGCCGTCGGATTTGGCGAAGCCCTCGCCGTCGAGGGACGTGGCCGACTCGGCCTCGGTCAGGGCCTCACCCCGGATGGTGTCGTTGGTGGAACCAGGCTCGACGGTGGTCTGGCCACTTGTGCCGGCCTTGATGGTGGGAGTCACGTGGAACACAGGTCGCGATCCACCGCCGCCGACTGCGCCTCCACCGCCGCCATCGGTCGTGGTCGTCGTGGGCGGCAGGGTCGTGGTGGTGAGCGGCGGGCAGACCGTGGTCGGGTCGACGCCGGGAGGTGGGTCGGTGGGGTTGCCGCCCCCTCGCACGAAATGCCAACCCTCCACGTCACCGTCGCCAGGTGTGCGGCCGCCGGGACCGATGCCAGAGTAGAACCAGGCTTGATCCTTCTTGTACCAATAACTCCAGTAGTCATAGGTCTGGTCGGGGTTGTGTACCCCGCAGCCGTTGGCTGGGTAGCCGTCGATCGCGCACAAAAGGCTGGAGTTGCTGAGCCGGATGGTGTGGCCGGCAGCCTTCAACAGGTCGAGGCCATTCCCTGAGGGGACCAGACACTGGCTCGTTGTCGCAGGCGGCGTGTCTGCGTAGAGCTTGTCGCCGAAGTCGATGGCGAGACCCACGCGTGCGTCCGCCGCCGACGCGCAATCCGTCGAGCCCAAGGCGGACCGGCCCAGGGATGTCCCTGCCAGCGCGGCCGGTCCCGCCATTACCGCCACCAGCACCAAACCGGCGAACGCGGCGGCCACCAGGTGGGTCCGCCGGAGGCGGTGTGGGGCGGACATGGGGGACACTCGACTCCTTGGGGCGAACGGTGAAGCCCCAGGAGGTCGGCCACCCGGTGCGGGAGGACGGTCCAGAGCCCCAACGTCCGCAGTCCGACGACGGTGGTGGAGCAATGACGCCACCCGGGGCGTTCCGGCTCACGGAATCGAATCTCGGTTCCGCCTACGGTTGCGGGTCAGCGCCG
>DHIQ01000203.1:49152-49370 GCA_002403895.1 Candidatus Neomicrothrix sp. UBA4742
CTACGGTTGCGGGTCAGCGCCGGAATCGGACCGGCTTCCCCCTCGGGCGACGCATCAGTTGTAATCCAGAGGACACCACAGCCGACCGTCGACCGTCAATCACACCCCGTCCCGTGCGCACGGCCCGTAGTCGATCCGTCGGTCAGAACTCGATGCCGCGGCGGGCGCTGATGCCCTGGTCGAAGGCGTGCTTGACCTTGCGCATCTCGGTCACCGTG
>DHIQ01000203.1:49648-49888 GCA_002403895.1 Candidatus Neomicrothrix sp. UBA4742
GCGGGCGGTGGCCCACGCCTGGCGACCGATCTCGGCGGTCTGTTCGAGGTCGTCGGAATCCCAGGTGAAGCCGTCACCCATGGCGCTCCACTCGATGCCGAGCTCTTCGGCGGCTTTCTGCTCACCGGTGTTCCAGTCGCCGCTCTTGATGCACTGGACAACCCCGACCCGCCAACCCCGGGCCCACCCCCGCACCATCACGCCGAAGGCGGACGACGACTTGCCCTTGCCGTCACCGGT
>DHIQ01000203.1:50041-51142 GCA_002403895.1 Candidatus Neomicrothrix sp. UBA4742
CGACTTGCCCTTGCCGTCACCGGTGTTGACGATGACCACCGACTTGGGCCGTCCCGCCGCCGGGGCCGCTGGCTTCAGCGGCGCTTCGGTGGGAATCGGCGACGACGGGGACTCCGATGCGGACATGCGGCGAGCGTAGCCAGCGGGTGTGCGACGGTCCCGGCCGTGTCATCGTCGCGAAACCGCTCGCGTGCCCGCCGAGGTCGAGGAGCCGCACCGGCCACTCCGGGAGGACCTCGAGGATCGCCTGCTCGCCGGCCGCTCGCGGGGGGAGGCGACCACCGGCCGCAGGGCCGAAGAAGGCGAACGCCGCGAGGAGCGACCGAGAGCAACCCGACTAGCCTCGCCACTCGCGCCGTCCGGCGCCCACGTCTCCGCCGTCGCTGAAGCTGGTGCCCTTGTTTCCTGCTCCCTCGCCGACCCTCCACTCCCGCCGCGAGGACGATCTCGACCTCCCGCTGCTGGTGTGGACCCTCCCCCAGCCGGCCTGCGTCATCGCCTCGTCGGTGCTGGGCGGCGGCATCGGCGAGCGCTCCTGGATCATCAATGCCCAGGTCCGCTCCGGGTACGGCCGCATCGACCCGGCCGCACACCTCGCCGAGTTAGCCACCGCCGTAGGGCTCCACGACATCGACCGGGGGGTTGGTCTCCTCACCGCCGCTGACGTCGGCGCCTGGCCGTCTGCCGAGGACGACGGCGTCCGGGTCGACACCACCGTGGGGGTACGGGTTCCCACCTGGGCCTCCGCTCCGGTCGGCACCATCGACCGCGACCTCACCCTCCGCCCCACGCCGGGAACCATCAACATCGTCGCCTTCGTTCCCGTACCTATGACTGCCGGCGCCCTGGTCAACCTGGTGGCCACCGCCACCGAAGCCAAGACCCAGGCGCTGTTCGACGCCGGCGTCCCCGGCACTGGCACCGCCACCGACGCCGTCGTCCTGGTCTGCCCCATCGGCCCGCCCGCCGACCAGGAGCCGTTCGGCGGTCCCCGCTCCACCTACGGATCAGCTCTCGCCCGGGCGGTGCACGCCACCGTGTTGGCCGGCACCGCCGACAGCCTCAAGCGCATGGCCACCGATCCGTCCAAACCCACCGCCG
>DHIQ01000203.1:51392-53507 GCA_002403895.1 Candidatus Neomicrothrix sp. UBA4742
ACGACCTCCACGACCTCCACGACCACGCCGACCAACCCGACCAACCCCACCAAGAATGGAGGCACGTCGTGATCGTGCTTGTGCTCGGTGGTGCCCGCTCCGGCAAGTCGGCCCTCGCCGAACAGCGCGTCCTGGCCAGTGCCGGCCCGCTCACCTTCGTGGCCACCGGCCAGGCCGTCGCTGCCGACGGGGAGATCGACCTCGACATGTCCGAGCGGATCGCCGCCCATCAGACCCGCCGCGACCCCCGCTTTGAGACCATCGAGGCCGGACCCGACCTTGCCGCCACCCTGCGCGATGCCCCCGAGCAGCCCACCCTGATCGATGCCCTCGGCACCTGGGTGGCGGCCCACCCGGACTTTGCCGCGCCCGCGTTCCAACCCCGGATCGACGACCTGATCGATGCCCTCCGTTCGTGGGCCGACGAGGCCGCCGTGGTGGTGATCGTGTCCGACGAGGTCGGCATGGGCGTGCACCCCGAGACCGATGTGGGGCGCCAGTTCCGCGACGTGCTTGGCGACCTCAACCAACGGGTGGCGACCCTGGCTGACGAGGTGGTTCTGATCGTCGCCGGCCGGGCGCTGCGACTCGAGACCTTCGAGAGTTGGGGCCAGCCATGAGGCGGGCCATCGCCTTCCTCACGCCGCTGGGGGGCGCGGCGCCCCCGAGCCCCACCGCCATGACCTGGTTCCCCGTCGTCGGGGCGTCGATCGGGCTCGGCCTCGGTGGCCTGTGGTGGGGAGCCGACCACCTCTGGCCCCCAATGGTGAGCGCCGCACTGGTGGTCGCCGCCGACCTCGGCCTCACCGGGATGCTCCATCTGGACGGCCTGGCCGACGCCGCCGACGGTCTCCTCCCTCCGCTCGATCGAGCCCGTCGGCTCGAGGTCATGGCCGACCCCCGCACCGGTGCTTTCGGCGTGACCGCCGTGGCCATGGTGCTCGTGCTGCGGGTCTCGGCGCTCACCGTGATCACGCCCTCACCGCTCCTGCTGGCCGCCTTGTGGTGCATGTCGCGCACCGCCATGGTCACCATCGCCCGCACCCTGCCCTACGCCCGCTCGACCGGGCTGGCCACCGCCTTCCTGGGTGGGCGGGCCTTCCCCGTGGCGTGTGGGGGCACGATCTTGGCTGCCGCCCTCGCCATCGCCGGGAGCGGGCATCTTGCCGGCCGTCCCGTCGGGGTGATCGCCGTTGGCGCCGGCCTGGCCACCGCCGGGCTCGTGGCTGCCCTGGCCCACCGCCGGTTGGGCGGCTTCACCGGCGACGTACTCGGCGCCGCCGGCGTCCTCGCCGAAACCGTTGGGCTCCTCGTCCTCGCCGCCAAATGGTGACCGATGGACTTCCACCCCCCTCCCTACCGGCGAACCCGCGGCGCGAACGGTCGCTGGGACGACCGTTGCCTACGCCGATTCGAACGTGGGCCCGTCGTGAGCGGGGGCGTGGGGTGGTGACGTCATGACGCCGCGGGTGCCGGCGGCGCTGGGGGCTGCGCTCGGGATCCTGGTGGATGCCCAGTTCGGGGAACCTCCGGTCGAGCCCCATCCTGTCGCGGTCTTCGGCTCGACCATGGCCGCCTTCGAGCGGCGAGCCTATGACGGCACCCGGGCCGGGGGCATCGTGCACGCCGCCACCGGGCTCGGCCTCGGCCTGCTGGCCGGCCGCGTGGTCGGCCGCGGTGTGCTGGCCACCACCGCGGCGACCGCCATCGCCGTCGCCGGCCGCGGCCTCGGGAATGCCGCCGCCGAGGTGGGTGCCGCCCTGGCCATCAGCGATCTGGACGGCGCCCGCCGCGCCCTGCCCAGCCTGGTCGGTCGCGACCCCAGCGCCCTTGACGCCGATGACATCGCCCGCGCCGCGGTCGAGTCCGTGGCCGAGAACACGGTGGATGCCGTCGTCGCGCCGGCATGCTGGGCCGCCGTCGGGGGCGCCGCCGGGGCGTTCGGTTACCGGGCGGTCAACACCATGGATGCCATGGTCGGCCACCGCTCGGCCCGCTACGCCGAGTACGGCTGGGCCAGCGCCCGGCTGGACGACGCCGCCAACTGGATCCCGGCCCGGCTCACCGCCGCGCTCGTCGTCGCCGTGCGCCCCCGAACGGCCACTGCCGTGGCCC
>DHIQ01000203.1:53654-66038 GCA_002403895.1 Candidatus Neomicrothrix sp. UBA4742
CGAACGGCCACTGCCGTGGCCCGGGCGGTGCGTCGGGACGCCCCTGCCCATCCGTCACCCAACAGCGGGGTGGCCGAGGCCGCCTTCTCTGCGGCCCTCGGGCTCCGCCTCGGCGGCGTGAGTCGCTACGGCGATCGCGTCGAGATCCGTCCGGCGCTGGGCGAGGGCCGCCCCCCGACGGCGGACGACATCGCCCGGGCCGTGGTACTTTCCGAAGATGTGGCACTGGCCCTGGCCGGCCTGCTGGCCGCCATCGGCACCGCCACCGGTCTGCGCCGCTGGGCCCACTGGCTGACGTCGTGAACAGGCATGCCCGATGAGCGGACTCGACCGACGGCCCGCGGCCAGCGTGCCAAGCGCCGGCGTGCCAAGCGCCGGCTCGCCCGATGAACAGGCACGACCGCTGAGCGGGATCCTCACGAGCGACGCCGGACGGGGCGAGCCCGCGCCACCCGGGCCGCTGCCCCCGGCGGGATCGCACGGGGGTGACGGCCCGGCCCTGGCACACGCCCTCGGCGTGGACCCGGCCGAGATCGTGGACCTCTCACAGAGCCTCAATCCTTTCGCTGTCGACCCGGCGCCCATCGTGGCCCGCCATCTCGACCAGCTCGGCCGTTACCCCGACGACACCGCGGCCACTGCTGCCCTCGCCGAGGCCATGAGCGTGCCCCGCGACCGGCTGCTGCTGACCAACGGCGGCGCCGAGGCCATCGCCCTGGTCGCCGCCCACCTCGGTCGAGGACGGGTCGACGAGCCCGACTTCAGCCTCTACACGCGCCACCTGGGGTCATCGGATCCGCACGGTCCCCGCTGGCGATCCAATCCCCACAATCCGACCGGCCGGCTGGCGGTGCCCGAAGAAACCGCGGCGGTGTGGGATGAAGCCTTCTACCCGCTGTGCACCGGCCGCTGGACCCGAGGCGATGCCGAAGGGGGTGCGTTCGTGCTCGGCTCGCTGACCAAGCTGTTGGCCTGCCCCGGCCTGCGCATCGGCTACGTGCTCGGTCCCGATGCCGAGGTGATCGACGAGCTGCGCCGACGCCGCCCGGCGTGGTCGGTGAACGGGTTGGCGGCCGGGGCACTCCCCGAGCTGCTGGACACCGTGGACCTGGGCGGCTGGTCGAACGCGGTGGCCGACGCCCGCCGCCGGCTGGTCGCGGTGCTGGCCGACCACGGGCTTGTCGCTCGCCCGTCGGACGCCAACTGGGTGCTGGTCGATGTCGCTGCGACCGTGGGCACCGCCGCCGAGCTGCGTCTCCGGCTGGCCCACCACGGCGTCGCGATCCGCGACTGCGCCTCGTTCGGAATGCCCGACCTAGCTCGGGTCGCGGTGCCCGACGAGGCCGCTCTGGCCCGCCTCGACCGGGCCCTCGACCAGGCACTGGACCCCACCCCGGATCCCGACCAGCATGGCCCCCGTGTCTGACCGAGGCCGGATTCGTCCCCGTCCAGCCCCCCGTCCTACCCTTCCGCGCTTCGCCTCCGCCGCCCGCCCGGGACTCACTCGATTTCATGGGATCCCGAACCGGCCGGCCACCCCGCCTCAGGACGTCCCCTCATGATCCTCCAACCGCTTCTCGATGCGGTGCTCGTCGACATCGGCGGCACCGTGGTCGACGAGGCCCCGCCTGGTACCGCGGCCGCGGACCTCGACGTCCACCTGCGACCCGGCGCCTACGACGCGCTGGTCGCCATCGCCGCCCAGGTGGCGCTCGGGGCGGTGACCAACACCGCCACCATGACCGAGTCCGACGTCCGGGCCGTGCTCGAGCCGAGCGGGATCAGCGCCCTGTTGCGCGTCCTGGTGACCTCGGTGGATGTGGGCGTGGGCAAGCCCGACCCCGAGCCGCTGACCGTCGCCCTGGCGGGCCTCGGGCTCAGCGACCCGACCCGGGTGCTGTACGTCGGCGATCGCCCCACCGACGCCGAGGCTGCCAAATCGGCGGGGATGGCTTACGCCGATTCCGCCGGCCGCTCAATCGCCGAGGCCGTGACCGGCTGGATCGAGCGGACGGCCGGCAGCCGCTTCGAGGCCGCCCGGGGCAACGTGCGGCCCGTGGATACGACCGCCGCCGCCGCCGCCGACACCCTGCAGCAGCGGCTGACCAAGCCCCCGGGGGCGCTCGGCCGCCTGGAGAGCGCCGGCACCCAGCTGGCCGCCATCGCCGGCGCCTCACCGCCCCCCATCCCGGAGCCGGCCGTGGTGGCTGTGTTCGCCGGAGACCACGGGGTACTCGACGCTGGCGTGTCGGCGTGGCCCCAGGAGGTCACCGCCCAGATGGTGGCCAACTTCTCCCACGGCGGGGCGGCCATCAATGTGCTGGCTCGTCACGCTGGTGCCGAGGTACAGGTCATCGACGTCGGCGTGGCCACCCCGCTGCTGTCCGACGACGGCGTCCTGCGCCGCAACGTGGGCCGGGGCACTGCCGATCTCTCCGTGGGTCCGGCCATGACCCGCACCCAGACGCTGCTGGCGCTCGACGTCGGGGTCGACGTGGCCACAGGGGCGGTGTCCGGCGGCGCCCGATGCCTGCTCACCGGGGACATGGGCATCGGCAACACCACGCCGTCGGCTGCCCTCATCGCCGCCGTGACCGGGCTGCCAGCGACCGACGTCACCGGACGAGGGGCCGGCGCCGATGACGCCGTGCTGGGCCGCAAGATCGATGCGATCGAGCGGGCGCTCGACCGCGTGCCGGCCACCGCCGGCATGATCACCCAGCTCACCGAGCTGGGCGGGTTCGAGATCGCGGCCCTCGCCGGCTTCATCGTGGGAGGGGCCGCCTCCGGGGTGCCGGTGGTCATCGACGGGGTCGTCGCCGCGGCCGCCGCCCTCGTGGCCACGTCGATCTGTCCGCCGGCGCAGGAGTACCTCGTGGCCGGTCACCGATCGGTGGAGCCGGGCGCGTCGGCGGCCCTGTCCTACCTGGGACTCGAGCCTCTCCTGGATCTGGAGCTGCGCCTGGGCGAGGGATCTGGCGCCGCGCTGGCCCTCCCCGTGTTGCAAGCGGCAGCCAAGATCCTCAACGAGATGGCCACCTTCGACAGCGCCGGGGTCACCGAGAAGTAGACAAACCTTCCCGCAACGTCGCGCGCTCATGCACGCCAACCGTCGATCAGTGCACAAGGTTGGGGCTCTCCCGGGTTTTGGTCGGCCAAGCCCGGGACGCTGTGCTGGTCCATACTCGGCGGGTGCGGATCTGCTTCGTATGCCTCGGCAACATCTGCCGGTCCCCCACCGCCGAGGGCATCATGCGGGCCAAGCTCGAAGCGGCGGGCCTGGCCCAGATGGTCGAGGTGGACAGCGCCGGCACCGGCGGGTGGCACCGGGGTGAGCCGGCCGACGAGCGGGCCGCGGCCGAGGCGGCGAGTCGGGGGATCATCCTCACCAGCCGCGCCCGCCAGGTCCATGCCGGCGATTTCGAGTACTTCGACCTGCTGGTCGCCATGGACCGGGCCAACGAGGCCGACCTGTTCGACCTCGCTCCCACCGTCGAAGCCCGCCAACGGGTGCGGATGCTGCGGTCGTTCGCTCCCGATGCCGGCGCCCATCCGGTCGCCCTCGATGTTCCCGACCCGTACTACCGCGGGCCGACCGGCTTCGCCGACGTGTTCGACATCATCGACGCGGCCTGCACCGGCCTGCTCGCCGAGCTCAACGCCGGTGTCCTGAGTCTCATTGCTGAGCCGGCGCCCGCGGGGCACCCGACGTCGCCCACCCGGCAGGTCCAGCCGGGGACGGCATCGGGTGGTGAACCCCCCCGCCGCCAACCGCCTGACGGTGGTGAACCGCCTGGGAGGGGAAGTCGATGATCGCCCCGGGCGTCGCTGAGGCCATCGGCCGATCCCTGGGCGCCGCGGTCCGGTCGGCCACCCCGGTGGGGGGCGGCGAGAGCAGCGATGCGTGGCGGGTCGAGCTCGACGACGCCACCCTCGTGTTCGCCAAGACGAACGCGGCGGCCGACCCCGGGCTGTTCTCCACTGAAGCAGACGGCCTCACCCGGCTCGAGGCGACAGGAACGGTCCGGGTGCCCCGGGTCCTGGCGCTGGCCGACGACGCTACTGACCGGTTCATCATCCTCAACTGGATCGAGCCGGGCCGCCCCGACGCCGACCACGACGACGAGCTGGGGGGCGAGCTGGCCGACCTGCACCGGACGACGGCCCCGCAGTTCGGACTGGACCGCGACACCATCACCGGGCGACGGCGCCAACCCAACGCCTGGTGCGACACCTGGGCCGAGCTCTACGGCCAGTACCGGCTGCGGCCCACCCTGCGCCTGGCAGCGGACGCGGAGCGCCTGACCGCTCCCACCGTGGCCCGCGTCGAGCGGGTCATCGACCGTCTGGCTGAACTGGTCGGGCCCCCGGAACCCCCGGCCCTGATCCACGGTGACCTGTGGGGCGGCAACGCACTGGTGGATTCCGACGGGCGGCCGTGGCTCATCGACCCCGCCGTGTCCTACAGCCATCGGGAGATGGACCTGGCCATGATGCACTTGTTCGGCGGCTTCGGGTCGGGGGTCTTCGCCGCCTACGAGGCGCGGTACCCGCTGAGCGACGGTTGGCGGGACCGGGTCGAGCTCTACCAGCTGTTCCCGCTCTTGGTTCACACGCTCCACCCCGCGCCGGGCGTCTATGTGGGTGCGGTGAACGAGATCGCCCGCCACTACGCCTGAATCCTCACGCTCCGGCTCACGGCCCGGCTCGCTCGCCGGCCCCGGCCCGGATCTGACGGTCCGTCAGATGCGCTACCGTCGAGCCCGACAACGTCCGATGGGGGACGTGAGGACGGGGGAAGTGCATGAAGCTGGGCCTGATGTGGGGCTACTGGGGGGCAGGACCGCCGCCGGACGTGATCCCGGTGACCCAGGAGGCCGAACGGCTCGGGTTCGACTCGGTGTGGACCGCCGAGGCGTGGGGATCGGACGCCTTCTCGCCCCTGGCCTGGATCGCCGGTCAGACCTCCACCATCAAGCTCGGCACCAGCGTGGTGCAGCTGGCCGCCCGGACCCCCACGGCCACGGCCATGGCGGCCATGACCATTGATCACCTGTCCAACGGCCGGTTCCAACTCGGGTTGGGCGTGTCCGGACCACAGGTGGTCGAGGGGTGGTACGGCCGGCCGTCGACCAAGCCGCTGGCCCGCACCCGTGAGTACGTCGAGATCATCCGCCGGGTACTGCGCCGGGAAGAACCGCTCGACTTCGACGGCAAGTTCTACCAGCACCCGTATCGGGGCGAGGGCTCCACCGGGCTGGGCAAGCCACTGCGCTCGATCGTGCATCCCCTGCGGGCCGACCTGCCCATCTTCCTCGGTGCCGAAGGTCCCAAGAACGTGGCCCTGACCGCCGAGATCGGCGACGGGTGGCTGCCCCTCTACTACTCGCCCCATCACCCCGAGGTGTACGCCGAGTCGCTGGCCGGGGCCAAGCCCGGGTTCGAGATCGCGGCGGGCGCCCAGGTGAACATCAACGACGACCTCGAGGCGGCGCTCTTGCCGGTGAAGACGATGCTGGGCTTCTACATCGGGGGCATGGGGGCTAAGGGCCAGAACTACCACACCAAGCTCATGCAGCGATTCGGCTACGAGGCCGAGGCGCTCAAGATCCAGGAGCTGTTCTTCGACGGCAAGCGGGACGAGGCCATCGCTGCCGTGCCCGACGAGTTCGCCGACGCCATCTCGCTGTGCGGGCCGCCCGAGCGGATCCGCGACCGGGTGGCCGCCTGGGACGAGAGCGCCGTGTCGACCCTGCTCGTCTACTCACCCGGTGGCCCCGCCGCGCTTCGGACCCTGGCCGAGATCCTGCTCTAGGAGCACCCACCCAATGACGACCGCCGAACAACCCACCAGCTCCGGACAATTCACCAACTCCGCGGGGCCGGACCAGCCCGATCATCCGACGCATCCCGACATCGACCTCACCGGGGGGCCGTTCTACGGCAACGACCCCCATCCCCTGTTCACGTGGATGCGGGCCAACGCCCCCGTCTATTTCGACGAGCACAGCGGTGTATGGGGCATCACCCGCTACGCCGATCTGAAGGCCATCTCCGCCGATCCGGCCACGTTCTCCAACGCCGGGGGGATCCGTCCCGACAACGGCCCGCTGCCGATGATGATCGACATGGACGACCCCGACCACCTCCGTCGCCGCAAGCTGGTCAACAAGGGGTTCACGCCGCGTCGCGTGCGCGACAGCGAGGAACGCATCCGCCTCGTGTGCGACTCCATCATCGACGCCGTGTGCGAACAGGGCTCGTGTGACCTCGTGCGCGACGTGGCCGCCCCCCTGCCCATGATCATGATCGGCGACGCGTTGGGGGTCGCTCCCGAGGACCGAGACGATCTGCTGCGCTGGAGCGACGACATGGTCAGCTCCCTGAGCGGCTCGGCCTCGTCGGAGGAGGCGATCATGCGGGCCATGAACGCCTTCATGGAATACGAGGCGTACAGCGCCCGGGTCATCGCCGAGCGGCGGGCCAACCCCGGGGCCCAGGACCTCATGGGCATCCTGGTCGACGCCGAGGTGGACGGTGACCGACTCGACGACCTCGAGCTGTTGCACGAGTCGCTGCTCATCCTGGTCGGGGGCGACGAGACGACCCGCCACGTGATCAGCGGCGGCATGCACCAGCTGCTGTTGCACCCTGAGCAGCGTGACCGGCTGGCGGCCGAGCCCGAGGTCATGGCGAGCGCGGTAGAGGAGATGCTGCGCTGGGTTACACCCATTCGCAACATGGCCCGAACCGTGACCCGGGATGTGACCTTCGGCGGCCAGCCTCTGCGCGTAGGCCAGAAGCTGCTGCTGCTCTACCCGTCGGCCAACCGGGACGAGGACGTGTTCGACGATCCGTTCCGCTTCGACATCACCCGCACCCCGAACGACCACGTGGCCTTCGGGTTCGGCACCCACTTCTGTATGGGAGCCAGCCTGGCCCGCCTCGAGATCTCGATCATGGTGGAGCGCCTGCTGGCCCGGCTGCCCGACCTCGACGTCGTTGGTGAGACCCCGCTGCGGCCGGCTAACTTCGTGAGCGGCTACGAGCAGATGCCGGTCACGTTCACGCCCACCGCCAAGCTCGGCGTCAGCCCCGTCTGACCAGGGTGGCGGTGACCCGCAGGCCGTCGGCGGCCGTCTCGGTGAGATCGGGGTCGTACCCGTAGCCCTGGGGATGGGTGAACTCAACGAGGCCGTCGACCTCGGTCAACTGGGAAGCCACCACATGGCGGACGGGGCCCCCTGGCGGCCTGTGAGCCTCGCATCGACGCCACCAGGGCAGAGTCCGGTTCAGTGGCGGGCGGTGATGTCCCCGCTGGCGATCTGTCGGAGGCGAGGGCCGAGGAAGCGCTCGTAGACCTCCTTGGCGGTGGTGGCCGGCACGAGGTGCATTCCGTCGGGGCACAACCGCTCCCGCTCGCCGGTGGCGTCGATCCAGCCCTTCAGGTCGACCACCTCGGTCATCCCTGGCCGGTCGGCGGCCACCTCCTCGATGACCTGGTTGACGATGTCGACCCGGGCCCGATGGGTGTCGTTCCCCCGCTTCCAGTCGGGCGAAATCGTGACCAGCACCACCTTGGTGTGGGGTGAGGCGCCCTCGACGGCGTCCACCGCGGCCTCGAGTTCCGAGCGCAGGACCGCCCGGAAGCCGGGCTCCTCCAGGGTGTGCCAGCCGGGTCCCAGCGCGTGCAGCTTGCGAGGCACCGTGTCGATCATCCCGCCCGAGAACAGGGCGAGGTCCGGGTGGGATCGGGCGGCCAGGTCGGGCAGCTTGGTCGTCCAGTCACAGCCCTCGTTGGCGTCGAACACCTTCCCGCTGTGGTCGTCGAAGCTGAGCCGGAACGAGCCGCCCCGGGTGAGTGGGCAGCCCACGTTGGCGAAACCGGGCACCCCGATCGCCTGGTCGGTGTAAATCAGTCCTACACCCAGCATCAGCGCGGTGGAATCCCCGAACACCATCGCGGTGGGCCGGGTTCCCGTCGCCTTGGTCGCCGCCGACACCGGGCCCAAGCCGGCAGGGGGCACGGTCACGGCGGCGCCGGGGTCACTCCAGCCGAAGCTCAAGAGCGAGGCGGGGGCGCCCGTCGCCCCGTCGAGCGAGCCGGAGCCAAGCGCATCGAACTGGGCCTGGGCGGCGGCGAAGTCGAGATCGGTCGAGGCCGGGGCCACGCCGAACACGCACACGGCGATGATCGTGGCCACCGCCGGCAGAACCAGCATCCGGGGCGCGGCTACCACCCAGCGACGGTTCCGGATGGGCGCCTCGAGCACCACCATCGACAGGGCGGCCAAGGCGAAGGTGGCGGCAATCGTAACCGGCGCCACGTACCAGGCGTCGGTCCCGGCCTCACGAAACGCCATGAGGATGGGCCAGTGAAACAGGTACACGGCGTAGCTGATACGGCCGATGGCACGCAGCGGCTCCATGCTCAACGCCCGTTCGAGCACGCCGCCCCCAGTGGCCCCCAGCACCACGACCACCGTCAGCGCCGCGGCCAACGCGAGGCCGCCCATCGCGTAGATCGGATCGTCGATCGAGGTCCGGGCCATGGCCGCCACCAACGCGGCCCCGGCGACCACGCTCAGGACACGCCACGTCGGGCCAGTGGGCAACCCACCCCGACGGGCGACGACCACGGCCAGCAGCACCCCGGCCAGCAACTCGGCGGCCCGCGAAAAGGTGGAGAGGTAGACCAGGTTGGCGTCGCCATGGTTGGCCGCGGTGTAGGCCAGCGAAGCGAGCAACATGAGCCCGACCACCCAGCCCAACGCCCGGGTCGACCATCCCCGCCAGCGCAGGACGGCCCACACCACCAGGGGCAGCACGAGATAGCACTGCTCCTCGATGGCAAGGGACCAGAAGTGCAGGACGGGGGAGTCGATGCCCGCCGCGCCGTAGGTCGCCCCCGAGGCCAGGGTGTGCCAGTTGGCCAGGTCGGCCAGCGACCACACGATGTCGGCGGAGAATGCCCTAGTGAGCCAGCCCTGGACCATCCACACCGTGGCCACCACGGCCAGCGTCACCAGCGAAGCCGGAAGCAGACGCCGCCCTCGGCGCGTCCAGAAGCTCCCCAGGGCAATGGTGGCGGTGGCCGCATGCTCGGCCAGCAGCAGCCGGGTGATGAGGAACCCCGACAGCACGAAGAAGACGGTGACGCCCAGGAACCCCGCAGGCAGCCGGTCGGGCCATAGGTGGTAGGCCAGGACCGCCAGCACGGCCAGGGCTCGGAGGCCGTCCAGTCCGGGCAGGTGGGTCGCCGCCCGGTCCCTCCAATGCTGCTGATCCGCCAGATTGCTTGGAGCGTGCAAGCTATCGCAGCGGTGGGGAAGGTGCCGCCCGGTCCCGGGGCGGTCCCGACGCAGTGTTCAACGGGCGGACGCGATCAGCTTGTCGAAGTGCTTGGGCAGCCGCTTGACCTCGAAGGCGGCCACCAGCTCGAGCGCGCCCATCACGATGGCCCAGATGCCCACCAGCACGATGATGACCGTCAGCGTCTGGCCGGGGCGCCGCAGCGCCCAGATCCCCAGCACCGAGGACAAGATGCCGGCGCCCAGGGTGACCCCCCACAACGGCAGGCTGCCGTGGTTGGCCACCGCACCGACGATGAGCACGATGCCGCTGACCAGCAGCCAGATGCCGATAAGGGCGGCGATGACCCGCAGCGTCGGCTCCGGCCAGGCCAGGATGACCACGCCGAGGCCGATGTTCAAGGCGCCGGTGACCCATGCCCAGCTGCGGGGTCCACCGTCCACCGGCGGGGTGAGGATGTCGAAGATGCCCCGAATCACGAAGACGATGCCCACGAACAGAGCCAGGTTCTTCAGGGTCCAGTCGATCTGCAGGATGACCACGCCGGCGATGACGCTCAACAGGCCCATGATGGCGAACAGCCACCACACCTTGGCGATCTTCTCGACGTCCTCTCGGGTGATGTCGTCGATCTCCGGTACCGGGCTCATCAACATGGCGGTCACTCCTCTCCACGGCGGGGCGCCGTTGCCCCCACCACGACGACCCGACACCCGGGCTCCTATCGAGGGTACGGCCGCCCACGGCGCCAGGGTGGGACGGTTGCCCCCGCCATCACCCCGCGATCACCCCCACCGCCCCGGTCGGGTCGGGGCTGGTCAGGGAGCGCCGAGCAGGATGCAGATGGCGCCCGCCACCTTGTCGGCATAGGCCGTGGTCAACGGCTCACGCGACACCAGGCGCCGGTAGAACAACGAGCCCGACGACATCGCCACCACCAGCTCGAAGTCGAAATCGGCGTCGATCTCCCCCCGGGCCACGGCACGTTCCAGCGCGCCGCGAACCACGAGCCGGCGCTGGCGACTGAAGGACTGCTGCAACGAGGCCACCGCCGGATCGGCCTCGGCGGCGAAGATCATGGGCGGCAGCAACCGGGCCGTGGCCGATCGGCTCAGCGTGGCGACCAGTTCCCGGAGGATGACCGTCAGGTCACCCCGCAGGGTGCCGGTGTCGGGTTCGGGGCACGCCGTGATGACGCTGGCCAGGGCATCGGCCATAAGCTGAGCCGGGTCGGGCCAGTGACGGTAGACGGTGGTGCGGGCCACGCCGGAGCGGGCCGAGATGGCCTCCACGCTGATGCCGACGAAGCTGACCTCACCCAGCAGCTCCGCGGTGGCGGCCAAGACCGCAGCCCGCGAGCGGGCCACCCGGGGATCGAGGACTTCCGCCGTCCCGCTCACGCCGGCGGCTCCACGGATCCCACCGGGTCAACTGCTCCGACCGAGTCGATCGGTGCGCCGGAGTCCTCTGCGGTGCCGGCGTCTTCCGGTACGCCCGGCATCGGCACCGGGGTACGGGGGAGGTAGATGAGCACGATGCCGGCACACACGAGGGCCACCACCGCGGCCACCACCAGGGCGGCGCCCATAGCATCGGTGAAGGCCACCTTGGCCTCGGTGGCCAGCTGCGCACCCGCTGGGCCCAGGCTCTTGCCCGCGCCATACGCCCCACCCACCGAATCGCGGGCCTGCCCGGCGAGCAGAGCGGGCAGGCCGGCCACCTTGGTGGCCATGGTGGAGCGATAGGCCGACGCCACCAGGCTGCCGACCACCGCGATACCAAGGGCTCCCCCCACCTCACGGGTGGTGTCGTTCACCGCCGAGCCCACTCCGGACTTGGCCAGCGGCACCGACGACACGATGGCGTTGGTGGCGGGTGCGGTGGTGCAGGCCATCCCGATACCCATGATGACCAAGCCGAAGGCCACCATCCCGTAGTTGCTCGTGGGGGTCAGCGAGGCCATCACCAGCAGGCCGATGGCCACCAGGGTGAGACCGAACGCCTGGACCCGGGCTTGGCCGAAGCGGGCCACGAACCCGGCGCTGCGGGGGGCGAAGATGACGAGCATGAAGGCCAGCGGCAGCGTGGCCAGCCCCGCCTGGAACGGCGAGAAGCCGAGCACGAACTGCAGGTACTGGGTCAGCACGAAGAACAGGCCGAACATGGCGAAGAACGTGAGGGTAATGGTGGTCGCCCCCACGCTGAAGCGGCGGTTGGCGAAGAACGCCATGGGCAGCATGGGGTGCGGGTTGTGGCGCTCCCAGGCCACGAAACCGACGGCGAAGACGGCGAACAGGGCGAAGCCGGCCACCGTCTCCGGCGATCCCCAGCCGTTCACCGGGGCTTCGATGATGGCGTAGAGCAGCGAGGCGAGGGCCACCACGCTCAGCAGGGCGCCGATCGGATCGAGCTTGCCGTGGTTGGGGTCCTTCGAGGTCGGGACGAGCACGGCACCGGCGGCGATGGCCACGATGACGATGGGCACGTTCACGAAGAACACCGATCCCCACCAGAAGTGCTCGAGCAGGAACCCGCTCATCACCGGGCCGATGGCGGCGCCAGCCCCGGCGAACCCGGCCCAGATGGCGATGGCCCGAGCCCGCTCCCCGGGCGGGAAGACATTGGCCAGGATCGACAGCGTGGCCGGCATGACGAACGCCGCTCCCAGGCCCATCAGCGCCCGGGTGGCGATGAGCTGGTTGGGGCTGTTGGACAGGGTGGCCAGCAAGGAAGCGATGCCGAAGATGACGAGGCCGAGCTGGAGCGCGCCCCTGCGTCCGAACCGGTCGCCGAGCGCGCCCGCCGGGAGCAGCAGGCCGGCGAACACGATGGCGTAGGCGTCGACGATCCACTGCAGCTGGGTGCTGGTGGCCAGAAGGTCGCGCTGCAGGGTGGGCAGCGCCACGTTGAGCGCGCTGTTGCCCACCACCACGAGCACCAGGCTGAGGCACAAGACGACGAGGATCTTCCAGCGCCGTTCGTAGACGGCCGGGTCGATCGGGGGCCCGGCCGGGCCGCTGGTTCCGGGAGCGGGGATGTCAGCGGTGGTCATCGAGGTCAACTCGTTCTCAG
>DHIQ01000203.1:66284-69346 GCA_002403895.1 Candidatus Neomicrothrix sp. UBA4742
CGGTCAGGCATCGGGCAACCGTAGTTTCGCTACACGGGCGTAGCACAACGCTTTCCAACCATCCGCACCCGGCGGGCATTCCCGATCTCGCCCTACGATCCGGCGGTGCAGGTACTCACCCCGACCGAAGCCGCCGCCCTGGTGCGCCCCCACGACACCCTGGGCATCCCCCTCGGTCCCGGTCAGCCACCGGAGTTCCTCCACGCCCTCGGTGAGCGCGACGACTTCGAAGACGTCACCGTGTTCGGCGCGCTGCTCATCGACCTCTACGCCTTCTTCACCAAGCCCGGGGTGCACTACCTGAGCGGCTTCTACGGTCCGGCCGAGCGCTTCTTGTCGGAGACGGGGGCCGACGTGCAGTTCGTGCCCTCAGACTTCCGGCGCTTCACCCCCATCGCCGAGCGGCTCAAGCCCCGGGTGGTGGCCACCCTGGCCGCGCCGCCCGACCCGGACGGCTTCTGCAGCCTCTCACTGCACGCCGGCGCCACCTTCCACGAGATCCTGCGGGCGGCGGCGGACCCCGACCGCGTCCTGGTGGTGGAAGCCAACCCCGCCGCCCCTCGCACCCTGGGCTTGAAGCCGGAGTACCCCCACCGGGTCCACGTGGACCAGATCGACGTGCTGGTGGAGAGCGACCGGCCGCTGTTCGTGCTGCCCGACGCCGACGCCTCCGAGATCGACCGGCGCATCGCCGCCCACGTCCGTCCCTACATCACCGACGGCGCCACCCTGCAGACCGGCATCGGCGGCATTCCCTCGACGATCACCACCATGCTGGCCACCGATGACGGCGGCGACTACGGGATCCACTCCGAGATGTTCACCAACGGACTGATGCGCCTGCACAAAGCGGGCAAGGTCTCCAACGCGCGCAAGGGCCAGTACGTGGGTATGTCCATCACCACGTTCGCGGCCGGGACGGAGGAGCTGTACGAGTTCCTTGACGGCAACGAGGAGGTGCGGTTCCTTCCGGTCGAGGTGGTCAACTCCCCCGAGATCGTGTCCAAGAACCGCAAGATGGTGACCATCAACGGGGCCATCACCATCGACCTGTGGGGCCAGGCCGTGGCCGACACCATCGGGTCCAAGCAGTTCTCTGGCATAGGGGGACACGAGGATTTCGTGTCGGTGGCTGGGTTCGAGCTGGAGGACCGATCGCTGCTGTGCCTGCCGTCGACCGCGACGGTGGGCGGCCAGCGCATCAGCCGGATCGCGGCGGAGCTGGCGGCCGGTGCAGTGGTCACCACCCCGCGCCACCAGCTGGACCTGGTGGTGACGGAGTATGGGGTCGCCTCGTTGCGGGGCCGCACCGTGAGGGAGCGGGCCATCGCGCTCGCCGGCATCGCCCACCCCGACTTCCACGAGCTCCTCCTGGCCCACGCCGGCACCCTCCGCTGATCCCCCTGCCCGGAACCCCATCGGGCTCGTGCAGCTCAGGCCTCGATGATGCGGAACCAGCGCTTGCGTCGACGGGCCGGGGCCGCCGAGGACCGAGCCGCCGGACTCAGAAATGTCGGCTCGAAGGCGGGGACCACCGGCGCCGGGGCGTCCAGCGGTGGCGGCGGGGCCAACATGGCGCTGGTCTCGTCCGGGACCAACCCTTCGGCGACCCACTCCTCGACCCATTCACCTTCGGCCAGCCTGACATCCTCGGCAAGCGGGGCGACAACCGCGACCTCAGTCACCGGCTCGGACCGCGATGCCAGCTTCCGATCAGGAGTCACGAGATCACCGATCATGAGCGCCGCCAGTTCCGGCTCGCTCCAGGCTGGGAGAGGGAGGGCCGGAGCCGTGGTCAGCGGCGCCGGTACGGGCCGGCGGGTCAAGGTCGGGTGAGCCGGGGCGGCCACGAACAAGGGCACGGGTGGGGGCGAGGGCGGCGGCGGGTTGGCGGCGGCCATGCCCCGACCGGCGGGCGGCAGGCGGTAGGCCACCGACCCCGCGACGGGCAGCCCGATGCGGCCCAGGGTCTCGATCAGTGCCGGCTTGAACCCGGCAGGAGCTAGCGAGATGGGGATGGCGGCCAGGACCACCACCGGATCCAGCGCCGGCGAGGCGGCGGTTCGGCACTTGGCGCAGCCGCGGAGGTGTTCGATGACCGCCCGGCGGGTCCCGGCCTCGAGTCGGGTGTGGCGCATCAGGGCTGCGGCCAGCTGGCTGCAGGCCGGCGCGCCCTGGCGCCACACCAGTAGCACGCCGACGAGTTCCCGGAAGGCACCAGGCGTGCTGACGGTGAGATCGGCTACTGCGTCGATGGGGATCCCCAACAAGGCGGCGAGCTCGTGGTCATCGAAGCCGTAGCGCTCATGAAGATCCAGTACCTCGCCGGCGGATGCACCCAGCAGGGTCACCGTCTCGAACAGAAACGCGGCGACCGACTCCTCACTGGCGAGGACACCGGGGTCGGTCCCGTGGGCCAGCCGATCGCCGGCAAAGGGACCGACGGCCAGGAGGAGATCCACCCGCAGGTGGTCGGCGGCCGTCGCCTGCTGCCCAGCGATGCGCAACACCTGCACCCCGAAGGGGTCGGGGCTCGAGGCCTCGGTGAGCTGACGGTGCACCTCGGCGAAGATGACGGCGCTGAGATCGAGGGCATCGGCCGTGGTGAAGCCGCGATGGCTCAGCCGGTCATAGACCGGGTCGGCCCAGGCGTCGACCAGCATGCCGAAGGCAGACGCGTCCCCGGCCTGGAGCAGGCTGACGAACCCGGCGTCGCCGGTCCGGTCGCGCCGCACTCGGGGCCCCTCGTCCATATTCTCTCTGTCGGCCGGGACCGGTGCCCGCTTTAGGGGCGAACGCCCTCGACCCGGTCGCCGGCCCCGACCTCAATGACCGGATCACCAGCCTGTTGGGCCTGGTCAAACACCTCACCGACGTGTAGCGCTTTTGGTTCCAAGCGGTCTGGGTGGGGAGTGATATCGAGTTCCACTGGACAGCTGATGACCCGGACGGCGACGGCCTCACCGGCATCGGCTAGCCAGTTCCTCCAGCGCCCCCGGCCGGAATCGAACCAGCGCATCCTCTTTAGGAGAGAGGTGCTCTATCCACTGAGCTACGAGGGC
>DHIQ01000213.1:0-152 GCA_002403895.1 Candidatus Neomicrothrix sp. UBA4742
CCGACCACCTGGCCATCCGGGGTGGTAGCGCCGGCGGCTTCACCACGCTGTGCGCCCTCACGTTCCGGGACCGGTTCCGGGCCGGCGCCAGCCTTTACGGCGTGGCCGACCTGGAGGCCCTGGCCCGAGACACCCACAAGTTCGAGTCGCGC
>DHIQ01000213.1:390-2767 GCA_002403895.1 Candidatus Neomicrothrix sp. UBA4742
ACCCACAAGTTCGAGTCGCGCTACCTCGATTCGCTGGTGGGGCCCTATCCCGAGCGTCGGGACCTCTACCAGCAGCGTTCGCCCATCCATCACGTCGAGCACCTCGACTGCCCGCTCATCGTCCTGCAGGGTCTCGAAGACGAGATCGTGCCCCCGGCCCAGTCGGAGATGATCGTGGATGCGGTGCGGGCCAAGGGCCTGGCGGTGGCCTACGTGACGTTCGAAGGGGAACAGCACGGGTTCCGCCAAGCCCCCAACATCAAGCGGGCGCTGGAGGCGGAACGGTACTTTTATGCCCAGGTGTTCGGGATCGCGCCGTCCGATCCGATGGATGTACCGAGCGAACCGATCCTGATCGAGAACCTCTGAGAGGGGCCACGGTGGACGCTGAGACGCCGGATGCCACGCCGATCATGACCGAGATCGAGCGCCACGCCGTCGAAGGCGACGCCCGGGCGCGCGCCGCCTCCCTGGTGTCCCGAGGCATCGGGGCCGAGGTGAACCGCCAGCCTGACGCCTTCCCTCGGGGGGCCTATGTGGTCACCGTGCTTCCCTCTGATGCCCAGCGGGCCCGCCAGGTGCTCGGCCTCGAGGAGGCGCCCGACGACGACGTTGACGAAGCGGAGCTCACCCGATCCGCCCGGCCGTGGCTCATCCCGGTGCTGATCCTCGCCGCCGCGTTCGTCGTCGTCCCCCTCGCCGCGTTCTACATCGCCTTCAAGCTCCAAGGCGGCTGATCGCCACCAGGCGGGCAAGGTACCGGTTGGCGGCCGTCGCAGCCCAGCGGCCAGGATGATGCGATGGCCCGCATCCTGGTAACCGAACCCATTGCCGAGGGAGGCCTCGAGCGCCTCCGCGCCGCTGGCCACTACGTGGACGTCCAGGTCGGCCCGACCGCGGGGGAGCTCCTCGATCTGGTCAAAGGCGCCCACGCCCTCATCGTCCGATCGGCCACCACGGTGACCACAGAGGTGCTCGAGGCGGGGACGGACCTGGTGGTCGTGGGCCGGGCGGGGATCGGGCTCGACAACGTCGACGTCGCCACCGCCACCGCCCGGGGCGTCATGGTGGTCAACGCGCCGCAGTCCAACGTCTTGTCGGCGGCCGAGCACACCATGGCCCTGCTGCTGGCCCAAGCCCGCAACGTGCCCCAGGCCCACGCCGCGCTGGTAGCGGGTCGCTGGGAGCGCTCACGGTGGACGGGCGTCGAACTGTCGGACAAGACGCTCGGCGTTATCGGATTGGGCCGCATCGGCAAGCTCGTGGCCCAGCGGGCATTGGCCTTTGGCATGCGACTGGTGGCGTATGACCCGTTCGTCTCCGAGGATCGGGCCCGCCAGATGAGCGTCGAACTGGTCGACCTCGACACGCTGATGGCCACCGCCGATTTCGTGACGATCCACGTGGCCAAGACGCCCGAGACGATCGGTCTGCTCAACGCCGAGCTGTTGGCCAAGGCCAGGCCTGGGATCCGTATCGTCAACGTGGCCCGCGGCGGGATCATCGACGAAGCCGCGCTGGCCGACGCCATCGCCACCGGCCACGTCGGCGGGGCGGCCCTCGACGTGTTCGCTACCGAGCCCACCACCGAGTCACCGCTGTTCGGACTCGATTCGGTGGTGGTCACGCCCCATCTGGGCGCCAGCACCCACGAGGCACAGGACAAAGCGGGCGACACCATCGCCGAGCAGGTGGGCCTGGCCCTGGCCGGGGAGTTCGTCCCCTTCGCCGTCAACGTGAGCGCGGCCGAGGCATCGGAGACCGTCCGGCCCTTCCTGCCCATGGCCGAGCGGCTCGGTGAGTTGTTCGCGTCGTTGAGCGGCGGCGGCAACGACACCCTGGACGTCGAGTACCAGGGCCAACTGGCCGGCTACGACACCCGCATCCTCACCCTGTCGCTGCTGAAGGGCTACTTCGGACGGGTGTCAGACGAGCCGGTCTCCTACGTCAACGCCCCGCAACTGGCGGCCGAAAGCGGGATGACCGTGCGGGAGACGGCCACCACTACCGCTCGGGACTACGTGAACCTCATCTCCGTGCGCGGCGGCAACCACGCCCTGGGCGGGACGCTCGTCGGTCTGCGGGGTGAGCCCCGTATCGTGATGGTCGATGACCACACCGTCGACGTCCCCCCGGCCCGCCACATGCTCCTGGTACGCAACGACGACCGGCCCGGCGTGATCGGCACGGTGGGGACCTTGCTCGGCAACGCCGGCATCAACATCGCCGACATGGACGTCGGCCAGTCGTCCTCGGGCGATTCGGCGCTGATGGTGCTGGCCACGGCCCAATCGGTGACCCCCGCCGTGGTCGACCAGTTGCTGGCCGCTGACGGGGTCACGTCGGTCGCCGCGGTCGAGTTGAGCTGAGGTCGAGT
>DHIQ01000213.1:2951-5665 GCA_002403895.1 Candidatus Neomicrothrix sp. UBA4742
AGTTGAGCTGAGGTCGAGTTGAGCCGGTCGTTCGGCCTACAGGCGTAGGTCGTCCGAACCGATTCCAGGCGGGCGCCTCAGTGAGGGGCGGTTTCACGCCGAAGCTTCCACATGCGGGTAGTGCCGACCGGCTTACCCAGGGGAGCATCGGAAAGGATTCCCGTCGGTGTCCAAAGAAGCCCTCGAACTGGCCGAGCTCCCGCTCGCCGCGCTGGTGGTCCGCGGCGGCCAGGTGAGCGCGGCTACGCCGCTGGCGCTGGCTCTGCTGGCCCGCCCCGGCGGCGAGGTGATCGGTGCCGACCTCGTCGACCTTGTCGATCCCGGCGAGCGAGAGGGGGTGGAGGCCGTCTTGGCTCCGGGACCCACGCCGCCCTGGCGTCGCCGGGCTGACGATCCGCCCGCTCCGGGAAGCTGCTCCGAGCCGGCCGCCCTCGAGCCCCGATCGGTCGTCGCCCACCTGGCCGGCAGCCACCGACTCGTCGAGTTGAGTGTCTCGGACATCGGCGATCGGCAGCTCGTCGTCTTGCAGGACCGCCAGGAACTGCAGCGGGTTTCGGCCATCATCGACGCGGTGGCCGATTCCACCCTGCTGCTCGACGTCGACGGCACCTTGTTGTGGCAGTCGAACGCCCTGGCCGCCAGGGTGCCCAACGAGGCGAACCTCGGCTCCCATCCGGTGGAGCGCATCCACCCGGAGGACCTACCTATCGTCCTCGAGTCGTTCGCCTCGCTCGTCCACTCGCCCGGCGGTCGTGCCAGCCACGTCGTCCGCTCCCGTTCGGTGGAACACGACGATGTCTGGCAAATCATCGAGCTGATCGGCGCCAGCCGCGTGGATGACCCCGACCTGGGGGGTGTGGTGGTCCAGGTGAGGAACCTGGACGAGGGCGCCGAGCTCGAATCGGTGGCGAAGACGGAAGGACCCCTGCTGTCGCTGGCCGAGGCGGCACCGGTGGGCATCGTGTTGATGGACCGGACCAAGCACACCGTGTTCGCCAACCGGGTGAGCCGGGAGCTGCTGGCCCTACCCGAGCAGGGGGTGGACCAGTGGCGGGACCGCATCGCCCCGTCCCACCAGACCGCCCTGGATCAACTCCTGGATGCCGGGCTGGCGGGTGAGGAGACGGCGAGCTCCACCGTGTCGTTCCAGACGTCGTCGGGAGAGTCGGGGTGGATCCGGATGCGGGTGGTGCCCCACCGCGGCCCAGGCGGGGCCGTCGCCGGATTGATCGTGGCACTGGAGGAGGTGACCGCCGAGGTCGAGGCCAGAGCCGAGTCGGAGCGACTCCTGCAGATGCTCGACGTGACGTTGGACTTCGTGTTGATCTTCCGGCCCGACGGCGAGATCCTCCACACCAACGCTGCCCTCCAGCAGGTGCTGGACCGGCTCTGGGCCGAGGGGGGCGGCGGTCGACTGGGCGATCTGTTGGGGGTCGAGGCCCGCGACCGGCTCATGGCCAATGCGCTGGCCGTGGTGACCGACAGCGACACGTGGCAGGGGGAACTGCTCATCCACATCGGGGGTGGGGCAAGGGTTCCGGTGTCGGTGTTGGCCGTGGTCGGGCGCGACGAGCTGGGCGCGATCGATTGGATCGCCATGGTGGCGCGCGACATCACTCAGCTGAAGGAGGCCGAGGACCGGCTGCGGCAGATCGCCACGCTCGATCACCTGACGGGCCTGGCCAACCGGGCGCTGTTCACCGACGAGCTGGAGGCGGCGGTGGAGCGCAGCGGTTCGACGGGTCGCCCCGTGGCCGTGCTGTTCTGCGACCTGGACCGGTTCAAGGAAGTCAACGATCGGCTGGGTCATGGCGCGGGGGACGCGGTGCTGTTCACCATCGCCGAACGGCTGCGGGAGATCACCCGCGACGGCGATCTGGCGGCCCGGGTGGGCGGCGACGAGTTCGTGATCCTGTGCGAGGGGTTGGGTGACCCCGACGCGCTGGCCGGGCTGGCCGAACGGGTGATCAGCTCCATCCAGCGCCCGATCGCCGTGGACGGCGACGAGGGTGACGAGGTTCGGGTGGGGATCTCGATCGGGGTGGCCCTGGCCCATGCCGGCGGGGTGGATGGCGACCGCTTGTTGATTGCCGCCGACCAAGCCATGTACCGGGCCAAGGCCACCGGCGGGAACCGCTACCGGATCACCGAGTTGGATCGGGCCTGATCAGGGCTCAGGTAGCGGCCGGCTTCCACGCGGGGCGGACGGCCTCGAACCGGGTGATGTCGTCGTCGTGGGCCAGCGTGATGCCGATGTCGTCGAGTCCCTGCAGGAATCGTTGGCGGGTGGCGTCGTCCAGCGGGAACCCCACCTCGATCCCCAGGGCCGGGGCTGACAGCGTCCGGGCGTCGACGTCGATGGTCAACTCGAGGGTCGGGTCTAGCTCGATGGCCCGCAGCAGTCGTTCGCCCGTCTCGGCGTCGACCTGCACGGGCACGAGTCCGTTCTTGGTGCAGTTGTTGCGGAAGATGTCGGCGAAGCGGGGCGAGATCACGGCACGGAAGCCGTAGTCCATGATGGCCCACACCGCGTGCTCCCGCGACGAGCCGGTCCCGAAGTTGGGCCCGCTCACGAGGATCGACGCCCCCGCGTACGGCGCGGCGTTGAGCACAAAGTCGCGGTCGTCGCGCCATTCGGAAAAGAGCCCGGCCCCGAAGCCGGTGCGCTCCACCCGCTTGAGCCAGTCACTCGGGATGATCTGATCGGTGTCGAC
>DHIQ01000171.1 GCA_002403895.1 Candidatus Neomicrothrix sp. UBA4742
GCCGACGGGTTTACAGCCCGTTCCCTTTGGCCACTCGGGCACCGACCCAGGAAGGTGACACGTTAGTGGGTGGCACGCCGGACCGGAAAAGCGCCGACCGGGGCTTGTCAGCTACAGCAGGCGTTGCATGATCACGACGTCGAGCCATCGGCCGAACTTGCGGCCCACTTCACACTCGGTGCCCACCTCGGTGAAGCCGAGGGAAGCGTGCAGGCCGATGGAAGCCTCGTGGTCTCCCACGATGCGGGCCATCACCGCGTGAAATCCGTGCTGGCCGGCCGTGGTCACGAGATCACTCAACAGGGCGTTTCCGACCCGCCGGCCGCGCTGATCGGACCGCACGTAGACGGAGTCCTCAACGGTGGAGTTGTACGCCGGACGGTCCCGGTAGGGCGATAGCGAGGCGAAGCCCACCACCTCGCCGTCGGTCTCAGCCACGATCACCGCGTGGGCACCGGAGCGGGCCTGCTGCCAGTTGATCTGGTCTTCCAGCGTGCGGGGGACGAGATCGAACGTGGCGGTCGAACTCGACACCTCACGGTTGTAGATCTGTCGGATCGCTTCGGCGTCTTCCAGGCGCGCAGCTCGGATGTCCACTGCGGTTCACCCTAACGGGGCGGAACCGCTGGCTAGGACGCGCCTGCTAGACGGCGACGTTGCCGGACTCGCGGCGCGCCAGTTGGGGGAGCCGTGGCGGTGCCGGCTCGACCAGGCTGAGGCCACCGGTCATCGATTCCACCCTGGCCCAGGCGGCCACGTCCTCATCCTCGGTGAGGTAGATGATCTGTTGGTGGGCCGAGGCCTTGACCAGCAGTTCCAGCAGGCCGGGCTTACTCGAGGGATCGACGTCGGACAGCGCATCGTCGAGCAGCATAGGGAAGCTCTCGCCCCCGGCCCCGATCGATTTGAGGGTGAGCAGGCGCTGCAGCAGCGCGTGGGCGAGCTCGGTCGTGGTCTCCTCGCTCTCAGGGATGGTGAGCGCCATCGGGTTGCGGACGTCGAGGCTGTCGCGCAGCCGGGCCGCCTCGTCCCGGATCTCGCGGGCGTGCTCGTAGGCCCAGTTGATGGGGATGTCGGCCACCAGCACCCGCCATTCGGCCAGCGCTGCCCGATGATCCTCCGCTGCCCGCATCATCTGGCGCCGAGCATGGTCGTTGGTGAGCAGCCCGTTCACCCGGTTGATCTGGAAGGCCAGGTACGAGTTGGCCCCGGCAGTGGCGAGGGCCTGCTCCTCGTCCTTGCGGGCCTGCTCCATCCGCTGCCAGTAGCGGATGGAAGCGGTGGTGGCGATGATGGCCAGCATCAGGAAGGGCACCGCCGCCCAGAATCCCGCGAGCATGGCGGCCGAGATGCCGATCAGGGCCGAGCCGGCCCCGAGGACGAAGGACAGATGGCGGACCCTCTCGTGGGCCTCCTGGGCTTGTTCCAGCGTGTGGTGCTGTCGCTCGATCTCCTCGAAGACGACCGCGTCCTCCACGTCGGAGCCGGCGGCGTGGGCCGTCTCGTTCAGATGGCACTCACGATCGCGGACCTTCTCGGCCACATCCCACAGTCGGGCCTGGTCGACCCGGGCGAGGGTCAGGATGTACTCCTCGTGACGGGATCGGGTGACCAGATCGCCGGGACTCAGACACAACTGGCGGCGTACGGTCCCTGGTCCCAGGCCGGCTCGATCGAGCACGTCGGGGCGTCCGTCGTTGGTGAACTGGTCGGTGACATCGGCTGCGTGGTCGATGTCCACCACCCGGTGGCGAGCACCGGCAGGGCGAAATATGGCGTATCGGGCGCCGGCATCGGAGGCGATCTCCAGGTGGACCCCGGAGCGCCCGCGGCCCAGAGCGCCGATCAATTCGGTGATCAGGCCCTCTCGTTCAAGGCGTCCCACCCCGGCGATGATGGTCAGCCGCCGATGGAGATCGAGGCTGAAGGTTTCGGCGCCGGCTTCAATCACGAGTCGTTCGAAGTGCACCCTTGGTGATTCGGCGTCGCGGGCCCCGGACTTGAGCCGAAAGACCTATGCCGGGCGGGGGATCTCCGGCCGATGACGGTCCCGGCGTGCCGATCAGAGCGAAGCAGCACCACCGACGGGCCATCCAAGTTGGGCGCGGACCCGCCGCCGTGGCATGATGAACGGCCCGTTGTCGCTGATGCGGCGGCGGTTTGCCCCCTTAGCTCAGTCGGCAGAGCGTTTCCATGGTAAGGAAAAGGTCGACAGTTCGATTCTGTCAGGGGGCTCGCTCACTCGTTGGTCCCGGTCCGCTCCCGCGGACCGTGGGCCGAGTCCGGGCGGCGTAGCTCAGTCGGTTAGAGCACTCGGCTCATAATCGAGTTGTCGTCGGTTCGAGTCCGACCGCCGCCACCATCGTGTCGGCGCCTCGTCGGCGCCGATCACCACCCGACACGAGTCGGGCATCTGTCACCCCCTCAGCACCATGGAGAGATCGTTATGGCCAGAGAGAAGTTTGAGCGGAACAAGCCTCATGCGAATGTGGGGACGATGGGTCATATTGATCATGGGAAGACGACGTTGACGGCGGCGATTACGAAGGTGTTGTCGGATGCGGATCCGTCGAACAATTCGTTTACGGCGTTCGCGAATATTGATAAGGCTCCTGAGGAGCGTGAGCGGGGGATCACGATCAATATTTCGCATGTGGAGTATGAGACGCCTGATCGTCACTACGCGCATGTGGATATGCCGGGGCACGCCGATTACATCAAGAACATGATTACGGGTGCGGCGCAGGTGGATGGCGCGATTTTGGTGGTGTCGGCGGCGGATGGTCCGATGCCTCAGACCCGTGAGCATGTGTTGTTGGCCCGCCAGGTGGGGGTGCCGGCGATTGTGGTGGCGTTGAACAAGGTCGACATGGTCGACGATGAAGAGTTGTTGGATCTCGTTGAGCTCGAGGTTCGTGAGTTGTTGAGCGAATACGAGTTCCCTGGTGATGACGTGCCGGTGGTGAAGGTGTCGGCGTTGCGGGCCCTTGAGGGTGATCAGGTGGCGGTTGATCAGGTGATGGGGTTGATGACGGCGGTCGATACTTATATTCCTCAGCCGGACCGGGCGACGGACAAGCCGTTCTTGATGCCGATCGAGGATGTGTTCACGATCACCGGTCGGGGCACGGTGGTGACGGGTCGCGTCGAGCAGGGTGTGGTGCGCACCGGTGACGAGATCGAGATCGTGGGGATCCGTCCGACGCAAAAGACGACGTGTACGGGTGTGGAGATGTTCCGCAAGTTGCTCGATGAGGGTATGGCGGGCGACAACATCGGGGCGTTGTTGCGGGGCACGAAGAGGGAAGAGGTGGAGCGGGGTCAGGTGTTGGCGGCGCCGGGTTCGATCACGCCGCACACCGATTTCGAGGGTCAGGTGTATGTGTTGACCAAGGA
>DHIQ01000001.1:0-1304 GCA_002403895.1 Candidatus Neomicrothrix sp. UBA4742
GGACTTCAAGAACATGCTCGAGCGCGAGCGCCTCGAGTCGAAGAAGATCTCCAAGACCCAGGCCGTGACCAGCCAGATCGAGCACGGCATCGACGCCCGCGACGTCCACATCGGCCCGTCCGACCACGTCGCCTGGCTGGACGATCGCAAATGGGCCTACATCCGCCTCGAAGGCCGCAACTTCGGCGACGTCCCATTGAACATCGAGATGAAGCTCGAGGTGTGGGACTCGCCCAATTCGGCTGGGGTCATCATCGACGCCCTGCGCTGCTGCAAGGTGGCCAAAGACCGCGGCATCGGCGGCCCCCTGCTCGGCCCGTCGGCCTACTTCATGAAGAGCCCGCCGGTGCAATACCACGACGACGTCGCTCACAAGATGGTCGAGGACTTCGCCAAGGGCGACGCCTGATCTGTATTCCCCCGGGCGAGATCGTGCCGCCGACCACCGCTAGCCATCACGCGCCGATCAGCCGCTCCGCGAGAGACTTGGACCATGTCTGACCGCTTCTCGGGCAACGAGGACATCACCTCGGGCCACCCCACCACCCGGAACCTCGCCCCCGCCCCTGCCCCGGGGCCCTCCGTCACGTTGCCGATCTCGGCCACCTACCCCTCGGAGGCCCGCCAACCCACCGCCTCGGTGGCCTACGGGCCCGACATCCCCACCGAGGCCCAGTTCCGCCTGCTCGGTAACCTCAAGGGCAGGCGGGTCCTGCAGCTCGGCTGTGGCTCGGGAGCCGAGGCCATCGCCATGGCCCGCCAGGGCGCCCGGGTCATCTCCGTGGACCCGTCACTCCACCGCATCGAGGTGGCTCGAGCCAACGCCGATGCCGCCGAGGTGAAGATCGAGCTCCACCAGTCCGACCTGGCTGAGTTGCCGTTCCTCCGGGCCGACTCCCTCGACTTGGCGCTCAGCGTGTACGCCCTGGCCAACGTCGATGATCTCGACCGGGTCTTCCGTCAGGTGCACCGTGTGCTCCACACCGAATGCCACCTGGTGTTCTCCATGCCGCACGCCGCCTACGCCATGTTCGATCCCGACTCCGGCGACCCACCCACCGTGACCCGCTCGTACTTCAGCCGTTCGGCCCGCCCGTGGGCCACCGAGTCCGACCGCGGCGCCGACCTACCCCGCACCGTGGGAGAGCTCTTCACCAGCCTCGCCCGGACGAACTTCCGGGTCGACACCATCCTCGAACCGGAGCCCGGCGGCAAGCGGAGCGCCTACTGGCAGGATGCCATGAGCTGGGCCCCCGCGACCCTGGTGATCCGAGCCACCAAAGAAGGAATCTGACTGATTGGCC
>DHIQ01000001.1:1485-6376 GCA_002403895.1 Candidatus Neomicrothrix sp. UBA4742
TCCGGGTGTCACGGTGCCCACTGCTCCGCCTGGCGGCTTCGCAGCGTTACCCGCGCGTCTTCCACCAAGCGTCGAGACGGCGATAGGCCTCCTCCGTTCCCAGCGGACCCTCCTCCAGTCGAGCCTCCAACAGGAACTCGAGAGCGCTCCCCACGTCGCGGCCCGGGCTGATCCCCAGGCGGGCCATGATCTGATCGCCATCGAGATCGGGACGGATGGCCCGCAGCTCCTCCTTGGCCTCGAGTTCCACGATGCGTGCCTCGAGTTCATCCATGCGGCGACTCAACATCGCGGCCTTGCGCTCGTTGCGGGTGGTGCAATCGCACCGGGTCAAGTCGATCAGCTGAGAGAGCAACGGGCCGGCGTCGCGCACGAAGCGGCGCACGGCGCTGTCGGTCCACCCCATCTGATAGGTGTGGAACCGGAGATGGAGGTACACCAGGCGGCTGACGGTTTCGACGTCCTCGTTCGGGTATTTCAGCGCCCGCATCCGGTCGCGGGCCATACGGGCCCCGACCACCTCGTGATGGTGGAAGCTGACCCCGCCCTCGCCGATGGCCCGGGTGCGAGGCTTGCCCACATCGTGTAGCAGCGCGGCGAGCCGCACGATGCGTTCCCGGCGCGTCTTGGCCACCACGGCAATGGTGTGGTGCAGGACGTCCTTGTGGCGGTGGATCGGGTCCTGCTCGAGACGCATGGCCGGCAACTCGGGCAGGAAGTGATCGACCAGGCCGGTGTCGACCAGGAACCACAAGCCCAGCGAAGGGTCCTCGGTCAACAGCAACTTGTCGAGCTCGTCGCGAATCCTCTCGGCCGACACGATGGCCAGACGGTCACCCAGCTCTTCTACCGCCGCCTCCAGGTCGGCGTCGGGCTTCAGGCCGTACCCGGCGATGAACCGCGCCGCCCGCAACATCCGCAGCGGGTCGTCGGTGAACGACTCCTCCGGGCTGAGAGGGGTGCGCAGCGCTCCGGCGGCCAAGTCCGCGGCGCCCCCGAACGGATCGATGAGCTCGAGGTCGGGCACGGCGAGAGCCATGGCGTTGACCGTGAAGTCCCGGCGGGACAGGTCGGCCTCGATGGCGTCGCTGTAGACCACGTCGGGTTTGCGCGAATCGGGTGTGTAGACGTCGGCGCGGTGGGTGGTGATCTCGAACGCCCGACCGTTGTGACGACAGCCGATGGTGCCGAAGCGCTCGCCCGGGGTCCACACCGCATCCGCCCAACCGTTCACCAACCGTTTGATGTCAGTCGGTCGGGCATCGGTGGTGCAATCAATGTCGTCGTCGTCACCCAGGGCATCGCCCAACAGCAGGTCCCGTACGATCCCGCCGACGAGGTAGAGCCGCTTGCCGTCCGCCGCGAACCGTTCGGCGAGCGGCTGCACTTCGGCGAGGATGGGACGGAGGCGGTCAGGAATCACGGTCCGGAACGCTACCGGTGCGCGACCGGTGCCGACGAAGCCGATGGCCGACCTAGGCCAGACCCGCCTCGTGGCGCCGCATCTGGACGGCTTCGACCACATGCCGGCCGGGTCCGCCGCTGGTCGCCGCCTCAGGCCGATAGTGCTCACCGCACATCGTGGCCAGGGCGGCGCCAGCCGACGCGGCGAGGCCCTCGAGGTCATAGCCGCCCTCGAGGAACACGATCTGGCGACCAGCGGGGACATACTCCCCCAGCACCCTGGTGAAATCGGCGAAATCGCCGGCCGACAGGCCGAGACCGGTGATGGGATCGCGGCGATGGCCATCGAAGCCCGCGGACACGAGGAGCCACGTCGGCCGCCACTGGTCGACCAAGGGGGCCAGCACGGTGTCCATGGCCGTCCGGTACACGTCGCCTGTCGCCCCCGAAGGAAGCGGGAAGTTGATGGTGGCGCCGTACCCGTCGTCCTCGCCCATCTCCGGCACCCCGCCCGTCCCGGGGTAGAGGGGGAACTCATGGAACGAGACGTAGACCACATTGCCGTCGGCGTAGAAGACGTCCTGGGTGCCGTTGCCGTGGTGGGCGTCGTAGTCCACGATCAGGACCCGCTCCCCCCGGGCGGCGAGTACCTTGGCCGTGACGGCCACGTTGTTGAGCAAGCAGAAGCCCATCGACCGGGTGGGCGTGGCGTGGTGGCCGGGTGGGCGAACCGCGCAGAAGGCGATATCGCCCTCGCCCGCATCGAGACGGGACACCGCTTCGAGGCCGGCGCCGGCAGCCAGCAGCGCGGCGGCGTATGACGCTGGCACGGCAACGGTGTCCGGATCCAGGTTCCCTCCGCCAGAGGAGGTGAAGGCAGCCAGGCGGTCGAGGAATCCACCCGGGTGCACCAGAGCGATCTCGCTCGCCGTCGCTGGTCGAGGGTTGAACGACACCAACGCCTCGCCGAGACCCGCCGCCTCGATCCCGGCCCTCACGGCCTGCAACCGAGCGGGTCGCTCGGGATGGAACGGACCCGTGTCATGGGCCAAGAACTGGGGGTGCGTCGTGAAGAGGACGGCCACGTCCACACGGTACTGCCCTGCCCGGTCGAGACGAGGGTCGTATCCTCGACCTCTGGACGCGGCCCGATGGGTCACGATCGCACGGCGCGGCAACCGGCGCGCGCCCGAACAGGACCTCGAATGGGCAGGCTCGACACGGTGCAATGGGGCACGGACCGACTTCGCGTCGGTCCCTGGCGTGGTGACGCGCACATCGCCTACATCGCGCCGATCCCCGGCCAGCCCCCCTCCGTCGGCGCGGTGGGCGAATGCCTCCGACTCCTGGCCGGTCGCGGCTTCCGCTCCGCGCTCACTTCCGCGTTGACGCCCGCTGAACAAGACGCCTTCCTCGATCTGCACTTCACCATCCACGAGCACCTCCACCTGCTCCGCCGCCCCCTCGACCGGCCGGTCACCCCGCCCTCGGTCCCCACCCGACGGGGTCGGCGCGGCGACCGCGCTGGCGTCCTCGAGGTAGACCACCGCTCGTTCAGCCCGTTCTGGCGCTTCGACCAGGCCGGTCTGAATGACGCCCGGGAAGCCACTCCGGCATCGCGCTACCGGGTGATCGATGACGCCGGACTGGTGGTCGGCTACGCGGTGACCGGTCGCGCCGGGCCGATCAGCTACCTCCAGCGCCTGGCCGTGCGTCCGGAACGTCAGGGCCAAGGACTCGGGACCAGCCTCACGCTCGATGCCCTGCGATGGGCCCAGCGACGCGGAGCCCGCTCGATGCTGGTCAACACCCAGGAACGCAACCGCTTGGCGTTGTCGCTCTACGAGCACCTCGGCTTCGTGCTCGAACGTGACGGCTTGGACGTGCTCGAGCGCCCGCTAGCCGACGTCGGGGCGTCGCCATGAGCCAACCTCAGCGCCGCCACGTCGTCGCCACCGCGGCAGCCATCGTCGTCGCTCTTCTCGTGCTGGCTCCGGCAGGGTCGGCCCAGACGGGGACCACCTCCACCACTCCCTCCACCGCCTCCGGCTCGGACACCCCGCTCACCCTCACCACCCAGAGCGGTTGGGTGTCGCCCATGGGCACCTTCAAGATCAGCCTCCGGGTCGGCGCCCTCCCCGCCGACGCGCAGATCGTGGCCCGCCTCTACTCCCGGGTGACCACCCCGGCGCGCCTGGCCCAGACCGGCCGGGGCGACGGGCTAGGCGGACCCATTCAGCCATCGATCCTGGTACCGGTCAGCCAGGCCCAACGCACCGGCGACGAGCTCGATCTCAGCTTTCCCATCGTGTCGTCGGGGGAGGTCCCTCCCTACGGCTTCCACATCGGAACCGCTGGCGTGTACCCGATGTCGTTTGGGGTGGTGGGGGCCGACGGCCAGGAGACCGGTCGGGTGGTCACCCACCTGATCCGGCTCCCCCCACAGGGGACTGGCCAAACCCCACTTGCCGTCGCCCTCGTCGTTCCCGTCCAGGCTGCCGTGAGCCACGATCCGACGGGGGCCAGCGCCATCGACCCCGACACGCTCGTTGGCCTGCAGGGGCTCATCGGGGAGTTGAACCGGCAACCGTCGGTGCCGCTCACCCTGACTCCTACCCCCGAGACCGTCGACGCCCTGGCCGAGCGCGACCGCTCGACTGGGGCGGCACCGTTGGTCGCGTCGCTGGCCATGGCATCGGGCACCGGGCGCCAAGTCATCAACAACACCTACGTGAACGTGGACCGAGGGGCCTGGGTCAGCCAGGGGCTCAGCGCCGCTCTGGGTGCCCAGTTCGACGCCGGAGCGGCGGCACTGAGCTCGCAGCTCGCCACGGCCCTCGACCGCCGGACGTTGGTGGTCGACCCCACCACCACTCCTGAAGTCCTCACCGAGCAGGTCGGGCGAGCCACGGGGATCGCCATCGTGCCCAGTGACCTCCTCGCCCCGATCGATGGCCGCAACAACGATGAGGCCCTCACCCAGACCTTCGACCTGACCTCGAGCAACGGGGACCGGATCCCGGCAGTGGGCGCCGATTCACGGCTCTCTCGTCGCTTGGTGGAAGGGGACAACCCGGCGTTCGCCGCTCACGAGGTGCTGGCCGAACTGGCACTTCTCTCCCTCGACCAGTCGCGCTATCAACCGTGCCTCCTGTCCGCGAGTGATGCTCCGGGGTGCAGTCGCGGCCTCGCCCTCGAGTTGCCCTCCTTGGCCGCCGCCGCCGAACCGGCGGTCACCGTGCTGCTCGACGCGTTCGCCGATCGCGACGGCACCGGCGGGTCGCCAACCGCCACACCCGGTACGCCTCTGGCCAGCGCGGTCAGGGTCAACGACCTCCTGGGGGTGGTCGATCGGGCCTCGGCCAGCTTCCGCACCCGCTCGTCGGGCGGAGCCGTGCTGGTGCGCGAACTGGTGGCCACCAACCCCGCTTCGCTCGGCACCTACCCCGCTGATCTGCGCTCCGTGACAAGCGAGGTCGCCGGGTTC
>DHIQ01000115.1:0-3864 GCA_002403895.1 Candidatus Neomicrothrix sp. UBA4742
TGTCGAACGACTTGAGCTCCGGGAGGTAGTCGAGCGGCTCCGGCATGCCCTCGATGTGGGGCCAGTCGGAACCGAAGATCACCCGATCGGCTCCAATGAGCGCGACGGTCTGGTAGACGTCGTCCTCCCAGAACGGATTGATCCACACGTGCTCACGGAAGATCTCGATCGGGTCCTCGGGGAAGTAGCCCGGGGCTTTGTTGGCCGCCGAGCGCACCTTGCGGAACAGGTCGGGTAGGAACTGGGCGCCGTTCTCCACCGACGCCACCCGCAGGTTGGGGAACTTCACCAGATGGTTGTCGAACACCATCGTGGTCAGGTAGTCGTTGATGGCCCGCTCGATGGCAAAAGACTTGATCGAAGGCTTCCACCCACCCTTGAAGTCGGCGGCGAAGCCGTCCTCGGCGAACCCGTTGGAGGGGACGCCGCTGTCGCCCGCATGCAGGACGACGGTGACACCCGACTGATCGGCGAGGTCCCAGAACCCGTCGAACATCGGGTCGAACGGCGAGCGGCGACCCAGTGCGGTGGTGGGCGCCGCCGGGCGCATGACGATGGTGCGTGCCCCTCGGTCGAGGGCCCACTCCAGTTCCTGGACCGCCCAAGCCGGATCGGCCAACGACAGATACGGACCGGCGTAGATGCGGTCTTGGTAGTTGAAGCCCCAGTCCTCCTCGAGCCACCGGTTGAAGGCCCGGAAGACCAGGCAGACCGCCTCGGGGTCGTCCTTCAGGGGCTCTTCGTAGATCATGCCCAGGGTGGGGAACAGCCAGCAGCCCGCCAGGCCCTGCTCTTCGAGCCGCTCCGCTCGGGCCCCCGGCTCGCGGTCCGCGAACCGACCGCGGGATCCAAGTGGCGGGTGAAGGCATCGAGCGCTTCGTAGTAATGGTTGTCGGCGTCGAACACTGGATGAGGAAGGTCGGCGAACGTCGCGAGCTCGTCCATCAATCCCTCTCCCTCCGGCCGAGTGGCCCGGTCTGATCGGGGCCAATGGTAGAACGGGTTCCCGTTCCATGGCGCACCGTCGAGCTCGATCGCTCCCCGATGGGGGACAAAGCCGGTGAGCGGTCAAGTTCGGTGGCGAGGGAGTGCCGGTGGTGCCCTCGTCAGGCGTCGTCGGATGGCTCACGAGCGCGGAGCGTAGTGACTAACCCGTGACCAAGCTGGCCAGTGCCCACACCGCAGCCAACAGCCCAACCCCGATCATGAGCAGGCTCCGCCCCATGGGTGGGCGTTCGAGTTCCCCGGCGTCGGGGTCGCCCTGCGCCCGGACCAGGGCCAGCGTGGTGCCGATGGCCAGCGCCCCACCGATGGCGAGGACGAGCCACGGAAGGGGGTCTCCTCCGAGGAGTCCCCCACCAACCGCGAGGACGAGCCAGAAAATGGGGTCTCCTCTGAGGAGCACGATGCCTCCCTGAGCGGGGGAACTGAGCGGACGGGCGAGGACGGGGCGAGATCTACTCAGCGATCCTCCGTCCGCGGGGCTGTCAGCATCCCTCACTCGACCGACAGACGGCGAACCGGCTCGCCAAGCGACCACATCGTTCAAACTCCTCACGTGGCTAGAAGATCACCCTTTGTGGGAAATCCCTCAAGTAGGCCGAATGGCCCACCGATAGCTAGGGATGCCAGTGGTTCGCCCCCCTGGCCCGGGGATTCAGGGTGGAGGTCACTCTCCCTCCAACGCATCGCCACCAGTGTCCTTCGGGGCGCTGGGCGCCCTGTGGCCTCCGCCCTCCCCACCCCGGTTCTCCGCGCCGCCACCGTCGCCAGCCGCGGCTGGTCGCTCGACCGGTGTCCTCCCCGGGTCAACCGCCGGTGGTGGCCGTGGCGCCATCCGTCGGATCGGTGCCCGGGCTGGAAGTAGTCGTTGGGAGACCCACATCGGCCCGCTCCCCCCCGCTGGTGGAGTCGTAGATGTTGTCCTGCGCCAGGGAAAAGTCCTGGTCGGTGGCGAATGGCCGGATCTCGGTGGCGTTGAACGTGTCGACGGCCCCCTCGAGGTGCTGTTCGAGGTAGCGGATGGCCCCGGTGACGTCATCGAAGCACATCGTCGCCGCCGAGCCATAGGGGGCGAGCGGCAGCGCTCGCACCTGGGTCAGCTCGAAGCAGCCCGGATCGCCCTTCACCACCCGGTAGAGCGCGGGGGGCGCGAAGTAGGACTGCAGGTTCTCGGTCTGTGTGGTCAGCGCTGAGTTCGGGTCGGCGGCTGGCGCGGCGGGACCGCAGTGGAACTGCCCATCCAGGGTCGTCGAGCACATGATCTGGCGCCCGGCGACCGTCCCCGTGATCCCCCCGAACTGGCGTTGGATCCGGTCAGGTGGCCGCTGGGCGATGAACGTGGCCGACTCCAGGGCTCGGCCGCTGTCGAGCACTCGGGTGTAGTCGGCCTTCGAGACGAAGGTGGCGCTGAGGCTTCGCTGGAACGCCTCGATGAACTCGGTCGTGGCTTCAGGCTTCGGCTTCGGGGTGGCGCGGCGGGCGACCCCCCCACCCACGATCATCAGCACGGCCACCACTGCGCCGACGGTGACCCCGGCGAGGGTGGCGAGTCCGGTGCGGGAGGAGTGGGACACGGTCCGAAGCTAGCAAGCAGCCACTCCCGCCGGACCGCACCCTCGCCCGCGGCGCGGCGACGCCCGAGCCGCCAAGTACCGCGGCGGCGGGCGGGGTATGGCAACCTGACGGAATACGAGCAACACCGTCATCCAGGGGGAACGGATGGGCTTTCATCATCTGGCACTGGCCACTCGAGATCTCGAGGCCACCCACACCTTCTACACCGAGGCCATGGGCTTCGAGCTGGTCAAGGCCGTCGTGGCTCCCACCGAGCACGAGGGCGGATGGGCCAAGCACGTCTTCTACGACACCGGGGGCGACGGGCTCCTGGCGTTCTGGGATCTCCACGATGAGCAGATCCCCCACTTCGATCCGGCCATCTCGACCGGAGTGGGGCTGCCGGCCTGGGTGAACCACCTCGCATTCGACGCCGAACCCGCGAACCTGGACGGAAACCGCCAGCGCTGGCTCGACCAAGGCATCGACTGCATCGAGGTCGACCACGGCTTCTGTGTCTCGATCTACGCCATGGATCCCAACGGCATCCTGGTCGAGTGGTGCGCCGACACCCGACCGCTGAACGACTTGGACCGCCAGCAGGCGTTGGCGACACTGTTCGATCCGGCTCCCCCCCTCGAGGCTGCGCCCACCCCGGTGTTCCATCGCGCCGACCGCTCCGTGCCCACCGCCTGAGCACAGTTGTGACGGACATCCGGCCGTTCCTGGGGTACTGGCCCGACCCCGACGACGACCCCGGTGTGGACCTGCGACGTGAGCCACTGGCGCTGGTCAGCCCTGACGGGGCCGTGGTCCGGGGCATCCTGTGGACCCCATCGGCGGGTCGACCATGGCGTACGGCGGTGGCGCTCACCCATCCAAGGGGTGACTTCAGCGTCCACTACGCCTGTCCCTTGCTGGCCGCCGCCGGCTACGCCGTGTTCGGATTCGCCACCCGCTACGTGAACAACGACACCGATTGCCTCCACAGCCGTTGCGTGGTCGACGTGCAGACCGCCGTCGCCGAGCTCCGCCGACGAGGGGCCGAGTCCGTCGTGTTACTGGGCAACAGCGGAGGCGGTTCGCTGATGGCGCTCAGTGAGGCCACGGCCGCGGGCCAGGGTGAGTCGTTGGGTGATGCCTTCGTCGCCCTTGCCGCTCATCCCGGTGAGGGGGTGTTCATGGGCCAGGTCATCGACCCGTCGGTGATCGACGAAGACGATCCGTTCTCCGTCGATCCCCACCTGGACATGTACAACCCCGACAACGGATGGCGTCCGTGGCCCGAACCGGTCCGCTACGACCGCG
>DHIQ01000115.1:4089-11545 GCA_002403895.1 Candidatus Neomicrothrix sp. UBA4742
GCGCTCGCGACCCGGACCCGGGCCCGCGACGAACTGGCGGGCGTGACACCCGGGTCTGCCGCTTGGAATCACACCCGCCGACGTGCGGTGCATGCCCGCTACCTCACGATCTACCGCACGCTGGCCGACCCCGCCTACCTTGACCTGTCCATCGATCCCGATGATCGGGCCATGGGCACGGTGTTCGCGCCTGGCGACCCGATGGACGCCAACTATGGCTATGGCGGACTGGCCCGCACCATGACGGCGCGAGGATGGCTGTCGACCTGGTCGGGGGCAGCCTCCAACGCCCGACTGGCGGCCACCATGCCGTCGGTGCGCCTGCCCACGCTCATCCTCCATCCGACGGCCGACACCGAGATCCGGGTACACCAGGCTGAAGCGATACGCGACGCGGCCGGTGCGGACGACGTCACCTACGAGACCATCCGGGGCGCGCCGCACTACCTCCACGGGCACCGCCGCGAGACGCTGCGCATGATGACGGACTGGCTCAGCGAGCGCGGGTTCTAACCCCCGTCGCCCTACCGCCGGTCACTCGTCGTCGGGCCCGCTGGATACCTCGGTGACCTCGATCTCGTCGATGGTGCCGTCACCGTCGAGATCTACGCCAGTGACCTCGACGCTGTGGATGGCGTCGATGGAGCCGTCGCCGTCGAAATCCATGGCCACCGTGTCACTCACGCTGATGATGTCGGGCACACCGTCACCGTCGACGTCGATCATCGTGGTGGTGACAACCTCGATGATGTCGGGCACACCGTCACCGTCCAGATCGGTGGTGGTCGTCTCCACCACGATGAGGCCGTCAGCCTCGCCGTCGCCGTCGATGTCGACGAGTTCGGTCTCGATCTCCGTCACCTCGGCGATGCCCCTCTCCGATACGTCAGAGTTCTCAATGCCCGTCATGTCTGTCTCCCCGGTCGGCCGACCACGAGACGGCCGGAACCACCGAGCCTACGTGGCGGCAGCTCCAGCCGTACGCGCCCTCGGTCACCGTCTGTGTCAATCGCCACGGGGCGCGCATTCTCGGGCATCATGAGTGGGTGCCGAGTTCTGATCCAGAAAACGGCCGAGAGCGACGCTCCGGCAGACCCAGAGAGCGCGGACTCGGACTCAGCCGCGTCACCCCGGTCGGCGAGCGCTATCTGGTCCCCAGTGGGGCGACGCTGGAGGTGGCCGCGTCTGTAGGTGACGTCGACCACCCGTGACCGAAGCACCCTTTCCCCATCTGTTCACCCCCGGGGCCATCGGACCGATGGGCCTGCGCAACCGGATCCTCCTGTCCCCCATGGGAGACCGTCTGGCCAACCATGACGGAACGGTGAGCGAACGGCAGGCCACCTACCTCGAGGCGCGTGCTCGGGGCGGGGTCGGGCTTGTCGTGGTTGGCTCGGTCGCCGTGTCGTACCCCCAGGGGGCCTACGCGCCCTGCCAGACGGCGCTGTCGCACGACCGGTTCATCCCTGGGCTCCGAGAGCTGGCCGACCGGGTGCACCGACACGGCGCCCGCATCGCCTCCCAGCTGGTGCACGACGGCGCCAACTCGCTGTTCGACATCGCCGAGGGCCGGCCGTTGCTCGTGCCCTCCGTCCCGCCCCGGCTCCGCCCCGACGCCCGCTCGGCCATGGTGACACCGGCGGAGCTCGAGGCGATGATCCGGCCGTTCACCACGCCGACGTCGGCGACCATCTACCGGGTGGCCGACGAGGATGACCTCCACGGCGTCGTTGAAGCCTTCGCCGGTGCCGCCGTAAGGGCCCGGCGGGCGGGGTTCGACGGCGTGGAGGTGCACGCCGGGCACGGCTACCTGATCGACTCGTTCCTCTCCCCCGCCCTTAACCAGCGCGACGATCAATGGGGAGGAGCCGTCGCCGGGCGAGCGCGGCTACTCACCGAGATCCTCCGTGCCATCCGTGAGCAGGTGGGCGACGATCTCGCCGTCTGGTGCCGACTCAACGCCCTCGAGCGCTATCGCGACGGGGGTGAGACGCCCGATGACCTGGTAGCGGTGGCCGACCTCGCCGTGGGCGCCGGCAGCCAGGCCATCCACGTGAGCGCAGCCACCGATGCCGGCGCGGCCCTCGGGGTGACCGCGGCTCACACCCCGCACGAGCCCGGCTTGTTGCTCCCCTATGCCGCCATGGTCAAGGCCCGGGTGCCCGTGCCCGTAATCGCCGTCGGGCGGCTCGAGCCCGACGTGGCCGAACGCGCCCTCGCCAATGGTGCCGCCGATTTCGTGGCCATGGGCCGCAAGCTCCTGGCGGATCCGGATCTGCCCAACAAGCTCGCCGCCGGACGGGTGACGACCATCCGGCCCTGCATCTACCAGTACCGCTGCATCGGCAATATCTTCCTCAACGAACCACTGGCCTGCGTGGCCAATCCCGCCACCGGCCATGGCGACGAAGAGCGACTCCCGCCGACGGAGCATCCTCGCCGCGTGCTGGTGGTCGGGGGCGGGCCCGGCGGGCTGGAGGCGGCGACCCTGCTCGACGAGCGGGGCCACCACGTCGTGCTGGCTGAGGCCGCCGCCGAGTTGGGGGGGACCCTGGCCCTCGCCGCCCGAACCGACGACACCCTGGCCCAGTTCCTGGCCTGGCAACTCGAACGGATCGCGACGAGCAAGGTCGAGCTGCTGATGGCCACCCCCGTCACCGCCGAGTTGGCCAGCGGCCTCGAGATCGATGAGGTGGTGGTGGCCTCGGGGGGCCGCTGGACCTTGCCCGACGTCCCCGGGGGCCAGCTGGTGCGGTCCCCGGCTGACCTCTCCGGGTGGCTGCGAGATGACGATCGATCCGTGACCGACGAGGTCGTGGTCCTGGGCGGCGGGAAGGCGGGGCTCTCTCTGGCCATGCTGGCCGCTCGCCGCGGACGAACGGTCGTCGTGGTGGAGCCCACCGGTGTCCTGGCTCCCGAGCTCGGGCCGCCCGGTCGCTTCCGGGTGGTTTACGAGGTCGAGCAGCTGGGCGTCACCCTCGTGACCGGCGCCGTGATCGACGAGATCACCGCCACCGGGGTGCGTTGGCATTGCGGCGACCGCGAAATGACCAGCGCCGCGGGGACCGTGGTCACCACGGCCCGGATTGGCGATCTGACGCTGGCCGAGTCATTGGTCGCGGCGGGCCGTCGAGTGCATGTCGTGGGCGACGCGGTCGGTTCGGGCGGGCTGGAAGGGGCGCTGGCCGACGCGCGGGTTGTCGCGTTGGCCATCGGCTCCTAGTGGAGACGAGCAACCCTCATAGACCGCAGCGCTCGTCTTCGCAGCTGATATCGGCCGCCTCGGCCACGGCATTGATGCCGACCGGCTCACGTTCGGCCCATGCCGTGTCGAGCACTTCGAGGAGCAGTTCGGTTGGCTGGGCGCCAGCCAGCCCATAGCGACGGTCGATGGCGAAGAAGGGCACCCCGGTGATGCCGAGTTCACGAGCTTCGACCTCGTCGGCGCGCACCGCGTCGGCGTACTCGTCACTGTCGAGCACCCGGTCGACGGCGAGGGGGTCGAGGCCGGCATCGATCGCCACCTGGCGCAACGGGTTGCGCTTCCCGATGGGCTGCCCGTCGCGGAAATAGGCCTGGAAGAGCCGCTCACCCAGCTCGGCCTGGAGGCCAGCTTCGGCGGCGACATGCAGGAGTCGATGGGCGTGGAAGGTGTTGCCCGCCTGGGCCCGACCGAAGTCGAACTCGAGTCCCTCCACCTCGGCCAGCGCGGTTAGGCGCATTTGACTGGCCACGGCCTGCTCCCGCGACATGCCGTACTTGTGAGCGAGGTGGTCGACGAGCACGCCGCCGCGCACCGGTGGCGCCGACGGGTCCAGCTCGAAGCTGCGCCACACCACCTCGACCTCGTCGCGGTGGTCGAAACGCTCAAGCGCCTTGTCGAATCGGCGCTTGCCGATCGCGCACCAGGGGCAAACGACGTCGGACCAGATCTCGACCTTCACGACAACCTTTCAGAGCATTTGGAGGAGCGCCGGGGCAGCGTCACGGTGGTGAACACCGGGGCCGGTCAAAATCATCCACCGGGATGTCTAGGGTGGCGCCATGGGGACGGAGGTGCTGGCGCAAGACCATGCCGACCGCCAGGTGCTGCGAGCGCTGGTCGACGCGTACGCAGCAGCCGCTGACACACGGGACGTCGAGCGGTTCGTCAGTCTGTTCCTTCCCGACGCCACGCTGTCAGCCCATCGCGGGGAAGACGAACCGGCGGTCTATACCGGCGCAGCCCGCCTGGCCGAGATCCCCGAGCGCCTGGGCCGATACCGCCACACCCTCCACGTCGTAGGCCACCACTGGTGTGACATCGACGGGGACGGGGCCATCGGCGAAGCCGGGTGTCGGGCGCACCACGTCAGCGACGGCGACGACGGCGCCACCGACCTGGTTCTCACCATCCGCTACCACGATGCCTACGCCCGGACGCCTGACGGTTGGCGCTTCGCCCGCAGGGAGGTACACATCCTGTGGACGAGCGAGCATCCGGTCGCCGTCATGTGAACCGAGTGAAACCCTGCCCCCTGGGGCTTCTAGACGCCCTTGGCCATGTTGGCGAACTTCGTGTAGTGGTCCAAAAAGGCCAGGCGCACCATGCCCGTGGGGCCGTTGCGGTGCTTGCTGACCAGGATCTCGGCGGTGCCCCGGTCAGGTGAATCGGGGTTGTAGACCTCGTCGCGGTAGATGAACATCACCACGTCGGCGTCCTGTTCGATGGAGTTGTGCACGACGATGCCGTCAGCCACGAAGTTGTGGGTACCGGGAACGGTGGCATCGAACACGGGCTCGTCGCCCAGTTCGGTGATGCCGACGATCGTGTCCCACCGGACATCGCTGCGGGCCAGGTCGGCCAGCAACGGGTCGGGAACGACCCGGGCCAGGTTGGCGATCTGCGTCCGCGTGAGTGGGTTGGCGTAAAAGGTCTCCACGAAATTCTCGACGCCGAGCCTGTCCTCGACATCAGCCAGGGTCAGCCCGTGGTGGGGCAGGCATTTGCGGATATAGCTCCACAGTTCGCGCGGCACCGTGTCGTCAGCCACCTCGTCAGCCCCGACGGGCGCGGGCCACCGACCAGCCCGGGGCACGGCGATGCAGTCGCCGACGTCCAGCTTCTCGAGCGGGAACCAGCCCTCTAGGGCCAGGAAGGGGTGGTTGGCACTGGCCTTCACCGAACGCCCCGACGACAGCATCAGCTCGTAGACCGTCTTGACGCCGCTGGGGAAGACCTTGGTCATTTCGCCTTGCACGAGCCGGTAGTGCTCGTTGAGGGTCCACACCGGGACGTGTTCCTCGCCTGAGGCCCGGAGCTCGCCCATCGTGACCTGGCAACCGTTGTCCGCCCGGGTGATGCGCGTATCGGCCGTAAGGCACCCCGACTCGCGCAGGTCGGCCAGCATCGGCCGCTTGTCCTGGCGCATCTCCAGGCCGCGCGAGAGCTGCGAGAGCGCCAGCACCGGGCATTCGAGCTCACGGGCCAGGATCTTGAGGCCACGGCTGATCTCCGACACCTCGACCTGGCGGTTCTCGGCCTTCGAGCGGCCGGTCATGAGCTGGAGGTAGTCGACCACCACCAGCCCCAAGTCCCCGGTGCGGGCCTTGAGCCGCCGGGCCTTGGATCGGATCTCCATGATGGTCAGGTTGGGGTTGTCGTCGATCCAGATGGGGGCCTCAGCCAGGCGGCCGGTGGCGTGGGCGATCTTCTGCCAGTCGGCTTCGTTGAGGTTGCCGTTGCGGACCCGCTTCGAGTCGACTCGGGCCTCGGAGCACAGCATGCGCTGGGTCAGCTCCAGCTTGCTCATCTCCAGCGAGAAGAGCAGCACGGGACGCTGGGCTTCGAGGGCGGCGTGGGTGGCGATGCCGAGCGCCAGTGCGGTCTTACCAGCCGACGGGCGGGCCCCGAGCACGAGGAGAGCATTGGGCTGGAGGCCAGAGAGCAACTCGTCGAGGTCGGCGAAGCCACTGGGGAGACCGGTGATCGACTGGCCCCGCTCGTAGAGCTGCTCGAGCCGATCGAGGTTGGCGTCAAGCAGGTTGTGGATCTCGTCCATGGTGTCGGTGACCCGACGCTGCGCCACCTCGAACACCATCGACTCGGCCAAGTCGACGACTTTGGTCACGTCGTCGGGCAGGTCGTAGCCCATCTCGGCGATGTCGCCCGCCACCCGGATGAGTCGCCGCAACAGTGCGTGCTCCTCGATGATCTTGGCGTAGCGACCGGCGTTGGACGTGGCCGGCGTGCCGTTCTGGAGGGTGACCAGCGTGGCCGGGCCGCCGATGGCGTCGAGCAACCCGGCGCGCCGCAACTCGTCGGCCACCGTCACCGGGTCGGCGGGCTCGCCCGCCGCGTTCAGGGTGGTGATGGCGTCGTAGATGTGACCGTGGGCCGGCTTGTAGAAATCGTCGGCCCCCAACAGCTCGGACGCCACGGCGATCGCGTCCCGCGACAGGAGCATCGCGCCCAGGAGGGATTCTTCCGCCTGGAGATTGTTGGGCAAAGATCGCACCGAACCGCTGGGGCGGCTCGAGGGGGCGGCGTCGACGTAGTCACTCATGGGGATTCCACAGTGGCGGATGCGTCCTGGGGATTGGAAGGGGAACAACCCCGATACTTCTGGGGAGTTGCCTGGGGACAGAGTGTGGAAAACCGAGCCTGGCCTGTGGGGGTTGCACGGGGTCGGAAATGTGCTAACCGGCGCATGGTCACCATGCCGACCCAGCCTAAAGAGGGGGTATGACAGCGAGGGTGATAGTCGGCCAAAACGGAACGGAGGCGCCGGTGGGGCCGGCGCCTCCCGGTACGACTCGATGGTGGCCGGATCAGCTGGCCACGACCTCGAGGGTGATCTGGAACTGCACGTCGTTATGGAGCTTGGCCGGGACGCTGTGCGTACCCACCGTCTTGATGTGCTCGTCCATGGAGATGGAGCGTCGCTCGAGCGCCACACCGGTCTGGGCCTGGACGGCCTTGACCACGTCGGCCTCGCTCACCGAGCCGAAGAGCTTGCCTTCGCCGCTGGCTTTGGCCGCGATGGTGATCACGGCCGGCACCAGGGTCTTGGCGATCTCCTCAGCCGCGCCGCGATCGGCGGCGTCCTTGACGTCGCGCGAGCGACGCATGGCCTTGGCCTGGTCCTCGCCACCCTTGGTCGCCTTGATGGCATAGCCCTTGGGCACGAGGAAATTGCGGCCGAAGCCATCGGTCACTTCGACGATGTCGCCTTTCTTGCCGACACCGCCCACGTCGGAACGCAGAAGTACCTTCATCTATTCGTCACCCGCCTCGACAAGGACGTCTTCGATCACGATCTCCTCGACGACGACACCATTCTCGACCTGGTCGATCACGGTCAGTTCGAGGATCTCGTCACCGGCAGCCGGCGGCGGCGCATCGGGACGCGGCGGCGGCCCGTCAGCCCGACCGCGATCGCCCCGATCGCCCCGGTCGCCACGGTCGCCACGGTCG
>DHIQ01000209.1:0-13561 GCA_002403895.1 Candidatus Neomicrothrix sp. UBA4742
TCGGTCTCGGTCTCCTCGGTGAAGGTGGTCTCGATCACCCCGGCGCGAGCCCCGCCGATGGCATCGGCATAGGCCAGGCCCAGGCCCAGGCCCAGGCCCGTGGCGTCTTGTTCCACCGCCACCAGGCAGGGGACCCCGCCGCCCTCTTCATAGGTGCGGCGCACGAGGTGGCCCGGTCCCTTGGGCGCCACCATGACCACGTCGACACCGGCGGGCGGCACAATGCGACCGAAGCGGATGTTGAAGCCGTGGGCGAAGAACAGCGCGTCACCGTCGTTGAGGTTGGGCTCGATCGACGCCTCGTAGATGGCCTTCTGCTCGGTGTCGGGCGCCAGGATCATGATGACGTCAGCCTCGGCCGCCGCGTCGGCGATGGACATGACCTTGAGACCGGCAGCCGCGGCCTTGGCCGTCGAGGCGGAGCCGTCACGCAGCCCGATGCGGACGTCGATGCCCGAATCCTTGAGGTTGAGCGCATGGGCATGACCCTGCGAGCCGTAGCCGATGACGGCGACCTTCCGGTCGGCGATCAGCGATCGGTCGGCATCTTTTTCGTAGAACACGTTGGCCACGGGATTGCTCCTGGATGAGTCGGAAGTGCGGGGCGACGGCGTCAGGACGATGCCTCAGCGGGTAGCTCGTCGAGTTTCGGCAAGACCACCCGGCCGGTGCGCTGCAAGGCCACGATCCCGAACTCCCGGAGGAGTCGTTCGAAATCATCGACCTTGGCCGGCGAACCATCCAGGCTGACCGTCACCTCGTTCGAGCCGACGCCAAGGATACGACCCTCGAACTGGCCCACCAATTCGACCACCCGGCTGCGAGTCTCCGTCGGGGCCGACACCGTCGCCAACAACAGCTCGCGTTCGACCGCTGCTTCTGGCGCCAGCTCGTCGATGCCCACCACGTTCACCAACTTGTCGAGTTGCTTGATGATCTGCTCGAGCGGCGCCGACTCCACGTCGACCGTCACCGTGATCCGGCTGAAGCGCTCGTCATCGGTCGGCGCCACGGCCAGCGAGAAAATGTTGAAGCCCCGCCGGGCGAAGAGCCCCGCCACCCGGGCCAGCACCCCCGGCTTGTTCTCCACCAGCACGGTGAGGATGTGCTGCTTGGCGTCCGAACCCATCATCGCCCTCCCTGACCCAGGGCCGGATCGACCACGATCTCGCTGTTGGCTTTGCCCGGCGGCACCATCGGATACACCTTCTCGCGCGCGTCGGTCCGGAAGTCGATCACCACCGGGCGGTCGTCGATCTCATTGGCCTTGTCGATGGCGGGCTGGACCTCTTCGGGCGACTCGACCCGCATCCCGATGCACCCCATGGCCTCGGCCCACATCTTGTAGTCCGGCAGGTCCGGCGACAGGTACACCTCCGAGTACCGTTCCTCGTAGAACATCTCCTGCCACTGACGGACCATCCCCAAGTAGGCGTTGTTGAGGATGGCGATCTTCACCGGAATCCGCTCGCTGGCTGCGGTCACCAACTCCTGGGCCGTCATCTGGAAGCAGCCGTCGCCGTCGATGGCCCACACCATGCGGTCCGGGCGGCCGACCTTGGCCCCGATAGCCGCCGGCACCGCGAACCCCATGGTGCCCAGGCCACCGGAGTTGATCCACGTGTAGGGGTGGTTGAACTTCCAGTACTGGCTGGTCCACATCTGGTGCTGCCCCACGCCCGACGCCACGATGCAGTCCTCGGGAGTGGAGTCGCGCAGGGTCTCGAGCACGAACTGGGGCTTCAGCAGCTCGCCCGGCTCGTTCATCTCATAGCTCAGCGGGAACGTCTCCTGCCACCCGCTCAACGTGGAGCGCCAAGCCGAGCGGTCGGGCTGGGTTTCGGGCCCGCCCAGCTCGGCGATGGCCACCAGCAGCTCCTCGATGACCAGCCGGCAGTCCCCGGCGATGCCGGCGTCGGGTTGGCGAACCTTGCCCAGCTCGGCCGGGTCGATGTCCACGTGGATGATCTTGGCGTCAGGGGCAAAGCCGTCGAGCCTGCCGGTGACCCGATCGTCGAAGCGACTGCCCAGAGCGATGAGCAGGTCCGACTGCTGCATGGCGGTGACGGCGGTGTAGTTGCCGTGCATGCCGGGCATACCCAGGCACAGGGAGTGGTCGTCGGGGAAGGCGCCCCGGGCCATCAGCGTGGTCACCACCGGCAACTCGCAGCGCTCGGCCAGTGCCCGCAAGGCCTCGGCCGCCCGCGCCTTCAAGATGCCCCCACCCGCATAGATGACCGGGCGTTCCGACGCCAGGATCAGCTCGGCCGCCCGGCGGATCATGGCCGGGTCGCCCATGGTCACCGGGTGGTAGCCGGGCAGGTCCACCGCGTCGGGCCAGTACCAGTCCATGGCCGAGCGGGGGTTGTTCGGATCGACGATGTCCTTGGGGATGTCGACCAGCACCGGCCCGGGCCGACCGGTGGTGGCGATGTGGAAGGCCTCGCGAATGGTGCGGGGGATGTCGGCGGCCTCGGTCACCAGGAAGTTGTGCTTGGTGACGCCCATGGTGATCCCGGTGATGTCGGCCTCCTGGAAGGCATCGGTCCCCAGCGACGACGTCGGCACCTGGCCGGTGATCACCACCATCGGCACCGAGTCCATGAAGGCATCGGCCAGCGGGGTGACGATGTTGGTGGCCCCCGGCCCACTGGTGACCATGGCCACGCCCGGCCGGCCGGTCGCATGGGCGTAGCCCTCGGCCATGTGGCCGGCGCCTTGTTCGTGGCGCACCAGGATGTGGCGGATCGGCGAGTCGATGATCGGGTCGTACACCGGCAAGATGGCGCCACCGGGCAGGCCGAAGATCGTTTCGACACCCTCCATCTCCAGGCTCTTGATGAGGGCTTGACCACCATCGAGTTTCATCGCAGGTTCCTTGGCTCGTGTTCGGAAAACGAAAGCGACCTCCCGCTGGGGAGGCCGAGGTGCACGCGGGGGAAGGACGGCGTGCGCTAGCTGGGTACCACAAGAAGATCGGTGCGGACTCTCATCATGCCTGACAGCCTGCCACGTTCGACGGCGCGTCGGCAACCCGGATCACGGGACAGGATCACTCGGACAGGCGCAGCACGTGGAGCTGGCCGAGCGTGCCCGGGCCGCCGCCGGTCCCGCCGGTCACCGAGGCCATCCCGAGCAGCTTGCCGCAGTACTTCATGGCCCCGCCGGGAGAGATCGGGTTCCCGCAGCTCGACCCCAGCGGGTCAAAGCTGCTGCCGACGAAGGTGTAGCTGTTGCCGCTGCCCCACACCTGCCAGGCCAGCCAGGTCACCACGTGCATCTTGGTGCCATTGCCGGATCCGCTGGCCGAATCGGCGATGGGGATGAGCATCCCGCAGCCGTTGAACACGGTGTCTCCCGCCTTGCAAGGGATGAGCCCGGCCACCGAGAGCTGGATGTTGTTCTGGAAACCATTGCCGGTGGTGATGCCGGTGTCGATGGGGAGGGCATCGAGCTTCTTGCCGTCGCCCTTGCCCTTGAACGTGTCGCTGCCGGCCCCACAGGTCGGGTTCTGTGAGCCTTGGATCTGGTAGTACTGTCCGGCCGCGCCGGGCACAAGGCTGTACCCGCCCCCGCTGTTCGGAGTCACCAGGTTGTAGGCCCAGGCGAGGGGCTGCGCGTCGCTGGCGTGGGCGCCGAGGACGCCGCAGACGATGAAGGGCGAGCCCGTCCCGCCGACGAAGTTGGAGATGAAGGCCTTGGCCGCGCTGCTGGCCGGCGTGCTGTCGAAGCCGGCGGTACCGGCGAAGAAGGTGTTCTTGGTCTGGCGGGCCTTCACCTCGACCCCAGAAGCCGCGGCCAGGTCAGCGGCGGTGGGGTTCACGCCCGAGTCGCAGAACTCGAGGCCGACGCGGTTCTTGTTGGCGTCGAGCAGGTAGCAGGTCACCGCGCCGGCGGTGGTGTCGGCCCCGCTCTTCTGGGCGACCTGCATGATCACGGGCCGGATCTGCGAGGTCGAGGTGAAGTTCGTGCACGGAGCGGGCACGGTGATCGAACACACCGGATAGAACTTCAGCTGCTCCAACACCCGCACTCCGGCCATCGTCCCCGAATCGGCCTCGTTCTGCGAGTGGCGGTGCGAGACGTAGGCCACGCCCCCGTCGATGACCAGGGCGGCAATGAACAACACCGCCACCATCGCGAGGGCCACGAACACGATGGTGATGCCCTCGTCACCGTGGCGTCGCCTGCCGCTGAGGCGGTAACCGGCCAGCGGCTTGAGTCGTGCGTTCATTCCTGTATTCACTGGATCACCATCCGGGCCGAAGCGGTGTAGGTCTTGGACGTACCGAGGAAGGTCTGGCCCACCGGGGTGGTGGGCTTGTACAGCATGGTCACGGTGACCTGGAGGCCGTCGAGGCCTTCGGTCACCACGGCGCTGGTGCAGGGCTGCACCGTGTTGGTGGAACCGACGTAGCACTTGGCGGTGATGCTGGTGACCGTGGAGCCGACCAGTCGCTTGAGCACCGCGTCGCAGATCGACTTGAACGAGGCCGACGTGACGGGGGAGATGAGGGAAACGGCGGGGCAGCTACCCCCCGAGTAGGTACCGATGTCCGCATCCTGCCAGGTGATGATCCCGGCGCGGGCGCCGTCGCGCGCCGCCGACGAGAGCTGCGACTGCCTGAACTCGAGGAGGCCGAAGTCGAAGAGGGCCATGAGCAGGGTGAAGAGCAGCGGGATCACCAAGGCGGCCTCGAGCAGGACCGCTCCCTGGTCGCCCCGCAACCGCGTGATGGGCCTCAGGTCGCGCATCATCCCTGGACCTGCACGTTGGTCGAACTGCTCACGTTGACCGTGTCCCCGATCATCGCCCCGATGAGCGGCGTGAGGATCTTCATCTGGGACGACACCGTCACCCTGATCTGGGTGCCGGGCACAGGCTTCGCCCCGCACGAGTTCACGATGGCGACCCCGGTGACCCCATTGGTCACGACCACCGTGGCCCCGCTCGCGTTGGGGTCCTCCTTGAGGGCGACATCGGTGATGTTGGTCGGCGTGCACCCGGTCACATTGGAGGGGGCGTACTGGGCGTAGAAGGCACCCTCACGGGCCATGTTGGCCAGCCGGCTCTTCAACGAGTACGCCCGACCGAGGTCGATCACCCCGAAGACGAAGATGGCCAGGAACGGCAGCACCAGCGCGAACTCCGCCAGGGCCGCGCCGGAATCACCGCCGCACCGCCGGGGATCCGACTGCCTGGGTTGTCCGGTCCTGAGAGCCATGGCGATCGCTACGAAAAAACCACAGAGAGGAGTCGTAGCCCTACTGTGAGTAGCGTAGCCTATCCTCCCGCCGTTACACCATATCGACGGCCAGGTTCGTGGACCGGACTCACGGACGGGGACCGGGGTCTCGGGGTTATCACCGTTCAGAGGCGTCATCGCGTTACCCGCCTGTCCATCGAGGGGTAGGCACCGGGCTGCTCGGCCAGCCGTCTGAGGCCTCGATGGGCCAGCACCCGCACCGTGCCTGGACGCTTGCCGAGCATCTCGGCCACGGTGGCCACGTCGAGGTCGGCCACCACCCGCAGCAGCAGCACCTCGGCCTGGTCGGAGGGCAGCGAACCGATGAATGCCACCGCTTGCTCGGTCGACCAATCCTGCTCGATCAGCCCTTCTGGGCCGGGGATGTGGTCGTCGGTGACCTGGGGCTCGTCGCCGCCGGACACGAGCTGGGGCCGCCGGTCGCGGGACCGGCTGAGGTCGATCAGGCGATGGCGGGCCATGGTGAACAGCCACGCCCGGAAGCCGGACTCGGCGCCTTCGAACCGGTCGAGTCCCCGCACCACCTCCAACCACACGGTGGAGGCCACATCCACGGCGTCCTCGTTGTCGGCCAGTCCCCGCAGGAACCGGATGAGGGGCGGGTTGAAGGCACACCAGATGGCGGCGAAGGCGTCCCCGTCGCCCTGCACGGCACGTTCGAGAACGTCCTGGAACTCCCTCTCGGACTTGCGTCCACGCGTACCCACCATCTCTCATCGGCACAACCCGGCCGCGAGAAAAGGAAAAAACGGGCTTCGAATCAGGCTTCGGTGATGGCGCCGCGCTCGGCGCCCTGGGCCAGTGCCGCGTATTTGGCCAGCACCCCGGCGGTGTAGCGGGGCGGGGGCAGCTTCCAGTCGGCCCGGCGGGCCGCCAGCTCGGACTCGTCGACCAGGAGGTCGATGGTGTGATTCACCACATCGATCACGATGCGGTCGCCTTCCGCCACGAAGGCGATCGGCCCACCGTCCACGGCTTCGGGGGCCACGTGGCCGATGCAGAACCCATGGGTCCCGCCTGAGAAGCGACCGTCGGTGATCAACGCCGCGTCAGCTCCCCGCCCCGCACCCTTCATGGCGCCGGTGACGGCCAACATCTCCCGCATGCCGGGGCCTCCCTTGGGCCCTTCGTAGCGGATGACCACCACGTCCCCGGCGTTGATCGTGCCGGCCAGGATCGCCTCCATGGCGCCGTCCTCGCCGTCGAACACGCGGGCCACCCCCTCGAAGCGGTCGATGTCGAGGCCCGCCACCTTCACCACCGAGCCCTTGGGGGCCATCGAACCGGTGAGCACGGCGATGCCGCCGACGGCGTGGATGGGATCGTCCAGCGCGTGGATCACGTCGCCGTCGGGTCGGGGCGGATCGAGGTCGGCCAGGTTCTCCGCCACCGTCTTTCCGGTCACGGTCAGGCAGTCGCCGTGCAACAGCCCAGCGTCGAGCAACTCGAGCATGACCACCGGGATGCCGCCGATGCGATCGATGTCGATCATGTGGTATCTGCCGTGGGGCTTGGTGTCGGCGATGTGGGGCACCCGCTTGGCCACCGCGTTGAAATCGTCCAGTCGCAGGTCGACCCGGGCCTCGTTGGCGATGGCCAACAGGTGCAACACCGCGTTGGTCGAGCCGCCCAGGGCCATGACCACCGCGATGGCGTTCTCGAACGCGTCCTTGGTCATGATCTGGCGGGGCCGCAATCCCATCTCCAGCATCCGGATCACGGCCTGGCCGGAGGCGTAGGCGAAGTCGTCACGGCGTCGATCAACGGCCGGAGCCGATGCCGAGCCGGGCAGGGACATGCCCAGCGCCTCGCCCACCGACGCCATGGTGTTGGCCGTGAACATGCCGGCGCAGCTCCCCTCGGTGGGGCACGCCGCCATCTCGATCTCGCCCAGTTCGTTCTCGGTCAGGGTGCCTGCCGCGCACGCCCCGACCGCCTCAAACACGCTGACGATGTCGAGGGCCACCCCGTTGCGCTGGCCGGGCAGGATCGACCCGCCGTAGAGGAACACCGCCGGCAGGTTGAGCCGGGCGGCGGCCATGAGCATGCCGGGAAGGGACTTGTCGCAGCCGGCGAAGGTCACCAGACCATCGAAGCGCTCGGCGTGCATCACCGTCTCGACCGAATCGGCGATCACCTCACGGCTCACCAGCGAAGCGCGCATGCCCTCGTGACCCATGGAGATGCCGTCGCTCACGGCGATGGTGTTGAACTCGAACGGGAACCCGCCCGCCGCCCGCCCCCCCTCCTTGGCCCGCTTGGCCAGCCGGTCCAGGGGGAGATTGCACGGGGTCACCTCGTTCCACGACGAGGCCACTCCGATTTGGGGCTTGTCCCAGTCGTCGTCGGTCATCCCCACCGCCCGCAGCATCGCCCGGGCCGGGGCCCGTTCGAACCCGTCGGTGACCTCGAAGGAACGGGGCTTCATGGGGTTGGAAGCGGTGGGGACATCGTGGCCGTTGCTCATGGGGTCAGAGGTTACGCTCGGGCGGCGATGACCCACCACAGCGATACCGGAACCGGAGACGGGATCGTCGTAGGGACAGGCCTGGTCAAGCGGTGGGGCTCCACCCCGGTGCTCAGCGGCGCCTCGTTCACCGTGCGCCCGGGCATCACCGGCCTGCTGGGCAGCAACGGGGCGGGCAAGACCACCATGTTGGGCATGGTGCTGGGGCTGCACCGGCCCAACCAGGGCAGCCTGCAGGTGCTCGGGCTCGACCCGGTGAAGGCGGGGGCCACGGTACGTGAGCGGGTGGGCTACTCCCCCGAGCACCACACCCTGCCGCCGGACACCACCGCCCAGGACCTCGTGCGCCACATCGCCGAGGTGCACGGGCTGCCGTTCCGTGAGGCCACCGGCCGGGCCAGCGACGCCCTGTGGCAGGTGGGCCTGGGCGAGGAACGCTTCCGCGCCCTCGGCACCATGTCGACTGGCCAGCGCCAGCGGGTGAAGCTGGCCCAGGCCATCGCCCACGATCCCCACCTGGTGCTGCTCGACGAGCCCACCGACGGCCTCGACCCCGTCCAGCGCGACGACATGCTGGCCCTGATCCGCCGGATCGGCACCGAGTTCGGCATCGACATCATCTTGTCGTCGCACCTGCTGGAAGAAGTCGAGCGGGTGTGCGACTCGGCCATCATCCTGGCCGGTGGCCAGGTGGTGGCCTCCGGCCCCATCGACCAGCTCACCGGCGCCGACCGGGGGTTGCTCATCGAGGTCGACAGCCGGCCCGACGAGCTGGCCACCGTGCTGCGAGGCCGCCAGCTCGAGGTGGCGGTAGCCGGCATGCGAGTGGTGGTGACCCGCCCGACGGGCGGCGACCTGGACCTCTACGACGTCGTGCGCGACGCCCTCGTCACCAGCGGGGCCGGCCTGCGCCGACTCACCGATCGAACCGTGAGCCTGGAGGATGTGTTCCTGGAGGTGGGCACGTGACAAACCCCACAACCGATCCCACGACTGATTTGAGCGCCCCGGGCACCGCTCGCATCCTCGACCGCGGCTACCGCCCCTACGAGGGACCGCGGCGGGGGGCCCGCGGGGCCATGCGCAGCCTCATCCGTCACAGCGTGCAGCGCGTCCTCGGCCTCAAGCGCAACGTGTGGACCAAGGTCCTGCCCTTCCTCACCATCTTCTTCGCCTACGTGCCGGCCATCGTGTTCGTCGGCGTGGCGGTCTTGTTGAAGGACCGCTTCGCCACCGAAGGCGTCGACATCAATGACGTCCTCCCCTCCTACGGCGAGTACTACCTGTTCATCTGGGCCGCCATCGAGGTGTTTGCCGCCTTCAGCGCCCCCGAGGTGCTGTGCACCGACCGCCGGACCGGCATGATCGGGCTCTACCTGGCCTCCCCGCTACGCCGTGACACCTACCTGATGGCCAAGGCCGCGGCGGTGGGCTTCGTGTTGTCCATCGTCACCCTCGGTCCCCCGCTGTTCATGCTCATCGCCCGCACCATCGCCGGCGTCGGGCCCGACGGCGTCGGGGGCTTCGTGGCCGTGGCGTGGCGGGTCGTGGTGGCCGGCATCATCGCGGCCGTGCTGCCACTGGCCATGACCCTGGCCATCGCCAGCACCACCACCCGTCGGGCCGCCGCCTCAGCCGCCTTCATCCTGATCAGCCTCGGCTCCATCGTGGTGACCGAGGCCCTCATCAACGCCGGTGGGTCCAAGACGCTGTTCGTGTTCAACCTGCCCTACCTCCCCATCGAGCTGGTGGCCCGCCTCTTCGGCGAACCAGCGGGCAAGATCTGGTCGAGCTCGGCCTCCGTTCCCACGAGCTCGCTCGTCATCGCCTACCTCGTCTTCACTGCGCTTTGCGCCCTGTTCGTGCGGACCCGCTACCAGCGCATCCGGGTGACGCGATGACCACGATCGAGCCCATGATCGAGGTCGACGGCGTCTCCAAATGGTTCGGCGACCTCGTCGCCGTTTCCGACATCTCGTTCGAGGTGGGGCCCGGCGTGACCGCCCTGTTGGGCCCCAACGGGGCCGGCAAGTCAACGATTCTGCGGATGCTGTGTGGGCTGACCGGACCGGCACGCGGCACCGTGCGCGTCCTCGGTGGGGACCCCCGGCGCGACCTGGGCCTGGCCCGCCACATCGGGCTGGTGCCCCAACAGGAGGTCACCTTCGAGACGCTGACCGCCTTCGAGTTCGTGCGTCTCGCCGCCGTGCTCCATGGCCTCGGTCACCCCGACGGGGCGGCCGCCCTCGCCCTCGGCGTGGTCGAGTTGGATCCCGCCGACCGCCGTCCCACCTCCACCTATTCCAAGGGCATGCGCCAGCGGGTCAAGGTGGCTCAGGCCATCGTGCACCAGCCCCACGTGATCGTCCTCGACGAACCCCTGACCGGCCTCGACCCCCGCCAGCGCCTGCATATGATCAACCTGTTCCAGCGCCTCGGCGAGGATGGCCGCTGCGTCATCGTGTCCAGCCACGTGCTCGACGAGGTGGAGCGGTTCGGCTCCCGGGTGCTGGTCATGGTGCAGGGCCGCCTCGCCGCCGAAGGCGACTTCCATGCCATCCGCGAGCTGATGGACGACCGCCCCCACCGGGTGCGGGTCCGCAGCGACCGGCCCCGGGTGCTGGCCACCGCGTTGCTCGACGCTGAGGCCGCCCTGGCCGTGCGGCTCGAGGGCGCCGACACCGTCATCGTGGACACCGACCAGGTGGCCCGCTTCCGCCGCTGCGTGGCCGCCGCCGCCCAACGCAGTGACGCCCACCTGTGGGAAGTCACCCCGCTCGACGACGACCTCGAGAGCGTCTTTCGTTACCTGGTGGGCCGATGACCGAAATCCGCGCCCCCCGCCGCCATCCCACCCCCCGCACTCCGGGGGCGGTCATGAGCCTGTACCGGCTCATGCTGACCAGCCAGGTGACCCGGACCCGGGTGATCGGGCTCAGCGCCCTCGGCCTGGTCAGCGTGTTCGTCGGCTTCGCCATCGGCCACGCCCACCTGCACGACGCGCTGCGCCAGGGCACGCGGTTCATCAACGGCTTCGGCCTCTCCCTGCTGGTGCCGGTGGCCACGCTGGTGTTCGCCTCGGCCTCGCTGGGTGACCCCAACGAGGACGGCACCCTCGTCTATCTCTGGCTCCGCCCCGTTGCCCGGGCCAAGATCGTGGCCGCCGCCGCCCTCGCTTCGTTCACCGTGACCTGGCCCATCGTCACCATCCCGCTCGTGATCAGCGCCGCGCTGACTGGTGGCGGGCGCTCCCTGGTGGTCGGCACGGTGGCCGGCGTGACCGTTTCGATGGTGGCCTACATCGGGCTATTCGTGGCCCTGGGCCTACGGGTCAAGCGGGCCACGGTGTGGGGCTTGCTCTACATCTTCGTGTGGGAGGGCTTCGTCGCCACCGGGAACAACACCGCCTCACGCCTGGCGGTGCGCACCTACGCGCGCTCGGTCCTGTCCCACATCACCGGCGAGACATTCCGTGTCACCGACATCGCTTCGCCGTGGCGCTGGCTGGTGCCCGTGGCGGTGGCGTTGGTGGCCCTGGCCTACGCCACCCGGCGCCTCTCCCGCCAGGACGTGGCCTGACCGAGCCGGGCGCCGGGGCGTCCCGTTCACCGTTCCGGCGCGATCCCCACGACCGGGAGATCCTCCGCCTGGCGCTACCGGCCCTCGGCGCCCTGGTGGCCGAGCCCATCTACATCCTCACCGACACCGCGGTGGTCGGTCATCTCGGCACCGACCAGCTCGCCGGCCTGGCCGTGGCCAGCAGCATCTTGTTGATCGGCTACTCCCTGTTCATCTTCTTGGCCTACGGCACCACCGCCTCGGTGGCGCGCCTACTCGGGGCCGAGCGACCGGGTGACGCCGCCCACGAGGCGGTACAGGGCATGTGGCTGGCCTTCGCGGTGGGCCTCGTGCTCATCGTCGTCGGCCTCATCTTCTCCGGGCCGCTCGTGGCCGTACTGGGTGCCACCGGCGCGGTGCGCGACTACGCCCTGGTCTATCTGCGCGTCAGCCTGTTCGGGGTGCCGGCCACGCTCATCGTGCTGGCCGGCACCGGGTACCTACGCGGCCTGCAGGACACGACCACGCCCTTGGTGGTGGCCGTCGCCTCGGCGGTGGGCAACCTGGTGCTCGAGCTGGTGCTCATCTACGGGTTCGGATACGGGCTCGGCGCGTCGGCCCTGTCGACGGTGCTGGCCCAGATCGGCTCCGCCGCCTTGTACATCTGGTGGGTGCACCGGGCCGTGCGCCAACACCAGGTCCGGCTCCTGCCCCACGGCGCCACCCTGGGCCGGCTGGCCGTCGTCGGCCGTGACCTGTTCGTGCGAACGGCCGCCCTGCGGGGCTCGCTGCTGGTGGCCACCGCCGTGGCCACCCGGATCGGCACCGTGGCCCTGGCCGCCCACCAGATCGCCTTCGAGATCTGGAGCTTCCTGGCCCTCGCCCTCGACGCGGTGGCCATTGCCGGCCAGGCGCTGATCGGCCGCTACCTGGGTGCCGGGGACGTGGCGTCGGCCCGCCGCTCCGGGCGTCGGATGCTCGAGTGGGGCGTCGGCGCCGGCGTGGCGCTGGGGCTGGTCACCCTGGCCCTGCATTTGGTGGCGCCCCGGATCTTCACCTCCGACCCGGCGGTCATCGAGGTCTGCGGCTTCCTGCTGGTGTTCGTGGCCGTCACCCAGCCGCTGAACGGCGCCGTGTTCGTGCTCGACGGGCTCCTCATCGGCGCCGGCGATCTGCGCTTCCTGGCCCGGGCCATGGCCATCTCGTTCGTCGCCTTCGTGCCGTGCGCGCTGGCAGTCCTGGCCCTCGGCGCCGGCATCGGCTGGCTGTGGGCGGCCTTGACGGTGTTCATGGCCGTCAGGCTCGTCACGTTGGGCTGGCGCTGGATGGGGACCGGCTGGGCCGTCACCGGTGCTAGTCGGTGATCGAGTCCTGCCGGGCCAGGTGGGCGGCGCCGAGCACGGCCCGCAGCGAGGCGCTGATGATGTTGGGATGCAACCCCACCCCCCAGTGGGTGAGGCCCTCTTGGTCGATGGTCTCCACGTAGGCCACCGCGGTCGCATCGGCGCCCGAGCCCATCGAGTGCTCGTGGTAGTCCACCACGTCGAGCTCGACCCCAAACCCCTCGGCCAGGCCGGCCACGAAGGCGGCGATGGGGCCATTGCCCCGACCGACCACGGTGCGGGGCTCGCCGTCCACCACCAGCTGGGCGGTCACCTCCGACACGTCGCCGTCGTCGATGGTCAGCTCGTAGCTGCGTAGCGTCAGCCCTGAGTCCTCCGGCAGGTAGTTCGTGGTGAACTCGGTCCACAGGTCGGTGGGGCTGATCTCGGTACCGGTGTCCTCGGTGACGGCCTGGATGTGGCGGGAGAACTCGATCTGGAGCCGGCGGGGCAGGGCGAAGCCGTGCTCGAATTCCATGATGTAGGCGATGCCTCCCTTGCCCGACTGGCTGTTGACCCGGATCACCGCCTCGTAGGTGCGACCCACATGGGCCGGGTCGATGGGCAGGTAGGGCACCCCCCACGTCTCGTAGTCGCGGCCCCGTCCGGCGGCCTCAGCGTCGGCGTACAGAGCGGTGAAGCCCTTCTTGATGGCGTCTTGATGCGAGCCGGAGAAGGCGGTGTAGACCAGGTCGCCCACGTAGGGATGGCGCTCGTGCACGGGCAGCCGGTTGCAGTATTCGGCCACCCGGCGCAGGGCATCGATGTCGCAGATGTCCAGCTCGGGATCGATGCCCTGGCTGAACAGGTTCATGGCCAGCGTCACGACGTCGACGTTGCCGGTGCGCTCGCCGTTCCCGAAGAGCGTGCCCTCGATGCGCTCCGCG
>DHIQ01000209.1:13678-18128 GCA_002403895.1 Candidatus Neomicrothrix sp. UBA4742
CCGGTGCGCTCGCCGTTGCCGAACAGGGTGCCCTCCACCCGATCGGCCCCGGCCAGCACGCCCAGCTCGGCGGCGGCCACCGCACACCCCCGGTCATTGTGGGGATGCAGCGACAACACGATGGACTCCCGGTTGCGGACGGTGCGCAGGAACCACTCGATGGTGTCGGCGTAGATGTTGGGGCTGTACATCTCGACCGTGGCCGGCAGGTTCATGACCAGGGGCCGCTCCGGCGTGGGCTCGATCACCTCGGCCACCGCGTCGCAGATCTCCACCGCGTACTCGATCTCGGTGCCGGTGTAGCTCTCCGGTGAGTACTCGTAGCGGACGTCGGTCCCGGGCAGAGTGGCTTCCAGCTTGCGACACAGTTTGGCGGCGTTGACGGCGATGGCGGTGATGCCGTCTTTGTCCGACCCGAACACCACCCGCCGCTGGAGGATGGACGTCGAGTTGTAAAAGTGCACGATGGCGCGGGGCGCCCCGACCAGGCACTCATAGGTCCGCTCGATGAGATCCTGGCGGCACTGGGTCAGCACCTGGATGGTCACGTTGTCGGGGATCAGATCCGCTTCGATGAGCTGGCGGACGAAATCGAAGTCGGGCTGGCTGGCCGACGGGAAGCCCACCTCGATCTCGGTGAAGCCCATGGCGACCAGAGTGTTGAACATCCGCCACTTGCGCTCCGGATCCATGGGGTCGATGAGTGCCTGGTTGCCGTCGCGCAGGTCCACCGAGCACCACTTTGGCGCCTTGGTGAGCTTGCGATCCGGCCAGTGGCGGTCCGCCATCTCGAGGGGAACGAACGGCTGGTAGCGATCGAACGGCATGGTCTTGGGTCGAGCCGGCATGGGAGGCACGGGGTTTCACGTCCTGATGGGTTGGGGGTCCGAAAAACGAAGAAGTCGAAAAACGAAAAAACTCCCGGGCCCGGAGGCGCAGGAGCTTCGGCGGGTACCGCGGGAGGGTACTCGCCTACATGAGAAGAAGGAGGTGGATCGACGGATGCATCCCGGGAAGTGTCACCCGCGATGCCACCATCTGTCAACCTGTTTCGCCATGGCCTACGTGCTCATTCACGGGGGCGGCACCACCGCCCGATTCTGGGACCGCCTGTTGCCCCATCTCGACCAACCCGCCCTGGCGGTGGACCTCCCTGGCCGCGGCGACAAGCAGGCCGACCTGGCCACCCTCACCGTCGAGCTCGAGGTGGCCTCGGTCCTGGCCGACATCGAGGCCGCCGAACTGGACGACCCCATCGTGGTGGTGGCCCACTCGTCGGGCGGCCTCGTCGTCCCCGGCGTGCTGGCCGGCATGGGAGATCGGGTCAGCCACGTCGTGCTCAACGCCGCCTCGATACCGCCGGAGGGCGGGTGTGGGCTCGACTGCATGCAGCCAAGACACCGCGACGGGGTCATCATGGCCGTCGAGCAGGCCCAGCGCGACGGGATCGTCCTCACCACACCGGGCCCACCGTCCGATCCCGAGTCGTTCCGCGGCGCGTACGGCGGCGAGCCGCTCGATGACGACACCCTGGCCTACGTGGTCGACCCGGTGCGCTGTGTCCGCGACACCTTGCATCACTACTTCCAGCCGGTGTCGTGGTTGGCCGCCCCCGCCGTGGAGCTGACCTACATCCTCAACCAGCGTGATCGGCCGGTACCCGCCGCGCTGCAGGAGGAGATGCTGGCCCGGCTCCCCCGCCCGCCCACGGTCGTCCGCGTCGACCGCGGGCACCTCCCACCGGTGACCGGTCCCCAAGCGTTCGCCGAGGTGCTCAGAAGGGGGTGACACAGAACGGCGCGACGTCCGAGCCGAAGAACAGATCGGCCCGGCGCAGCGCGCCGGCGGTGCGCTCGGTGACCCGGCCTGAGTGGGCCAGCACGGACGCGCTGGTTCCCCCCAGGTACAGAGAGCCGAGGGCGGTGACGTCCAGTACCAGGTCGGGCTCGGCGTCCACCCGGGCGGCCTCGGCGCCGGTGGGATCACCCTCCACCCGGTAGCACCCGGCGTGGGCCGGCCGGAAGCCGTCGACGATCTCCACCACCAGCGCGTCGGCGACCCGGTAGCGCCGCTGGGCCAGCGCGTCGGCAGCATCGATGATCCGCACCCACAGGTAGTCGTGCTCCGCGGTGACGGTCATCGCCCCCCAGTCGGCCAGGCGCCAACGCAGCGGGTCGTCGACGGCGCTCGTCGCCATTTCCACGGTCTCCACCAGGTCCACGTCGAGGAGGTAGCGCCAGAGCGCGGCGGCCACCTCGGGGTCGGCGGCCACGACCTCGCGCCCCTGGAGGATCCACGAGCCCGCCGGCCCGTCCCGGTTCACCTTGTAGATGGCATACCCGCCGGGAATCGCCGGGTCCATTGGCTCACAGGCGACGATGAACATCTCCCCGCCGCCCTTCCAGGTCTGGGTCTCGCCGAACACCAGCGGCCACCAGGTGGTAGGACGGTTGATCTCCCCGGGCTTCTGGCGGCGGTAGGTGTCGAACCACCCCGGCGCCAGATCGGCCGCCTCGGACCGGGACAGCAGTCGGAGGGGCAGCCCCTCGTTCACCGGCGACGCGAACGTCGAACGGCCCCTGGCGATGGCCACCGACCGCGACCGGCTGGCGATCCCGTACCCGAAACGGCCGTAGATGGTGGCCTCCGAGGCGTTCAGGATGGCCACCGACTCGCCCCGGGCGGCGACATCGTCCAACTGATGGGCCATGAGGGCGCGGAGAATGCCGCGCCGACGATGCGTCGGCAGCACCCCGACCGCCGTGACCCCCGAGGTCGCCATGGTCACGGGACCGGGCACGGTGACCTCCACGGCGTAGGCGCCCGTCATCCCCCGCAGTGCGTCACCTTCGAAGGCCCCGAACATGCGATCCCAGTCGGTGGTGGCCCGGATTCCGGCGTGCTCAGTCTCGGGCGGGACCTGGGAGAAGGCGGCACCATCGACGGCCACGGTGGCCTCCAAGTCCGTCTCGGAAAGGGTGCGGATCTCGAACGTCATCGCCCTGTTCTAGGGCGCCACACCACCTGCTGTCCGATGATTTGTCCTAGTTGCCGCACTTGTCCTTGAAGTAGGCCTCGATCTTGTCCTGGGCGGCCTTCACCTCGGGGCTGTTGATCTGGGCCGACGCATCCTCGAGCTTCTTCTGGGTGTCGGGGTTCAGTAGGTCGCTGAAGTCCAAGCCCTTGAGCTCGTCACCGTAGGCCTTGTAGGCGTCGGCCACCGTCTCGAACTCGCCCTTGATCTCGTCGGGGATCTTGGCCTTGAGGTCCTGGGTCTGCTGCTCGAACTGGTTGAGGTCATCCTGGCTGGCACCACCGGCGAAGCCGAGCGGCTCCAGGAGCAGGGCGGCGTACGCCAGCGAGGTCTGCAGGCACTCACCCGATGCACCGAGGGCATCAAGGCCAGAGGCGAGGCTGGTGTCCTTGCTGGTCGACGACGTCCCGCCCGAATCGGACTGCTTCTCGGCGAAGGCGCCGCTGTCCGCGTTGACGGCATCGGAACTCTTCTTGCTCCCGCACGCCACCGCGCCCAGCGTCAACAGACAAGCCAGGGCCATAGCGGACACCTTGGTGGTCTTCATCTTCACTCCCAGTCACGTGGATCCAGCCCGACGACACCCTAGAGCGTTGACCCGTCCAGGCGATACCTCAAGCCTGGGTGCGGCGCTGGTTCAGCAGCGCGGTCACGGCCTTGCCGTCGGCCTGCCCCTTGCTCGCCTTCATGACCTGGCCCACGAAGAACCCGGTGAGCTTTCCCCGCTTCTTGTCGTCCCCCGCCACGAACTCGGCCCAGTCACCGGGGTTCTCGGCGATCACCGCATCCACCACGTCTTCCAGTGCGCTCGTATCCATGGCTTCGAACCCGCGCCCCTTGGCAATATCAGCGGGGTGCGCACCCGAGGTGACCATCTCGGCCAGCACCTGCTTGGCCTGCGTGGCGGTGAGGATGCCGTCGAGCTCGAGCTGCACCAACGCCGAGAAGTGCTCAGGATCGAGCCCCGAGGCGCCGTCGACGGCCAAGTTGTGCTCGATGTGGTTGAGCACCCGGGCCGGATCGGCCCCGCCGCCGATGGCGGCGAGGGCCAACTCGTCGAGGTCCCGCTCGACGTGGAGCGTCACCTCGGCCGGGCTCACCCCTGCCGCCTCCGCCAGTCGGGCTCGGCGCGCCGCGGGAAGCACGGGCAGGGTGGCGGCGATCTCGGCCACCCACTCGGGGGACGGGTCGAGCACCACCAGGTCCGGCTCGAGGAAGTAGCGATAGTCCTCCGCCCCTTCCTTCGAGCGCCCGGCGCGGGTGCGCCCCGCGTCCTCGTCCCAGTGTCGGGTCTCCTGATGGATTCGATCACCCGCCTCGATGACGTCCACCTGACGGCGGGCCATCGACTTCGAGGGCCGCCGTCAGGTGGACGTCATCGAGGCGGGGGGTCGAAGCCGACGAGGGGCCCGACCC